>DASVWA010000169.1:0-23566 GCA_036389855.1 Pseudonocardiaceae bacterium
AAACCAGGGGTCGTTGTCAGGGCAATCATGGGCGTTGTCAACTTGCTTGTCAGTTCGAGCTGACGGGTCACGCCGGCGAGTGGTTAAGTAGGGTGGTCAGTCCCGGTGCCGGGGTTCAGGTGGCCGTGTTCAGCCTGATGACCTCGTTCCCGGCAGTGAAGCGCTGGTCATCTTTTCTCGCCAGCCGGCGGCGGTGAGCCAGTGGCGGCATTATGACATTCAGGTGAGCTATTGCGTAGAGCGCTTGTGCGGTAGCTCAGAAGGTTCACCATAAGCGCGAGCATCGAGATAAGGACTGCATAGCCGCCGAGGCCAGGAAGCGTAGCTGACCCAAGCGAGCCGCAGTGTTCCCCCGCGGATCATCGCCCTCGCCGTGAAGGTAGCCTCCGGCAGCTCTCCAACGTTAGCCATCCACGACAACTGGACGATCATGCCTTAGCGGCTCCATACTGCGGTCCGAGCCGAGTCGGCCGTCACATCCGCTCATCGGCATGAGCGGACGGGTCATTGCAGTCTTGCTCGCGATACACATCCGTCCTGTCGTAGGCCGTGCGATCAACCCGCAAGGTCGTCGTGTTCGTGTTTCCGCAATGGGACCACGATCGTGGCCATGCTTCGACCCTGATTCAGGTAGCGTCCACTTCTTGATCTTCCCTTGCGCGTCAGCGGCAGTATTTCCTTGATGCTGCCTCAGACCAATCGCACAGTCTCCATGATCGCGTCGCGCGAGCGCACACCAGCGCCGTCTGCGTCACACAACGTGTCACGCGAAACCACCGTCGAAGCATTCCTGCTGCTCACATTGGAGCCGACGCGGGGGCTTGAACCCCGAACCTTCCGCTTACAAGACGCCCCCTCCACGTTCACTACGGCTGCTGCCAGCGACTTCACTGTCTACAGTGATCGTTCTGATGACCACAGCGGCACGGGTGAACGTGAGTTCGCGTCACATGTGGTGTCACGCCCACCGCGTGGGCGCTGCGATTAGGGCTGCGTGGGAAACGGACATGTTGGTGTCTTCTTCGATCTGGCGTGGCCATTTCAAGCGGCCTGGGGTGTGCGGTCGGGGCTCGCCGGGGCGCCTGGTCGGGTGACTTCCAGCGATGGTTGGCGGGCGAGGATCCGCAGCGTCGTGATGTGGATAATCACGCCGAGTGGCAGCAGGAAGGTCGGGATCAGCACTTCCGGCAGCACCGTCATCGGGAGTGTGTTCGGTCCGGTGGTGAAGACCTGTAGGGCCCCGGGAGCCGAGGTCACGCCCAGCGTGACGGCCATTGCGAGGTCTAACAGACCGAGGGTGTGGAAGATAATGGCCGGGCGACGGCGGGCTGGGCGCTTCCACAAGGCGTAGGCAACGAACGGTGCGGCCAGTCCGATGATCACATCACCGATCCCGGCGGGCAGCGCGAAGTGCGCTGGCAATAGGTTTTGTAGGTAGAGCGTGATGAACATGATTCCGGCGATCCGCCAGATGTTGACCAGCGTGAGCAGCGCCAGCACCCGGGGGGTGGCGAGCGCGTCGCGCACCGCGGGTATTCGCGTGAGCAGCACGCCAGCGGCGATGGGGATGAATACACCACCGGCGATAGCTGGCAGGGCGTCGCTGGCACGGCCAAGGAACACGTCGGCGCCGCTGGTGGCCACGGCGGCGGCAAGCCAGGCCGCCAGGAGCGCGCCGACTCCAAGGGCCACGTCTAGCGCCGGTCGACGCGCTGAGCCGCGTTGCCGCACAGCGACATAGCTGATGGCGGCCATCACCGGAATCACGATGATGCACAGCGTGACTGTGACCATGAGGGCATAGCTGGGCACGGTGGTCATGGGATTCCTGATCCTTTCCCGGGGTCGATCTGACGTGCGGTCACCGGGGTCGAAGGCGCGGCGACGGACCCGCGTGGCGTGGTTCAGTCGGCTGTACGCTTCCCGAGTCCGGGGTTAGTTTTATAACGAAACTGACCATACGCCTAGTCAGTTCGTTGACGCAACCCACTCTGGTATACTGGCTTGGCGAGGTGAGTGAGGTGTTGCAGCGGACCTATGACAACCAGGTGTGCTCCATCGCCCGCGCCCTGGAAGTGGTGGGAGAGCGTTGGAGTCTGCTCATCGTGCGGGACGCCCTGCTCGGGCTGAGGCGTTTCGAGCAGTTCCAGGACAGCCTCGGTATCGCTCGAAACGTGTTGGCTAACCGCCTCAGCCGGCTGGTCGCGGCCGGAGTGCTCGAGCGGGTGGCCTACCAGCAGCGCCCTGAACGATTTGATTACCGGCTTACTTCAATGGGCCGTCAGCTGTTCGTTCCGGTGCTTGCCCTCATGCAATGGGGTGATGAGCACCTGACGGGGTCGGCGGGCCCGCCCCGCCTCGCGCAGCACGCGGTTTGCGGGGGAGACTTGCGAACCGGGCTGATCTGCCAGCAGTGCCAACTCCCCGTTCCCGCCGAACAGGTGCAAATCGTTCCTGGACCAGGTCAGCGGGCACTGTTGCATTGAGGGGAACGGTGTCCTCGCCATGCAGCAAAGCAGCGAGGCAGACCCCTCAGGCGCCTTGGAGAACCGTAACAAAGTGACATCCGAAGACCTGCTACGTGGCTTCTGGGCGGGCAGGTGGACCAGCTCGTGTGGACCGAACGCTCAATGCAACAGTGCCTTCTCATGTGATGCTGAACTGCTCAGCAGGACTCTGCTAGCGCCGCCAGCGCGGTAAAATCAAGGTACATAGCCGAACTGTGGGGCACCGCGGTGTGCTGTTCCTCGATGAGGTTCCTGAGTTCGGGTCACGATCGCTGGAGGCGCTGCGCACCCCGCTGGAGGACGGCGAGGTCCGGTTGGCCCGCCGCGATGGGGTGGTGCGCTACCCGGCACGGTGCCTGCTCGTACTCGCGGCCAATCCCTGTCCGTGCGCGCCGCCCGATGAGCGGGACTGCATCTGTGCCCCGGCGGCCCGCAGGCGGTACTTGGGTCGGCTGTCCGGTCCGCTGCTGGACCGGGTGGACTTGCGGGTGGCGATGCGTCCGGTAAAGAACATGGGGCAGGCCGATGCGGAGCCCGAAAGCACGGCGATAGTGCGTGAACGCGTACTCGGGGCTCGGTCCGCGGCTCGCGCACGCTGGACGGGTACCGGCTGGAGCACCAATGCTGAGGTGCCGGGGCCGGTGCTGCGGCGGCGATTCCGGCTGCCGAGAGCGGTGACCGAGCCGATCGAGGCGGCGCTGCATCGGGGCTTGGTAACGGCCAGAGGAGCGGATCGCACCTTGCGGTTGGCCTGGACGGTGGCCGACCTGACAGGGCGGGATCGCCCGCTGGCCGAGGATGTGGCCGTGGCGATGGGTCTGCGGGACCGGAGAGCGGCATGACATCGGGTCAGCGAGAGCTGCGTCTGGCTCGCGCCTACCTCAATCGGGTCGCTGAGCCCCCCGCCACGGCCCTGTCCGAGTTGATCACCGAGGTCGGTCCGGTGCAGGCGGCCCGGCTGGTGGTCGGGCGGAAGGTCC
The DNA here is from genome assembly GCA_036389855.1 of Pseudonocardiaceae bacterium. Classification (GTDB taxonomy): domain Bacteria; phylum Actinomycetota; class Actinomycetes; order Mycobacteriales; family Pseudonocardiaceae. The sequence continues at coordinate 3,488 of DASVWA010000169.1, forward strand.
CCGATCGCGTCGCCGCGGAGACCTCTGCCCGTCGAGCCGATGACCGGGCGCAGGCCGATCTGTCCGCGATCGCCGCCCTCGGGGGCCGGTTGGTGATTCCTGAGGACGACGAATGGCCTGTCGAGGCGTTCGCCTGTTTCGCGACACCTACTGCGCGCGCCGACGCCCGTTGGTGCGCTCCAGTAGCTCTCTGGGCACGGGGAACCGCTCGCCTCGACGAGCTGGGTGAGCAAGCTGCGGTGGCGGTAGTCGGGGCGCGGGCCGCGACCGGATATGGGGAGCACGTCGCTGCCGAGTTCGGCTACGGGCTTGCCGAGGGCCGCCACGCGGTGGTGTCCGGCGCCGCGTTCGGCATTGACGGCGCGGCGCATCGGGGCGCGCTGGCCGCCGAGGGCTGCACCGTCGCGGTGCAGGCCTGCGGGCTGGATCGGGCCTACCCCGCCGGTCATTTACGGCTGCTGGATCGGGTCGCCGAACGTGGTGTGGTGGTCAGCGAGTATCCCCCGGGTGTCCGGCCCGCGCGGGGGCGCTTCCTAGTGCGCAACCGCCTGATCGCCGCGCTTGCTGCCGGCACCCTCGTTGTCGAGGCTGGGGTGCGCAGCGGTGCCCGACGTACTGCTGCCGCGGCAGCGGCGCTGGGCCGGATTGTGATGGCGGTGCCGGGACCGATCACCTCGGCAATGTCTGTGGGCTGCCACCTGCTGGTACGCGAGGAGCAGGCGGTGTTGGTCACTCGGGTAGCGGAGGTCATCGAGGCCGTGGGGCGGATCGGCACCGATCTCGCGCCGCCGTTAAGCACGCCCCGTTGCCCTACCGATGGGCTGAGCCCGGAGTTGCTCGCGGTGTACGAGGCGCTGCCGGTCCGGGCTTGCCGGTACCCGGAGCAACTGGTGGGTGATAGCGGGGTACCGCTGCATCGGGTGCGGTCCGCGCTGTCATTGCTGGAGTTGCAGGGACTGGTCTCGTGTGGAGTGACCGGCTGGTGCCGGATGTCGCCGAATCCCAGGCGTGGCGATGCTTGACCTCCGGCTGCCAGGAGCGCACTGTCCTGCCGGTGAGCGAGGAACCGCCGGCACCCGACTCACTACCGGACGACCTGGCAGCGCATCGCGACCGTTTCGCGGCCCATCTGCGTTCGGTACGCGGCTTGTCACCGCACACCGTGCGGGCCTACTGCGGCGACGTCACGTCCCTGCTGCACCACTTGGTGAGTTCAGGTCGTGACAATCTGGCGGCGCTGGATCTTCCGTTGCTGCGCGGCTGGATGGGCGCGCAGTACCGCAGCGGGCACCAACGCAGCAGCCTGGCGCGGCGAACCGCGGCGGCACGCGCCTTCACTTCCTGGGCCAGCCGAGCCGGTCTGCTGCCCAACGACCCCGGGCTGCGACTGGCCGCGCCGCGGCCACACCGAGTCCTGCCTCCGGTGCTGCACCCGGAACAGGCGGCGGCGGCACTCCAAGCGGCGCATCGGGGCGCCGGTGAGGCGGATCCAGTTGCTTTACGTGATCACGCCGTTGTGGAGTTGCTGTACGCGACCGGGATGCGTGTCGCCGAGCTTTGTGGGCTTGATCTCGGTGACCTCGATGAGCCACGTCGCCTGGTCCGGGTGTTTGGCAAGGGCGCCAAGGAACGCGCAGTACCGTACGGGTTGCCCGCGCAACGCGCTCTGCATCGCTGGATCGAACAGGGGCGCCCCGCCCTCGTCCAATCCCATTCAGCCGCGGCGCTGTTCCTCGGAGCACGTGGCGGGCGAGTCGATCAACGGATCGTTCGAGCCGTCGTGCACGACATGATCGGCGCGGTGGCGGGCGTCCCGGATATGGGGCCGCACGGGCTGCGGCACAGCGCCGCCACTCATCTGCTGGAGGGCGGCGCGGACCTTCGCACCGTTCAGGAGTTACTCGGTCACGCTACGCTCGCCACCACGCAGCTCTACACGCACGTCACTGTCGAGAGGCTGAAGGCGATCCATGACCGGAGCCACCCCCGTTCCTGAGCATTCCGGGGGTCGCGACCGCATCCTGACCGCCGTTCCCCCAGCCGGTTCCGTGCGCAGTAGCTGGGATGCCACGACCAGGGCCGAGGAGGTGCAAGCCGGCATTGTCGGGTTGTGGCGCGCCTACGGCAAAGACCGCAACGCGACATTACGTGACAGGCTGCTCCTGCACTACGCGCCGTTGGTGAAGTACGTGGCCGGCCGGGTGGGTACCGGACTGCCTGCCCACGTCGACATCGCCGACCTCGTGCAGTCCGGAGTGTTCGGCCTGTGGGAGGCCATCGATCGGTACGAGCCTGAGCGTGGCTTGAAGTTCGAGACCTACGCGATGCCACGGATCCGGGGCGCGATCCTGGATGAGCTGCGGGCGCAGGACTGGGTGCCCCGTTCGGTGCGCAGCCGCGCTCGGGATGTAGAGCGTGCGCTGGAACGTCTGGAATGCCGGTTGCAGCGTTCGGCCAGCGACGTCGAGGTGGCTGCGGAGCTAGGCATTACCGTGACCGACTTGCGGGAGCTCTACGCCCAGCTGCAGCTGACCAGTGTGGTCGCGCTGGATGAGCTCATCGCCGTTGGGCGCGGTGGCACTTCCATTGCGGAGACGTTGCCCGATGACAAAACCGATGAACCGGGTGCGATCCTGGATTGGGTGGAGAACCGGCGGTTGCTCGCCGAGGCGATCTCGCAACTGACCGACCGGGATCGGGTGGTGGTTTCGCTGTACTACTTCGAAAACCTCACCCTTGCCGAAATCGGCCGGGTGCTCGGTGTTACCGAGTCGAGGGCCTGCCAACTGCATACCAGAGCGGTGCTGCGGCTACGGAGCAAAATGGTCGACGCCTCCACCGGCTGAATCCTCGACATCACCGGGCGGCGGGTAGGCCGTCAATGGGCAGCAGCCGCACTCGTGGCATCACCACCAGGCGCCGGGGATCCAAGTAATCACCGGGACCGCGCCGTACACCCCAGTGCAGGCAGGCAGTGGCAGCGCAGCCAGGGTGGCCGAGCTGCACGGTACCCAGCTGCTCACCCTTGGCCACCCGATCTCCGGCACCGACGGTCGCTGACACCGGCTCATACGTCGTGCGTAGCCCACCGGGGTGGTCCACTGACACGACACCCCGGCCGGCCACAGCTGCGGCGAAGACCACCGTGCCAGCGCCGGCGGCGAGCACCGTAGCTCCGGCGACGGAGGCCAGGTCGACACCGCGATGCCCCGGCCCATACGGCACCGCGGGCGCCTTGAAAGCTCGGACCACGGTCGGACGCCCAGCCAGCGGCCAACCGAACATCCGGGTGGGCAGCCGGGACGGGTCATCGGCATCAGCCGTCCCAGGCGGCACCGCCAGGCCTGTCAAAGCGACCATCCCAGTCCCTGCGCCGCCGGACAGCACGGTGACGAGCAGGGCGCAGATGAGAACCCGAGACATGCCGGACAGCGTCCCGGCGACGCTCGCGACCGCCCAGCAGCGAAGTCTGCGGATGTGGATAAAGAAAGCACTGTGGACAGCTGGGTACGGCAGCCCACCTCGGCTGAGCCGACCGTGGAGCACGGTCGTACACTGCAGGAGCGGCCCGTGTGCGGGTCGACTTCGCGCGCCAGCGCTCGCGCCCCTACCGGGGCCTCGGCGTCCGGCGGTCCTTGTTGCGATCAGTGATCGAAACGGGGTCCGGCCGCCGGCCTGGCGCCAGGGTGGCGGTCTGACCCGGCCCGCCGCGACAACCGCATGAGCGTGGCGGCGGAGCCCGTCGCGCCTGACACATCGAGGTGTGCACCGGCCATGGCCGTCGTCACCATGAAGCAGCTGCTCGATTCCGGCGTGCACTTCGGGCACCAGACCCGCCGCTGGAACCCGAAGATGAAGCGTTACATCTTCACCGAGCGCAACGGCATCTACATCATCGACCTGCAGCAGACGTTGACCTACATCGACCGCGCCTACGAGTTCATCAAGCAAACCGTGGCCCACGGCGGTTCGATTTTATTCATCGGCACGAAAAAGCAGGCCCAGGAAGCGATCTCACATCACGCGCAGCGGGTGGGCATGCCTTTTGTGAACCACCGCTGGCTGGGCGGGATGCTCACGAACTTCACCACTGTGCACAAGCGGTTGCAGCGCCTCAAGGAACTTGAGTCCATGGAGCAGACCGGCGGATTCACCGGGCTGACCAAAAAAGAGATCCTGATGCGTACCAGAGAGAAGGACAAGCTGGAGAAGACCCTGGGCGGCATCCGGGACATGCAGCGTGTCCCCAGCGCCGTGTGGGTGGTGGACACTAAAAAAGAGCAGATCGCCGTCGGCGAGGCACGCAAGTTGGGCATCCCCATCGTGGCCATCCTGGACACTAACTGCGACCCCGACGAGGTCGACTACCCCATCCCGGGCAACGACGATGCGATTCGCTCCGCGGCGTTGCTCACCCGGGTAGTGGCCGACGCCACCGCCGACGGGTTGATGTCGCGGGCTGGACGTTCCGGCGGAGCCGACGGCTCGGACAAGCCCGATGCCGGTGTCGGTACCGACGAGCCGCTGGCTGAATGGGAGCAGGAACTGCTGGTTTCTGGCAGTCCGGCTGAGCGGCCGGCCGCGCCGCAGGCAGAACCGGCGACTGCGAACAACGGCGTGTCGCACACCTGAGTGCCCGCATCCTCGACTCTGAACGAGACAAGAACGACAGGACGGAAAGCCACGATGGCGAACTACTCCGCCGCGGATGTCAAGCGACTCCGGGATCTGACCGGTTCCGGGATGATGGATTGCAAGAAGGCCCTGGAAGAGTCCGGCGGTGACTTCGACCAGGCGGTTGAGCTCCTGCGCATCAAGGGTGCCAAGGACGTCGGCAAGCGGGCCGAGCGCACCACCGCCAATGGGCTGGTGGCCGCCGCGGGCGGCGTGATGATCGAGCTCAACTGCGAGACCGACTTCGTGGCCAAGGGTGCCGACTTCCAGGAGCTCGCCGACAAGATCGTCGCTGAGGCGGTGCAGACCCGCCCGGCCGATGCCGAAGCGCTCGCGCAGGTTCAGTTGAACGGCGGCACGGTAGCCGACGCGGTGCAGACCGTCTCAGTCAAGATCGGCGAGAAGCTGCAGCTGCGCCGGGTGGTGTCCTTCGACGGGGAGGTGGCCACCTACCTGCACCGCCGCGCCTCTGATTTGCCGCCCGCGGTAGGCGTGCTGGTCGAGTACGATGGCGGGTCGCCTGAGACGGCGCGCGCCGTGGCGATGCAGGTGGCTGCGATGAAACCGCGCTACGTCACCCGGGACGACGTACCCGCCGACGTGCTCGCCAGTGAGCGACGCATCGCCGAGGAGACCGCGCGCCAGGAGGGCAAGCCCGAGCAGGCGCTGCCCAGGATCGTTGAAGGCCGTCTCAACGGCTTCTTCAAGGACACCGTGTTGCTGGAGCAGTCTTCCGTGCAGGATTCCAAGAAGACTGTCAAGGCTGTCCTGGAGGACGCCGGAGTGACCGTGCGACGGTTCGCCCGCTTCGAGGTCGGCCAGGCCTGAGGCAGGATGAACCCGCCGATGAGCACCGACCGATTGCTGGGCCCCGGGTACCGCCGGGTGCTGCTCAAGCTCGGCGGTGAGATGTTCGGCGGCGGTGGCGTCGGCGTGGACCCCGAGGTGGTACACGCCGTCGCGCGGCAGATCGCCGATGTGGTCGCCACCGGGGTCCAGATGGCGGTGGTGATCGGTGGCGGCAACTTCTTCCGCGGTGAAGAGCTGCAGCAGGGCGGCATGGAACGGTCCCGGGCCGATTACATGGGGATGCTCGGGACCGTGATGAACTGCCTGGCTCTGCAGGACTTCCTGGAGCGGGAGCACAAACTCGACACCCGTGTGCAGACCGCGATCACCATGGGCCAGGTTGCCGAGCCCTATATCCCCCGGCGGGCCATCAGGCACCTCGAGAAGGGTCGTGTGGTGATCTTCGGTGCGGGTGTCGGGATGCCCTATTTCTCCACCGACACCACCGGAGCCCAACGCGCGCTGGAGATCGGCTGCGAGGTCCTGCTGCTGGGCAAAGCGGTCAACGGGGTATACACCGCCGATCCCAAAACCGACCTCTCGGCGACGATGTTTCACCACATCACTCATCGTGAGGTGCTCGAGCGCGGGCTCAAGGTGGCCGACGCGACCGCGTTCAGCCTGTGCATGGACAATAAGTTACCGATCATCGTGTTCAATCTGCTCACCGAAGGCAACATCGCTCGTGCGGTGCGCGGCGAACCGATCGGGACCCTGGTCAGCTCCCCGGCGTGAGATCCGCCGGTCGGGTGGTTCCCCAGGGACATGAGCCAGGGGAGATACTGGTACGGGCCACGCCGCCCAGGAGCCAGCCGGATGCCGGACAAGGAGCAGCCGTGATCGACGACACCCTCTTCGACGCCGAGGAGAAGATGGACAAGGCCGTGTCGGTCGCCAAGGAGGACCTGGCCACGGTGCGTACTGGTCGGGCCAGTCCGGCGATGTTCTCCAAGATCGTTGTCGACTACTACGGCGCCGCTACTCCCTTGATCCAGCTGGCCAGCGTGACGGTCCCGGAGGCCAGAATGGCTGTGATCAAGCCGTACGATCCCAGCCTGCTGCGACCCATGGCGAAGGCGATCCGGGATTCAGACCTCGGTGTCAACCCCACCGACGAAGGCACGATCATCCGCGTGATCATCCCGCAGCTGTCCCAGGAACGCCGCCGGGACCTGGTCAAGGTGGCGCACGCCAAGGGCGAGGACGCCAAGGTGTCCATCCGCAACATCCGCCGCAAGGCCAAGGACGAGCTCAGCCGCATCTCTCGTCAGGGGGAGGCCGGTGAGGACGAGGTGACCCGGGCCGAGAAAGAGCTTGACGCCACCACTCACCGATACGTGGGACAGGTCGACGAGCTGGTCAAGCACAAGGAGTCGGAGTTGCTCGAGGTCTGATCGTTTGCTTCCGGACTCCCGAGCACCCCGCCGCCGCTGTGCCCCCGGCCGAGAGCCCCCGCGTCACGCGGGCGGGTCGCAACCTGTGGGCGGCGATCACCGTCGGGTTGCTGCTGGGTGGCGCGATCCTGGTCGCGTTGTTCACCGTACGCCAGGTGTTCATCGGCATCATCGCTGTCGCGGTGGCGGTGTCGACTTGGGAGCTCGCCGCAACGTTGCGCCGCGCCGGTACCCGGATCGCACTACTACCGGTGTTGCTCGGCGGGCAGGCAATGGTGTGGTTGTCCTGGCCGTTCGGTCGGGACGGGTTACTTGTCGCGTTCGTGATCACTGCGCTGGCCTGCCTGGTGTGGCGCTTCCCTCAGGGTGCGGCGGGTTATGTCCGCGACGTCAGCGCTTCGGTGCTCACTGCGGCTTACCTGCCCGGATTCGCCGCCTTCGCAACCTTGCTGGTAATTCCGGCCGACGGTGCCGCCCGGGTGCTGTGCCTGATGCTCGCCGCGGTGGCTTCGGACATCGGGGGCTACGCCGCGGGTGTATTGCGTGGGCGGCACCCCATGGCGCCGTCGATCAGCCCGAAAAAGTCTTGGGAAGGCTTCATCGGATCGCTGGTGGCCGGGACCGCCGCCGGTGCCCTGCCGTTGATCTACTTGCTCGACGGGCGGCTGTGGCAAGGGCTGCTGTTCGGGGCTGCGATCGTCATCACGGCCACCGGAGGCGATCTGATCGAGTCGCTGATCAAGCGTGACCTCGACGTCAAGGACATGGGTACTCTGCTGCCCGGCCACGGCGGGCTGATGGATCGGCTCGACTCGCTGCTGCCGTCAGCGGTCGTTGGCTGGCTGCTGCTGAGCCTGTTCGTCCCGGTCGGTGGCTGAGCCCGGACAGGGTCGCTCAGTCGTCGTAAGGGTCGTCGGCCGTCTCGATGCTGTTCGTCGCCGGCTCGATCGCGACGGTGGGGTCAATCAATGCGAACGCGGCACCGGAGGGATCCGAGACCAGCGCAATCCGGCCCAACTCGCTGTTGTAAGGGTAGATGTGTACCTGACCACCCAGTTCCACGACGCGGTTGACCGCAGCGTCGGTGCCGTGGTGCGGGTCCACCACGAAGTGCAGCAGCCAGTGCGCGGTGATGTCGGGGGACCAGTTCTTGCCAATCTGTATTCTTCCCAGCAGCATCTGCCCACCACGTGACCACGTGGTGTAGTCCATGTCGACGCCGTCACCGATCTGCTGCTGGTGGTAGCCGAACAAGTTCGCGAAGAACTCGTCGGCCTGCTTACCATTCCGGGTGTTCAACTCGGCCCAGAACAGTGCCCCCGTGTCGGTGGTATGGAACATCCATGGCCTGGTGGGCTGCCAGAAGCCGATCACGCCGCCGGTCGGGTCGGCCCCGATGAGCATGCTGCCCTGCCCTGGGACGTCCACCGGCCCATAGAGCACCCGACCGCCGCCCTGGTCGAATACCTCGGCGGTGTGGGCGATGTTGGCGGTGGCGAGATACAACGTCCAGGTCGCTGGTTGCCCTGCCGGCACCGGGACACCCCCCAGGCCGGCCACTGGCAGGCCGTCGCGCAGGGCGTTGGTGTAGTGGCCGCGGTTGGGATCCGGGTCAATGTGGTAGGTCCAGCCGAACAGCCCGGCATAAAAGTCCCGGCTGCGGGCTGGATCGGTCGTAGACACGTCGATCCAACACACCGAACCGGGAATGAATGATGTGTCCTGGATCACGCACTGACAACGATTTAGGGACGGTATTGGTTTCGGCCCCGTGGGGTGCAGGCAGACTGGGCCGGTGATCCAGCCTGACGTGCTGCCCAGCCCCAACATCTGGAACTGGCCCGAGGTCTACGAGCGGGAGAATCGGGCGGTCGACGCGGACGGTGCACTGTGGGCGGCGTTGGCCGAAAGGATCGACTGGTCCGGCGCGGACGTCGTCGACATCGGTTGCGGCGACGGTTTTCACCTGCCTCGATTCGCCGAGCGGGCGCGCAGCGTCGTCGGCGTGGAGCCGCACCCTCCGCTGGTGGCCCGCGCCCGCCGGCGGATCCGCGGGCTGCCCAACATCCGGGTCCTACCTGGTTGCGCCCAGCGGTTGCCACTGGCCGACTCCAGCGCTGATCTGGTGCATGCGCGCCTCGCCTACTTCTTCGGCCCGGGCTGCGAACGTGGCCTGGCCGAGGCGCGACGGGTGCTGCGCCGCGGCGGGACGCTGGCCGTCATCGATCTGGACGGCACCCATGCTCCCTATGGCCAATGGTTGTGCACGGCGGCGCCACGTTACCGCCCGGAAGTGGTGGAGGCGTTCTTCGCCCGGCAGGGCTTCGACTGCCGCCGGGTGGACACGGTCTGGCGCTTCACCGATCGGGATGACCTGGAGCGGGCGCTGCGTATTGAGTTCACTCCTGAGGTGGCGGCCAGGGCGATCGCGCAAACCCCGGGGCTGACCATCCCGGTGCGTTACCGCCTGCATCTGCGCCACGAGTTCGCTGTGTCGGCGTGGGACACTGGACCCTGACATGACTGCGCTCCCCTTGGTATTCAACGCCCCACGCCGGGGCATGCCGCCGCAGCACCTCGCCGACCTCGACCGCGACCAACGCCGTGCTGTAGTGCATGCGTTGGGCGAGCCGGCGTTTCGCGCTGATCAGCTCGCCCGGCATTACTTCGCCCGGCTGACCACCGATCCGGCTGCGATGACCGACCTGCCCGCGGCCCGCCGGAGCCGTTTGACTGCCGCGCTGCTTCCGGAACTGGCAACCCCAGTGCGGCACGTGTCCTGTGACGGCGGCACCACCCGTAAGACGTTATGGCGGGCCGCGGACGGCGTGCTCACCGAAAGCGTGCTGATGCGCTACCCGGATCGCGCCACAGTGTGTGTTTCCAGCCAGGCGGGTTGCGGGATGGCCTGCCCGTTCTGCGCCACCGGGCAGGGTGGGCTGACTCGTAACCTGTCCACGGCCGAGATAGTGGATCAGGTACGGGCGGCCGCGGCCGCGATGCGCGACGGTGAGCTGGCCGGAGGACCCGGGCGGCTGTCCAATGTCGTGTTCATGGGGATGGGGGAGCCGCTGGCCAACTACCAGCGGGTGATCTCAGCTGTCCGCCGGATCACCGACCCGGCGCCGGACGGCTTGGGACTGTCCCAGCGGTCTGTGACGGTGTCCACGGTGGGTCTGGTGCCTGCGATCCGGCGGCTGGCCGCCGAGGACTTGCAGGTCACGCTGGCGGTGTCGTTGCATACTCCGGACGACGAACTGCGGGACACCCTCGTCCCGGTGAACAGCCGGTGGCAGGTGGCCGAGGTGCTCGACGCGGCGCGGTGCTATGCCGACGCCACCGGGCGCCGGGTGTCCATCGAGTACGCATTGATCCGCGACGTCAACGACCAGCCGTGGCGAGCAGACCTGCTCGGACACCTGTTGCGGGACCGCCTAGGCGCCCTGGTGCACGTGAACCTCATCCCGCTCAATCCCACTCCAGGCAGCGAGTGGGACGCCAGTCCGCTGCCCGTGCAGGAGGAGTTCGTGGCCCGAGTGCGCGGCGCCGGGGTGGCCTGCACCGTCCGGGACACCCGTGGCCGCGAGATCGCCGCCGCCTGCGGCCAGCTCGCGGCGTCACCGCAGTGATCTCCCGCCGACTGACCTCGCGACGCACTTTTGACCACGTGATAGAACTCGTGCCGGTGTCCAGCCATCCTTCTCGATCAGCTTGATCATTGATGCACCGTCAGCGGCATGTCGGCACGGCTTCCGCTTCCTTCCGCATGATCGCGGCTCCGATGACCGAGAGCCGGCACCGGCCGGAGGTATCGACCGCTACCGACAAAACGTGTGCGCGAACAGCTGCAAGCCGGGCCCAAACGGCGGAGGTTCGAGAAGCTTCTCACTGATCCAGCACCGGTGACGGCGACCTGCTCGGTGGGCGGGCACACTGAGGCCGTGCTTCTTCCCGTTATGCCGCCCGTCGCGCCGATGCTGGCGAAGCCGGCAGCCACCATCCCCCCTGGTCAACACTACGAACCGAAATGGGACGGCTTCAGGTCGATCATTTTCCGCGACGGTGACGAGGTCGAGATCGGCAGCCGCAAGGAGCGGCCGATGACCCGTTACTTCCCCGAGGTCGTTGAAGCCGTGCTGGCGAACTTCCCGCTCCGGGCGGTGATCGATGGCGAGATCGTCATCGCTGATCGGGAACGCAACACCCTGGACTTCGAGGCGCTGCAGCAGCGCATCCACCCCGCGGCTAGCCGGGTGGCGCTGCTGTCCGAGCAGACCCCGGCTAGTTTCGTCGCGTTCGACCTGCTCGCGCTCGATGATGACGACCTCATGCAGGTACCGCTCGCGCAGCGGCGGGCGGCGTTGGAGGATGCGCTGGCTGGTGCCGCTGCACCGGTGTACATCACGCGAGCGACGCAAGACGAGGACGTCGCTCGCCAGTGGTTCGACCAGTTCGAAGGCGCCGGGCTCGACGGCCTTATCGCCAAGCAGCTCGACTTGCCCTACGAGCCGGACAAGCGGGTGATGACCAAGATCAAGCATGAGCGCACCGCCGACTGTGTCGTTGCCGGTTACCGGGTGCACAAGTCCGGGCCGGGCACCATCGGCTCGCTGCTCCTTGGCCTCTACGACGACCGGGGGGTCCTCGTGTCGGTGGGGGTGGTCGGGGCATTCCCGATGGCGCGGCGCCAAGAGCTGTTCACCGAGCTGCAGCCGCTGGTCACCACCTTCGACGACCACCCGTGGGCCTGGGCGCGGCAGGAGGAGGGCGAGCGCACTCCGCGCAAGTCCGAGACCAGCCGCTGGAACGCTGGCAAGGATCTGTCCTTCGTCCCGCTACGCCCGGAGCGGGTTGTCGAGGTCCGCTATGACTACATGGAAGGTGTGCGGTTCCGGCATACCACCCAGTTCGTCCGCTGGCGTGACGACCGCGAGCCGCGCTCCTGCACCTACGACCAGCTCGAACGCCCGGTCCAATTCGATCTGGCCGATGTCTTGGTCAGCCCCTGACGCGGCCTCGCTGAGGTACCGCTGGTCAGCTTTGGTGTTCTTCGCGGTCGGCCCATTCGAGCAGCGGCTCCAGCGAGAACACTGCCTCGTCGATGCCGGCGTGCAGGTCGCCCAGGCGCGCGAACCGCTGCGGCACGGTGGCCATGGTGAAGTCTGCGGGCTCGGCGTCGGGCACCTCGTCCCAGCTCAGCGGGGTGGAAACCACCGCCTCCGGTACGCCCCGTACCGAATAGGCGCTGCGGATCGTGTGGTCACGGGTGTTCTGATTCCAGTCCACGAACACCGCACCGGTCCGGTCCCGCTTCCACCAGGCGGTGGTGACGAGATCCGGCGCGCGCCGCTGCACCTCGTGGGCGAAGGCGCGAGCGGCTCGACGCACGTCGGTGAAGTTCCAGCGCGGCTCGATCCGCACGTAGACGTGCATCCCACGACCTCCGGAGGTCTTCGGCCAGCCCACCGCGCCTACCTCGGCGAGCACCTCCTGCACCACCACAGCCACCTGGCGAGCGTGCGAGAAACCCGTCCCGGGTTGCGGGTCTAGGTCGATACGCCACTCGTCGGGAAACTCGACGCTCGTGCGGCGGCTATTCCAGGGATGGAATTCTACGGTGCTCATCTGCACGGCCCAGATCACGTCGGCGAGGTCGGTGACACACAGTTCGTGGGCACTGCGGCCAGAGGGAAAGTCCACCCGCACCGTCTGCACCCAAGGGGGAGCCCCAGCGGGTAGTCGCTTCTGGTGCACCTTGGGCCCGGTCACTCCGCTGGGGAACCGGTGCAACATGCACGGACGCTCGCGCAGGGCCCGGACGATCCCGTCGCCGACGGACAGGTAGTACTGGGCCAAGTCCATCTTGGTCTCACCGCGGGCGGGGAAGTAAACCCGCTCCGGGTTGGTGATCCGGACGGTGCGGTGTCCGATCTCCAGCTCGACGGCTGGCGAAGCGCTCAAGTCCGTCAGCGCCGCCTGGCCTTGCGGCGTTTCAGGTGGTGGCCGATCAGCATCACCACGAGCAGCAAGCCCAGACAGACCAGCCAGATGTCCTCGATGCGGCTGCGGTGGTTTCCGATCAGCATCGCAAACAACGCGAAGGCGGTGAACCACCCCGCGATTGGACCGGCCAGCGGAAAGCTGCCGTGCCAGCCCCAGTCGACCGACGGTTCTTCGTCCGGGTCGACACCAGTCGGGCCCACGCCGTGGCCGGTCGAGTGCTGGTCGGCAGGATGCTCATCGGTCACGGCCACGGCGGCATCATCGCATACGGGGGTGGTTGTTAGCGCCAAACTGCCTTTCGTCCCGCGAAGAGTCGGTAGAGGCCGAGGAGGATCAGCGCGCCGATGATCGCAACGATCCAGGTCTGAAGACTCCAGAAGTTCTGGAGTCCTGTGCCAAAAATGGCGCTGCCAAGGAACCCGCCGATCACGGCCCCCACGACCCCGATCAACATGGTGACAATGATCCCGCCCGGATCGTCACCTGGCATGATCAGCTTTGCGATGGCGCCGGCGATCAGCCCCAGAACAATCCACCCGAGAATGCCCATGCCCCTGCTCCCTTCGTGTGCCCTGTGGATCAGTGTGATCCATCTCGAGCTACCTTGCACGCGCATTGACATTGCTGTCGGGAAGAATGACCTGGATGGACCCGTCGCACCGGCCACGCTCGATACTGCTGCTGGGCAGCACGGGATCAATCGGCGTCCAGGCTCTTGACGTCGTGCACCGCAACCCGCAGCGCTTCCGCGTGGTCGGGCTGGCCGCCGGTGGCGCAGATCCGCAGGTACTGGCCGCGCAGGTGATCGAGACCGGCGCCGGAGCTGTCGCGATCGCCCGGGCCCGGGCAGCCCAAGACCTCCAGCTGGCGCTGTTCGCTGAAGCGCAGCGACGCGGATACGACCGGGGCGGCTACCGGATGCCACGGATCCTGGCGGGTCCCGAGGCGGTGGCTGAGCTCATCGCCACTCAGCCCGCTGACGTGGTGCTCAACGGGGTGACCGGCTCTCGGGGCCTGGTGCCGACCCTGGCCGTGCTGCGCAGCGGCGCCACCCTGGCGCTGGCCAACAAGGAATCTCTGGTGGCTGGGGGAACCCTGGTCACCCGCGCCGCCGCGCCGGGTCAGATCGTGCCGGTGGACTCCGAGCACTCCGCACTCGCCCAATGCCTGCGCGCCGGTACCGCCGCAGAGGTGGCCCGGCTGGTTCTCACCGCCTCTGGCGGACCGTTTCGCGGACGGCGCCGTAACCAGCTCGAGGGGGTCACCGCCCAGCAGGCCCTGGCGCACCCGACCTGGCGAATGGGGCCGGTGGTGACGGTGAACTCGGCCACCCTGGTCAACAAGGGTCTGGAGCTGATCGAGACCCACCTGCTGTTCGGCGTTCCCTACGACCGCATCGACGTGGTGGTGCACCCGCAGTCGGTGATCCACTCGATGGTCACGTTCACCGACGGTTCGACGCTGGCCCAAGCCAGCCCACCGGACATGCGGCTACCGATCGCCCTGGCGCTGGGCTGGCCGGACCGGGTCGCCGACGCAGCACCGGCCTGTGACTTCGCCCGACTCACGAACTGGACGTTCGAGCCGGTGGACGCCGAGGCGTTTCCCGCAATCGAGCTGGCCAGGACGGCGGGCGCCGCGGGCGGTTGCGTTCCGGCGGTGTTCAACGCCGCCAATGAGGAGGCCGTGGCGGCCTTCCTGAATGGTGACATCTCCTTCTGTGGGATCGTCGACGCGCTGGAAGCGGTGCTGGGTGAGGCGCAAGGGTGGCGGGCGGATCCGGCTACGGTGGATGACGTGCTGGCCGCCGAGGACTGGGCTCGCAGCAGGGCCAGGGAGTTGCTGAGCGGCCAACCGGCCGGGACTGGCAGGAGCCCCAAGTGAGGAGCAGAGCGTGACGTTCGTGCTGGGTGTAGTGCTGTTCGCGGTGGGTATCGGGATATCCATCGCGCTGCACGAGGCCGGCCACATGTACAGCGCGAAGGCCTTCGGGATGAAGGTGCGCCGCTACTTCATCGGCTTCGGCCCCACCCTGTTCTCCTTCCGCCGGGGAGAAACCGAGTACGGCCTCAAGTTGATCCCGGGTGGCGGCTTCTGCGATATCGCCGGGATGACCGCGCTCGAGGACCTGCCCGACCCGCAGGATCGCAAGCGAGCGTTCTTCCGGTTCCCCACCTGGAAGCGCGTGGTGGTGCTGTCGGCGGGATCGCTGACCCACTTCGCGTTGGGCATCGTGCTGGTTTACGTGATGGCGGTGTCCACCGGTCTACCGAACCTGAACCGGGCCCCGACCCCCGCGGTGGTGTCCGAGGTCAGCCAGTGCATCTCGGTGCAGGCCGACGGTGCCTGCCAGCCGGGCGCGCCCGCGCCGGCCAGGGAGGCGGGCCTGCAACCGGGTGATCGTGTGCTGGCTGTGGCCGGCACTCCGGTGGGCAACTTCACCGAGCTCGTCACCGCTGTCCAGAGCCGCTCGGGTCCCACCGAGTTTCGGCTCGAGCGCGACGGGCAGCAGCGCACCGTGCAGATCGACATCGCCCAAGTCCCCATCTCGGCGCTGGGCGGCCAGGGTGACAAGCTGGTCGGCGCGATCGGCGTGTCGCCGCAGCGTCCAGACCCCCTGACGCTGCAGTACGGCCCGGTGGACGCGGTGGGCCAGACCCTCTCTTTCACCGGCACGATGTTCGCCAACACCTGGGTCGGGCTGCAGCAGTTCCCGCAGAAGGTTCCGCTGCTGCTCGACCGGATCGCCGGAGAGGACAACCCGGAGACCCCGGTCAGCGTGGTCGGGGCCAGCGTGCTCGGTGGCGATGCCGCAGGTCTTGGCGCCTGGTGGTTCTTCCTGTTCCTGCTTGCCGCGCTGAACCTTTTCGTCGGGGTGTTCAACCTGCTGCCACTACTTCCGTTGGACGGCGGGCATATCGCGGTCAACCTCTACGAAGCCATCCGAAACGCGGTCCGTCGGGCCTTCGGGCGCGCCAACGGTCCCCCGGTGGACTACAACCGGCTGATGCCGCTGACGTACGCATTCTTGGTCGTGCTCATCGGGGTGGGCGCGCTGACCATCACCGCCGACATCATCAACCCGATCCGATTGCGTCCATAGACTGTCGGGTCCATAGCTGTCAGGCCCACCACTGTCTGGAGGAGTGACCCTGGTGTCGCCAGGAAGCAGTGTCGCGCTCGGCATGCCGGCCGTGCCGCCTCCGGTGCTCGCCGAGCGCCGTAAGACCCGGCAGTTACACGTCGGTGCGGTGGGCGTGGGCAGTGAGCATCCGGTGTCCGTGCAGTCGATGACCACCACGCTCACCGCCGACATCGACGCCACTTTGCAGCAGATCGCCGAGCTCACCGCGGCCGGCTGTGACATTGTCCGGGTGGCGGTCCCCAGCGCCGACGACGCTGAGGCGTTGCCGGCCATCGCGCGCAAGTCACAGATCCCGGTGATCGCCGATATCCACTTCCAGCCCAAGTATGTCTTCGCCGCCATCGACGCGGGGTGCGCGGCGGTGCGAGTCAACCCCGGGAACATCAAGAAGTTCGATGACCGGGTAGCCGAGATCGCCAGGGCCGCCGCCGACGCCGGCACCCCGATCAGGATCGGCGTCAACGCAGGGTCGCTGGATCCCAAGATCCTGGCCAAGCACGGTAAGGCCACCCCGGAAGCGCTGGTCGAATCCGCGCTGTGGGAGGCGAGCCTGTTCGCCGAACACGGCTTCCAGGACATCAAGATCTCGGTGAAGCATCACGACCCAGTGGTCATGGTGCGGGCCTACGAGCAGCTCGCAGCGCAGTGTGACTACCCGTTGCATCTTGGAGTCACCGAGGCCGGCCCGGCATTTCAGGGCACCATCAAGTCGGCCACCGCATTCGGGGCGCTGCTGAGCCGGGGCATCGGGGACACCATCCGGGTCTCGCTGTCCGCGCCTCCGGTCGAGGAGGTCAAAGTTGGCCTGCAGATCCTGGAGTCGCTGAACCTGCGGACCCGCCGGCTGGAGATCGTGTCCTGCCCCTCGTGTGGGCGAGCCCAGGTCGATGTCTACAAGCTCGCCGACGAGGTCACCGCGGGGTTGGAGGGCATGGCAGTGCCGCTGCGGGTGGCTGTGATGGGCTGCGTGGTCAATGGGCCTGGTGAAGCGCGCGAGGCCGACCTGGGGGTCGCCTCGGGCAACGGCAAGGGCCAGATCTTCGTTCGCGGCGAGGTGATCAAGACCGTGCCCGAGGCGCAGATCGTCGAGACGCTCATCGAGGAGGCACAGCGCTTGGCCGAAGAGTCGTGAGTGGCGCGGTGGTGCAGTTCTGGCACCCTAGGTGGCGTGTTGAAGCTCGCGAGCGCGCGCCTGTTGGACGACCACGACGCGTGCGGCGTCCGCGCAGCGCTGGCCATCGATCCGGTGATGTCGTGCATGGTGGCCGCTCGAATCGAGAGCGGTGGGCTGGATCCATGGCGGCTTGGCGGGGAATTGTGGGGCTTCAGCCACAGGTCCGACGGTGCATTGGACGGGCTGTGCTTCTCCGGGCCCAATCTGGTCCCGCTTCGCGGGGGGTCTTCGGCGATCCAAGCCTTCGCCGACCGTGCGGCTGGGCAGCCTCGGTCCTGTTCATCGATGGTCGGACCAGCCGATCAGGTGCTCCAGTTGTGGTCGAGGCTGCAAGACACCTGGGGGCCGGCCCGCGAGGAGCGTCCAGACCAGCCCATGATGGTGCTCGACAAGCAACCGCTGGTGGCCGCAGACCCACTGGTACGGCCGGTACGAACCGACGAGATTGACCGCTACCTGCCGGCCGCGGTGGCGATGTTCACCGAGGAGGTGGGTGTCGATCCTCGGCTGCCCGACGGTGGTGCCGGTTACCGGGCTCGAGTCGCCGAGCTGATCGCATCAGGTCGGGCGTTCGCCCGGTTCGAGGGTGGTGAGGTGGTGTTCAAGGCCGAGATCGGGGTGATGTCGTCCACCGTGGGCCAGCTCCAGGGAGTGTGGGTGCACCCGAACAGGCGTGGGCAGAACCTCGCGGCTGGCGCGACCGCGGCTGTGGTGGCGAGACTGCAGCGGATGGGCCGGGTCGCCAGCCTTTACGTCAACGCCTACAACGAGCCGGCCAGGGCGACCTACCGGAAGATCGGTTTCACCCAGGTGGGCTGCTTTGCGACCGTGCTGTTCTGAACAGTCCGGGGGATACTCGCCCCCGTGCGGCGACGACTTTCCCTGCTGTTGGCGGCTTGCCTGCCGGTGGCGCTGACGGCGGTCCTGATGGCGGGCTGCGGTGTCTTCGGGTCCGATCCGAATGACGCAGCCGCTGCGTTCCTCGACGCCGTGAGCCGCGGGGACGATGCCGCGGCCGGGCAGCTCACCAACGACC
This sequence comes from Pseudonocardiaceae bacterium, assembly GCA_036389855.1. Lineage (GTDB taxonomy): Bacteria > Actinomycetota > Actinomycetes > Mycobacteriales > Pseudonocardiaceae. The sequence continues at coordinate 21,763 of DASVWA010000169.1, forward strand.
CGGTCGCCGCAACCTCGTTGATCGGTCAGGTCCGCGACGAACTGAAACCGCAGCGTGTGCAGCTCACTTTGGGGCAGACCCGTTCTGGCGACAACACCGCTTCGGCATCCTTCTCCGCCGTCTGGGACCTGGGTCGGGGCCGGCAGTGGAGTTACCCTGGCAGCTTCGATCTGGTCCCCGCGGACACCGCTGAGGGTTGGTTGGTTCGGTGGAGTCCTGCGGCGTTGCATCCGCGGCTCGCCGCGCAGCAACGGGTGTTGCTGCACGAGGTGCCGGCCGAGCCGGTCTCGGTGGTCGATCGGAGTGGTACACCGCTGCTGACCACGCAGACTGTGGTGACCGTCGCGTTGGACCGCAGCAAAACCTCGGATCTGCCCGGGGTGGCTACTCAACTGGCGGATGCTCTGACGCCGATCGATCCTGAGATCACCGAACAGTCGATCATTGCGGCAGTCAACGCGGCTCCGCCAGGGCAGCGCGGCGCCGTGGCGGTGCTTCGCGAGCAGGACTACGAATCAGTGCGGGACCAGATTTACGAGCTACCGGGGGTCACCTTCCCTACCCAGCAGCGGCTGCTCGGACCGGACCGGGACTATGCCTCCCAGCTGGTGCCGGGCATCCGCACGGCCGTCGAAGAACAGCTGGCGGCAGCCGCCGGGTGGCGCATCGTCACCGTGACGACGCTGGGTCAGGAAGTCGAAACACTGGCTGCGCAGCAGCCACGTCCGGTGCCAACTGTGACCACCACCGTTGATCGCGGTGTGCAAGGTGCCGCAGAACGAGCTGTCGACGCAGAGTCCAACCCGGCGATGATCGTGGCGATCCAGCCGTCCACCGGGGAGATTCTCGCGGTCGCACAGAACAGCCCGGCCGACGCGCAAGGCGCGCTCGCAGCGACCGGGCGTTATCCGCCGGGCTCCACCTTCAAGATCGTCACGGCGTCCGCGGCGCTGCAGTCCCATGCGGTCACGCTGGAGTCGCCGGTGGCCTGCCCGGCGACCACCACCATCGGGGACCGCAGCGTGCCGAACGATCAACTCTTCGACTTGGGGACGGTACCGCTACGCACGGCGTTCGCCCGCTCCTGCAACACCACGTTCGCGCAACTCAGTGCCCGCCTGGGAGCCGGCGCACTCACCGACGCGGCGCACCAGATGGGCATTGGGATCGACTATGACGTCCCTGGCATCACGACCGTCACCGGGCAGGCTCCCCCCTCGGAGTCGACGGTACGGCGCGCGGAGAACGGGTTCGGTCAGGGCAGGGTGCTCGCCAGCCCGTTCGGCATGGCGTTGGTGGCCTCGACTGTGGCCGCCGGCGGGCAGCTGCCCACTCCGGTACTGATCAGGGGAATGCCGGCTCGGACGGTGATCGAACCCGCGGGCCCGGTGCCGCGCGAGGTTGCCGACGCGCTGCGAGTGATGATGCGAGAGGCCGTCACCCGAGGCACCGCAAAGACCTTGGCGGATCAGGGCCAGCTGTACGGCAAGACCGGGACCGCGGAGTACAGCTCGACCGGTGCGCACGGCTGGTTCGTGGGCTTCCGCGGTGACCTGGCATTCGCGACGCTGGTCGTCGACGCCGGCTCCTCCGGTCCGGCCCTCACCGTCTCCGAGCGCTTCCTGTCAACCCTGGGTGCCGCGTAACGCGGCCTGGGTCTGCCTAGAGTGTGGGTATGCCCGTGAGAACCCCGCTGTGCCCCGGCCGGCAGACACCGATGCGTTCCGTCCCCGCGCACATCCTGCGGCCGGAGTACGTCGGCAAGGCCGCGCCCACCCCCAGCACCGACCCGTGGACGCAGCCG
>DASVWA010000170.1:0-1563 GCA_036389855.1 Pseudonocardiaceae bacterium
CAGGGGGTCAACGCCCGCGTACATGAGCACCTGGAAGGAGTTCCCGCGCCGCCGAATGTGCCCGCGCTCCCGGCCACCGGCCAGCTTTTTGACCATGCTGACACCCTACCTGGTGACAGATCCGGTGACATTGATCAAAGGTGATCAGCAGTTTAGGGCCATAATCGCAGGCGAGGGCGGAGCCGACGCGGGGACTCGAACCCCGAACCTTCCGCTTACAAGGCGGATGCTCTGCCAATTGAGCTACGCCGGCGCGCGCAGCTCATGGTAGGCGCATCGTCCGGAAAGATCTTCAACAGGCGGGTGACGGGCCACGCCGCTAGTCTCGGTGGACGACGGCGTGGACGAGGAGGCCAACCCGTGACCGAGGGCACGAGTACCCCCACCACCGAGGCAGGTTTCGTAGTGGTTGCCAATCGGCTGCCGGTCGACCTGGAACGGCTGCCTGATGGCTCGCAGCAGTGGAAGGCCAGTCCGGGTGGATTGGTCGCCGCGCTGGACCCGTACTTGCGGTCCCACCACGGCGCGTGGGTCGGCTGGCCTGGTGTGCCCGATGTGGAAGTGGCGCCCTTCGTCGACGGGGATCTCACGTTGCATCCGGTGACGCTGTCCAGCGAGGACGTTATCAACTACTACGAGGGCTTCTCCAACGGGACGCTGTGGCCGCTCTACCACGATGTGGTGGCTCCCCCCGCATTTCATCGAACGTGGTGGGAGGCCTACGTCGAAGTCAACGAGCGATTCGCCGCGGCCACTGCCAAGAGCGCCAGCGAAGGCGCCACGGTATGGGTGCAGGACTACCAGCTGCAGCTGGTGCCCCGGATGTTGCGGGAACTGCGACCAGATCTGCGGATCGGATTCTTCCTGCACATCCCGTTCCCGCCGGTAGAACTGTTCATGCAACTGCCCTGGCGCACCGAGCTGGTCCGCGGCCTGCTCGGCGCTGATCTGGTCGGTTTCCACCTTCCCGGAGGTGCTCAGAACTTCCTGTACCTGGCACGCAGGCTGGCCGGGATGTCGGTGACAAGGAGCGCGGTCGGCATCCGCACCAGGCCCGGGCAGGTGGCCGTCGGCGACCGTACCGTTCGGGTTGGCGCCTTCCCGATTTCCATCGATTCGACCGCGCTGGACCGGCTGGCCCGTAGCAAGTCGGTGCGCCGCCGGGCAGCCGAGATCCGCGAGGAGCTCGGCAATCCGGCGACCGTGCTGCTCGGGGTGGACCGGCTGGACTACACCAAGGGCATCGATGTGCGGCTGCGCGCGCTGCGGGAGCTCTATGCGGAAGGCCGGATTTCGGCCGAAGACGTCGTCATGGTGCAGCTGGCCACCCCGTCGCGCGAGCGGGTGGAGCACTACCAACGCATGCGCAACGACATCGAACAGGCGGTCGGCGGGATCAACGGTGAGTTCGGCCGGGTTGGTCACCCTGCAGTGCACTACCTCCACCAGTCGATCCCGCGTAGCGAGCTGGTCGCATTCTTCGTGGCCGCGGATGTCATGATCGTCACGCCGCTGCGGGACGGCATGAACCTGGTGGCCAAGGAATACGTGGCCTGCCGGACC
>DASVWA010000171.1:0-1762 GCA_036389855.1 Pseudonocardiaceae bacterium
ACGCGACCGACATCGTCGTTCCAGCTCTTCCACCTCGTGGTGGCACAGTCAGCGCAAATCACCGCGACGTTGCGGGGTCCGACATCGTCTAACTGGTGGGGCACGGTTGCTGTACTTCCTCAGCCGCACACGTGAAGACGATCAGTCCAGTCAGGATTGATCATCTGACTCCAAATCAGCCAGCCCACAGCCATCCCAACTGACCCACGAAATAAGGACCGGCAGTGCCGGGGCCAAGGGTCGACCGCAGGTCGATCGCGGAGCGAATACGTGCGCAGCATCAGTCGGCCGCGAACCAGCAATCCTGCGAATCAAGATCGAATAGCTAGCTGGTTCCGGACAATGCACATCAGCGCCCGCTAGCTGCGGCGTTAGCAACCACGAACACTCGCCAGTACCGGTCGTTCCCGGCCATTTTTTCCAGTCCAACATGGGGGGTCACCCCGACCTCACTGCCAGGTCCCGCTGTCGCGGTCGAGCCCTCGCTTGTAAGTCCCGGGCGTGCCGTCTGACGCCGTGTGTTCGTGGTGGCCGACCTCGAAGGATCTTCTGATGTGATGTGGGACCGTCTGTCGTCGTGCCGGGGTCGTTGCTACACGGCTGCTACATGGTGGGGACTCCTGCTGACCCCTCGGTGTGAACCCGCGCGATCGGAGGCACCGCAAACTTTTCATGATCCATTCGAACAGAGCGAGGCGCGTGTCACTTACGGCAGGCCCCGGCCGAGAAGTCGCAGAGGCTTCTCGCTCCCAAAGCGTGCCCGGGATTAAGCTTCCAAGATCGCTTATTCTTGATCAGCTTTAGCTTGCAGCGGCCGATACCAGGGATCGAACCAACGGGGTTCAGCACCGTTCAGCATCCACACAGCGGTGCTCCGGTGGATTATCTTATCGTAGGCGAGGGCGCGCCTGTCCGTGTGCACTGTCACCTGGTCACGTCCCTCGCTCCGAAGTTCGGCGCTCTCCTGGGCGGGATGCGCCGCTCTTAAGACTAGCTCATGGTGCGGTCAGGCGTAGTCGAGAAATTACATTCCGCTGCCTTCAGCAGGTGACTCTTCAGATTAGTAACGATTGATGCCCAGCAAAACGATAAGAATATAGGTAGCCACGACGGCAGTCATTGGCGGTAATCAACATGAGGAAGTCACTTGCGGTGCTGGCGTTTGTGGGGCCGCTGATTGTAGGACTTGGTACTGCATGTGGGTCGTCCTCTCCGGCGTCGATGTCTGCCCCGATTACTTCGGCCATCCCGGATTCGCCCTCGCCGCTGGTGCTACCCCCGCTTGATAGCTCTACGGCTACCACGTCCACCCCGAGCGGTGAAGGGCTGGCCTACTACGCCAACTGCTCTGCTGTTCGCGCCGCTAGCGCCGCTCCTCTCTATCAAGGTCAGTCCGGTTATCGGCCTGAGCTCGATCGCGATGGTGACGGTGTTGCCTGCGAGGTGGGAAATACCTCGCCTGCTCTTCCCGGTGGTTCGCTTGGTGGATCTCCCGGTGGCCCGCCTGATGAAGCCCCTTATTACCAGAACTGTGACGCTGCTCGTGCCGCAGGTGTCGCGCCGTTGCACAGCGGTGACCCCGGTTATCGCCCCGGACTAGACCGCGACGGTGACGGTATCGCCTGTGAGATAGGGGGTGGATCTCCCGGTGGCCCGCCTGATGAAGCCCCTTATTACCAGAACTGTGACGCTGCTCGTGCCGCAGGTGTCGCGCCGTTGCACAGCGGTGACCCCGGTTATCGCCCCGGACTAGACCGCGACG
>DASVWA010000172.1:0-9854 GCA_036389855.1 Pseudonocardiaceae bacterium
GAACACCTCGCGGTAGGCGAGCTCACTCCACAGCTCGCGGTGTGGTGCGACGCAGCGCACCCGGCCGTCGGCGAGCCAGACGACGAGGTCGGCGTGGGCGGCCGTCGAAGCCCGGTGCGCGACGACCAGGCGGGTGCGGTCGGCCAGTGCGCCGGTCAATACCTGCCGGATGTGATGCTCGGTGACGGTGTCCAGGCTTGCGGCGACGTCGTCGAGCACAAGCACCCGTCCGGCGTGTGCGAAGGCGCGTGCGAGACCGATCCGCTGGACCTCACCGCCGGACATCCGCGCGTCGACCAGCTTGGTCTGGTACCCCTGCGGCATCTGCCGGATGAAGTCATCAGCGCAGGCCGCTCGTGCCGCAGCGGCTAGCTCTGGCCGGGCGGGACTGTGCTCGCCGAGGGCGATCACGTCGGCGAGGGTCTCCCCGATGAGCGCCGGGCGCTCGAAGCCGTAACCGACGGCGCGACGCAGCTCCCGCCGATCTAGCTGGGCCAGCGGTACCCCGTCGAGGAGCACCTCGCCATCGTCCGGGTCGAGCAGCCGTCCGACGAGCCCGGCCAGCACGGACTTGCCGCTCCCGCTGCGCCCCACCACCGCGACCAGGGCACCACCCGGCACCACAAGATTGAGGTCGCGCAGCACCGGCAGGCCCCGGTTGCGGACCGTGACAGCCCGGAACTCCACCCGTCCAGGACCTTCAGGCAGGCGTTCGGTGCCGTACTCCGCCGCGGGCTGGGCCAGGACTTCCGCAGCCCGCCCGGCGGCCGCCCGAGCCTGGGCGAACTGTGACACCGAGGTCACCGCTGAGCTGATCCCCGCAGCCAACCCGACATACAGGACGGCCGCCAGCACCTCGCCCGGGCTGATGCGTCCCCGCGCTAGTTCAACGCCGGCGACCGCGAGCACCGCGACCTCCAGCAGGGGAACCAGCAGCGCCTCCTGGGCGGCGAGCCGGGTCTGAACGCGCCACATGCCCATCCCGGCGTCGTGCAGCTCTGGCAGCGGCGCCAGCACACGCCGGCGCTCCCGGGCCGTGGTCCGCGCGGCGGTGATGGTGCGTGCCCCGGCCAGCGCGTCGACCATCCGAGTGGCGATGTTGCCCTGCACTCGCAGGTAGCGGTCGGCCAGCTCGGAGGCATCCCGGATATTGCTGCGCACCAGGATCAGCAGCACCGGGGCCCCCACGAGAAAGGTCAGGCACAACCAGGGGTCAATGAGCGCGAGGGCGACGATGCCGCCCAGCGCGGGCACAAGGGCCGCGACCGCCCACACCAGCACGGTGCCCACCCGGCCAGCGTCCGCGGCGTTGCCGACCATGCGGGTAGTCAAGTCCCCCACCCCGAACCGGCGCCCCGAGCGCGCGCCCAGCGCGAGGACATGATCGAGCACGGACCGTCGTAGCCACGCCGTGGCCCGCGCGGTACTCGTCCCGCTAGCAAGATCATCGAGAGCGTCGCAGACGATGAGCAGCCCAACCACCAACCCGCAGCCCACCAACCACGGCGCCGAGTCATGACCACCGAGCACGGCGTCGACGGTCCGACCGAGCACCGCAGGAAACACCGTCTCCGCCGCAGCGAGGGTGAGCGCTGCGACTAGCAGCAGGCAGGTCCAGCCCCCGCCGCGCCGGACGATCCGCAGGATCAGCTTGTCGGACGCAGCGCGGGACCCCGCTCCGGCTGGTGGCCGGAGCGGGGTCCCATACTCGCGGTGAGGATGCGCCAGGTAGCTATCCTCACCGGTACTGCTCAGCACAGCAGCAGGCTGAGACGGCTTCCGCCGCCACCGCGCTTGCTGCGGCGGCGGCGTCCGTGGCCGCTCGGGGCCTCGGATGTCTCCATTCCCTGCAGATCGAGCAGTGCCATGTGAATTCACCTCCTTCGCCGGTTGGGTGGTGGGACGGACCCCGTTCGGGTCGGGTCCGACGGTGGGGGGGCAAGGAACGGCAGGTGCACCGGCGCGGAGTGCAAGGCCGCGCCGGCAGCAAGTAGCACCCCGGCGGTGCCGGTGGCCAGGTCCATGGACAGCCGGAGCAGTTCCTCACCGGGGAACGCGGTGCAGCCCTGGTAGTCGATGGCGTGCCAGGCCAACCGCCGGATGTGGTCAGCGACTACATCCTCAGTGTCCGGGGCGCACCCCTGGCTGAGGTGCAGGATCATGCCGGCCCGGCCGTGGAAGAGGCCGGGCTCGACATAGAACGGGGCCCGCGCCGCGCGGCGGATGCCGGCGGCCGCCTCGGCGAACTGGTCGTCATTTCGGTGGGCGAGGTACTGGTCGAGGGCGAGCCCGATGCCGACGCTGCCGTCAGCCAGGTAGGGCATGGTCCGCCAGCCCTCGTTAACCTCCATGCTCCCGTCGTCGCGGACCACGCAGCGGCGGAGGTCTTGCCGCAGCGCGGTCCGTGCCAGATCGAGCAGCACCGGCTGGCCGACCTGCTCGTACAGGCGCAGCAACAGCAGGGCCGGACCGGTGGAGCCGTGCATGAGCCCGGCGTGGGGGCGGGAACCGCCGCTCACCTCGCCGACCTCGTCGGAGTCCCCCAGCCGGTCCGCGACCGCCTGCGCCACGTCGAACGCCGCACTGCGCAACGACGGGTCCCCGGTAATCGCGGCGAAATGCGCCAGGTTGAGGCCGATACCGGCCAGCCCGCCGTACAGGTCCAGCCCGAGCCGCTCCCACTTCCTGCCCAACTCAGCTGCGCAGATGTCGAGGACCTTCAACGCTTCGGCACGGTGACCGAGGTGATCGAGCACGTAGGCGACCCCGTGCAGGCCGTCGTAGAAGCCCAGCCGGGTCGTCCCCGAGACCGGCTGGATAGCGCGCCGCGACAGCCACTCCTCGTGGTCCGGGTAGCGTCCTGCACCGGTCACGTCCAGTACGTAGAGCACCCCGGCCGCCCCGTGAGCGATGTTCAGACCCCCGGTCTGGAACTGCTCGATGTCTCCGGGAAACAGCCGGTCGTCGCGCTCCGGAGTGGCGCTGGCAAGGATCGCCCCGGCCAGCGATGCGCGGATCCGTTCCCAGCCATCCCGTTCCGAGTCCAGCGCAAGCGGCGGGTAAGCCGACCTGGCGCCTGGCTGGCCAACGATCACCTGCACCGCCTCGTCGAGGAAGGCTGCCGGAACCGGGAACGACTCAGAGATCACGGCGGCGAAGTGAGCGGCCTTGGCCCGATCAATCGCGAGCAAGGTGGTCAGCGGGAGGAACCAGAACAGGCGCAGGCAGGCCAGCGCGTAGCGGTCGATGTCGAAGCCTGCGCGGTCCCGCGGCGCGGCGAAGCCCGGATCGGCGAGAGTCTGCCGCCGACCCTCCTCGACCCCCGCCGCTATTTCGAAGTCGACCAATACCACCCGGCCATCTGGTCGCAGCAGGACGTTGAAGGGATGCAGATCCCCGATGACGACACCACGGTCGTGTATGGCCTGGACCGCCCGCTCGACCCTGGCCTGCATCTCGAGAGCCCACGACGTGTATTCAGCGATGGCCCGCTCGTCGGCGTCGAGCAGTACTAGCGGGTACCGCTCGACAATGGCGAAATTCAATGGGTTGGCGTCGACGAATTCCAGGGCCAGGAAGTGGTGCTCGCCAAGAGTGAACGAATCGTGCACCGCCGGCACAGTGTCCAGCCCGGCGAGCCGCTCGAGAATCTCCCGCTCACGGTGCAACCTGGCTACCGCGTCCGTGCCGTCCATGTCGAGCCCAGCGTGCGGCCGGGCCTCCTTGAGCACGACCTGCTTGCCGGTCTGGATGTGCTGGCCCACGTAAAGGCCGCCCCCGTTGGAGAAGTGCAGTGCCCGCTCGATCCGGTACGGCAGGGCGTCGGCCTTCACGCTGTTGCGCGCTGCCAGATGCGGCTCGAGGAACGCCGGCAGGCCCACCCACTCGGGCAACCGGAACGTCGGTGCCCGCCAGTCGGGCACCAATCGCCCTTCCAGGTCCTCGATCGCCAGTTCCCACGAGCCGGTCTCCGATAGGCAGAACCGCTCGGCGAACCCCCCGTAGCGCACGTACAGCGGTCCCTTACCCCACCGCAAGTCACTGAGCACGTACGGACCGTGGCTGCCGTCCAGCACCTCGCCGAGCTCAGTGAGCACGGCTTCTAGCTGCGCCTCATCCGCCGGATAAATCGTGATGAACTTGCCGCTAGACCCGCGGTCTGCGTACTTGGCGTTCGCCAGCAACAGCGCATCGACGCTGCGCAGGAACTTGAACGCAATCCGCCGATTGCCGCAGTAATCCGCGACCGCGGCCAGGACCCGCTCGGCGTTGTCGAGGCACGCCGAGACGTGCACCTTCCACCCCTGCGCGGGAAGGTCCGCGTCGACCGGAGAACGGACACGCCAGTCCTCGAGTTCGCTCGCCGTCCAGCCCTCGGGCACCGGTGCGTGGCCGAGTTCGAAGTCCCGGGGCTGCTCGCCTACCTGAGATGTCGAGTCGTAGAACAACGGGTCAACCAGGCAGTACACCTCATACCGCTTGTCCACGACTCCCCCTATGGCCCACCCGAAATCGCTACTCCGGGTGCACTTACGGCTACTTCCCGTTCGTGTTAAGCCTAACGAGGACTATAGGAGAAATTTGTGCAAAGACAAGGCTCTGATCTGGCCTAGTTTGCGAATTGATCACGGTGTGTCGACAATCTCGACATTTCGCCTTGCAAAGGCAGGTTCAGGCCAGTTGAACCGTAGCTGTGGCTTTGCCCAGGACGGTCTGGCCGCCAGCCCGGGCGGTGATCGCGATCAGGACGGTGCCGTCGTCACGCTGTTGCGACACCGTGCCGGACAGTTCCACCAGCGCTCCTGCATCGTCGTCGGGCACCACGACCGGACGGGTGAAACGCACCCCGCACTGCACGATGGCGCCGGGATCCCCGGCCCATTCCGTCACCAGGCGGTTGGCCAGCGCCATGGTGAGCATGCCGTGCGCGACGACGTCGGGTAGCCCGACTTCACGCGCGAACCGTTCGTTCCAGTGGATCGGGTTGAAGTCCCCGGAAGCTCCGGCGTAACGGATCAGCCCAGCTCGAGTTATCCGGACCCACAGGACAGGCAAGTGGTCGCCTTTGGCGGCCGCGGTGCGGTGGCGCCGAGTCACCGGTCCTGCCGCTCGTCAGGGCCTCCGTCTGGGCCCCGGACCACCAGCATGGACCGGGCCGTGGTTACCGGCTCGCCCGCGCCATCGGTGATCTCGCAGCGCACGGTGAGCAGATCGTTGCCGCCCATGGTCCGGACGCCGTCGACGTGCAATGTGGTGGCCAGCTCGTCGCCGGCTCGGATTGGCCGGTGGTGAGTGAACGACTGATCACCATGGACCATCCGGCTGTAGTCCAGCCCGAGATCGGGGTCACTGATCAGCGCCTGCTGCGCTCGCAAGGCCAGAATGATCGCGAACGTGGGAGGGGCGATCACATCGGGGTAGCCGAAGGTTCGGGCGGCACCGGGATCCCGGTAGACCGGGTTGCCGTCCCCGATCGCTTCGGCGAACTCCCGGATCTTCTCGCGTCCTACCTGGTAGACGTCCGCTGCGGGATAAGACCTTCCCACGAAGGCGGGATCAAGTGCCACCGGCGTGGGCTACCTGGGCAGGCGACGTAGCTCAGCGGGTCTCGCGGTGCGCCCGGTGCTTGTTGCAGTTCGGGCAGTACTTTCGGATGGTGAGCCGGTCGGGGTCGTTGCGCCTGTTCTTGTTGGTGATGTAGTTGCGGTGCTTGCACTCCTCGCACGCCAGCGTGATCTTGGGCCGAATGTCGGTGGCGGCCACGGGTGCCTCTCTCTCACGAAACTGTCATTCACTGCGGTTGGGGCCTGCGGTAACCAGCGCGTGGCGCGCCGGGCCGGTGGTAGCGGTGGCCGGACTCGAACCGGCGACACAGCGATTATGAGCCGCTTGCTCTTCCGACTGAGCTACACCGCCTCCAGGGAGAACTCGAGAACCCCGACACGATGGTCAGAGCGCGCTCGCCCAGGACCTTGACCGAGCCCCAATACGGAATCGAACCGTAGACCTTCTCCTTACCATGGAGACGCTCTGCCGTCTGAGCTATTGGGGCAGCACCTGAGTGAGCGAGCGACGACGACTCTACACAACACCGGCGCGGGCCGTGACAGTGTGGTCGTAACAGGCGGTTGGTGACAGCAGCGAAGCGATCACCGGACCAGGGTGAGCACGGTCTGTTCATGCGCTCCGGAAGCACAGACGGTGCGGGCCGCCAACCAAGCGTCGAACCGGTCGGCCCGAAGTGGGCGGGAGATCAGGAAACCCTGAGCGACGTCGCAGCCCATCTCGGCCAGTTGGTCCCGGGTGACCTCTTGCTCGACACCTTCCGCGATGACGATCAGCCCGAGCGAGTGGCCGAGGTCGACGATCGCGCGGACCACCGCCAGGTCACCGAGATCACTGGCCAGTCCGAGCACGAAACTTTTGTCGATCTTGACTTCATCCACCGGGAGGCGCCGTAGATAGGCCAGCGACGAGTACCCGGTACCGAAGTCGTCCACCGCGATGCGGACGCCCAAACCGTGCAGCTCGCGCAGCACCGGCATCGCGCGCTCTGGATCACTCATCACCGCCGACTCGGTGAGCTCCAAACACAGCAAAGCTGGGGACACCTGGTGGCGCGCCAGTGCGTCGGCCACCCTGCTGGGGAATGCGGTGTCGGCCAGGTTGCGCACCGAAAGGTTGACCGCCACTGACAGTGACAGCCCGCGGTCAAGCCAGGTCCGGCACTGCTGCAGGGAACGGTCGAGCACGAAGTCGGTGAGCGGGTCGATCAACCCGGTGGCCTCGACGATGGCGACGAACTCTTCGGGGTCGAGCATCCCTAACTCCGGATGGTGCCAGCGCACCAGCGTCTCCACCCCGGTCACCTGACGGCTGGCCAACGCCAGCTGGGGTTGGAAGTGCACGTCGAACTGCCCAGCATCCAGCGCGTGCCGGAACTGCGTGACGAGTTGAAAACGGCGCAGCAGGAGCTGGCCCATGCTGGGTACGTAGCAGCGGACGGTCTCATCCGCACAGCGGGCTGCCCGCAGCGCCATGTCAGCCCGCTGCAGCAAGGTGTCCGCATCGCGGGTGGATTCGATCTCAGTGAGTGCCACGCCGGCTACCGCGCTGCACTCCACCGCGAGCTTGTCGACGGGATACGGTTGGCTCAGCACCGCCCGCACCTGCTCGGCGACCTGCACCGCCCGTTGCGAGTCGACGTCCACCAGCAACGCGGCGAACGTGTCCCCGTCAATCCGGGCAGTCAGCGCCCAGGCCGGCAGGGTACGGCGGAGCCGCTCGCCCGCACCTACGAGGACGCGGTCGCCCCAGACATGGCCCAGCGCATCGTTCACCGACGACACCAGCTGGAGATCGACGACGATCACCGCGCACGATCCCGAATCGCTGTGCAGCACCTCGGTCGCGGCCTCCCGAAAGCCGAGCCGGCTACGGAGGTTGGTGAGGCTGTCGTGGTAGGCGTCGTGCCGGAGCCTGGCGAGCAACCGGCGATTGTCCAGCGCGGTGGTGAGGTGGCTGGCCAGCGTCTCGACCAACCGCACATCCGCCGCCCCGAAGCCGCGCAGGCGGCTCTGCCGGTCATGCACCTCGATGATGCCGAGCAGCCGGTTGGCGCCTCGCAGCGGAACCACCAGCACCTCAGCCGCTGATCTAGCGGTCAGCGCATGGCAGATGGCCGGGTCACAACCACGTTCCAGTAGGTGAAGCACCTGCCCGGTGCCAGCCTGCTGGTTGGCGGGCGTCACAACGGCGACGTCGGATTGCGACAGTGGACGGGGCAGCGGCCGACCGGCAACCACGGTGTGTGGCTGGCCCTCGACCGGTGTCCAGTGCAACACCACGCGGGTGGCGTTGAGCTGCTCACGAGCCAGCTCCATGGCGGCACTCCAGCCGTCCTCACCGGATTTTCGCTGGCCGTCCTCCTCATCCTTGCCCGCCGCCGCCACCCGCAGGCTGAGGTCGTTGAGCACACCGAGATCACGCTGGTCCCGCAGCAATCCGTAATAGGCGCGGTACACCGCGACCACGATCACGACCAGTAGGCCTACCAACAAGGCGCCCCATGGCACCGTCAGCACTATCTCCGCTGCGGCGAGCCCGAGCGCCGCGTTGAGTAGACCGGTGAGGTAGATGTGCACCACGGGCCGCGCGCTTTCTCCGGGACGCCTGCGGTCCAGCAACACAAAGAAAGCCCAGGCAGAACAGGCGGTAACGGCGTGTGCGATGACGAATCCGCCGAGTACCGCGCTCCACTGCGGCATCCCCGGCCACGCCGGCTGGAAGACCAGGCGGGCCGACAGGTCGGTCAACGCGACGGTCAGGGTCGCATAGGAGATGTTGAACAGCAGTTTGGGCCAGGTGTCACGGCGGATGAGCCGGGCGATGACGACAACACCGACATAGGCCGACAGCACAACCGGGCCCGGCAAGAAGAGCAAGCCAATGACCAGGGGAATCTCAGTAGGTGCGATCCGCGCGGTATCGCGACGAACCTCAACCTCGATCGCCAGGCGCCGTGCGACCTCGAATGCCGTCGCCAGCGCAAGACCCCCGAGTAGCGTGCCAAGATCTGGCGTCACGGGCGCGGTGTACACGACGGCGGCACCGGCCATCCCCGCGACGAGTACCAGGCCGGCGACGAAGGCGCTCGACGCCATCGATCGCCCGCGGGTCAGGAAGGAATCCGACGAGCGCCATCTCGCGTGCACACAGGCCTCCACCTGGAACGATGGCAAGCTGGACCTTCCCAGCCGGACGCCGAGCCAACTCCGGTGGTCGGCTTATCGGCTGGGTACTGGATCGATCTCTAGCCGTGCCGGCCGATCTCGACCCCTTCGGGAGCAAGGGTGGGAGCGTGGGCCACGGTGTAGGGAGTCATTGTTACCTCCAGAGCGCTCGACTGCGTGCTTTTGCCCATCAAGCTACTGTCAGTTAGAAAGGGAGTAACTCACACGAGTGGATGATAGTCGCTATAGGGGGGTCTAACCACTTTAACAATACCTTGCGCGACCAGCGGCCGACCCGGGCACCCGAGCGGCACGCCTCGCTGCCTGGCGGGTCACCCGCATGCGACACATGATGAGCAGCGCGTGAAGACCTGCCACACCGATGGCGGGATGACTGGATCCCCCTGCAGCCGTAGCGTCGCGGGCCTGGCGCGGCTTCAATCATGCGGTCGATTGCGTTCCACCGCCGCCGGGATCGGTTGCGTGTCGGCCTGCGTCCACCGACTGGGAGGCAGCCGGTGTAGTCGTCCCACCCGACTGACCGCTATAGGGCCAGCCGGTGTGGGCAAACCCGCCCGGCTGCCCACCCCCCAGCAGCGGCAGCCGGGCGGGCGCCTATTGCGCCACACTCCTGCCGGCCAGATGCCCTTCGGCGAGTCAACCGTGCAGCCGGAGGTTCAGGTACCGCCCGATTCGCCCGATCCACAGTCGAACCGCCCCCATCGTCGCTGGCGCTGCACCGCGTCCGGTAAATACAGCGAGCGGTGACAGGTCCGCCCGGTCGCTCGTCGCGCAGCCCGCCGGGCGGACTCACCTACTGCATCACCGCCATGCGCAGATGTCGGGAGGTACGAGTTCTCCGTCCCGGTAGGGCCGGTCCCTCGCGCCGAAGGCGCCGATGACGAGGAGCAGCACAGTGCCGATGATGGCCAGCTGACTCAGACCGTTGATCGTAAAGCCGGCACCGGCGAGAGCGATCCAGACCAAGAGCGATCCAGAGCACCAGGGCGAGTAGCAGGATTCCGAGCACGAGGGCCTCCGACGGTGTGGAGGCGCCCCCGCAGCCGCCTCCGTGTACTGGTAAGCCACCCAGTACCCAGGCTTTGTGCCATTAAACGGCGG
>DASVWA010000173.1:0-3300 GCA_036389855.1 Pseudonocardiaceae bacterium
GTTGCGGGAGTTCGGTGCACCCACTCGTGGGTGCTGTGGCGGGAACCGGCAGTGCATGTGCGACCGGTCCAAGAACGTTTTTTCGACCTGCGCTCGCAGCGAGTTCGGCTGGGACGCAGGCCCTGTCCGAGTGCGTCACCACGCCATCTCGAGTCGCAGGTCGCGACAGTCTCCGCGGAGTGGCAACCGATTCGCACCACGGTTAATTCGATGAACGACAACGCAGGCCCGGTCAGGCGGCGAGGTGATCGAGCCATACCGGCTGCGGGTGACTGCCAGTGCTGGGCACGCCAGCCAGGACAAACTGCCCGAAGGCGTCGAAGCAGCAGTCATCGAGTTCATCACAGGAACCCTGCTGGATAACCCACATCGCGTCGGTAACGCTCTGCACCGCGGGCTCACAGGAGTCCACTCCGCGCGGCGGGGGCCTTCCGCATCCTGTACGAGATTGATGATGTGATCCGCCTCGTCACCGTGCTCTGCGTCGAGCACCGCGCCGACGTCTATCGCCCGCGTTAAGACGAGAAAGTGATCGGCGGGGGCCATCGCGTTCAACGTGCTGGGGCCTGGTCGACCTGTTCACCGCGGTGATCCTCGGAGTCCTGGCTGCGCCCGGCCCGCTGCAGCTGCTGCAGATGATCCCCTAAACCGAAGTGATGACCCTGCTTGCTGCCGTTGACACTGATTTCCACCGTCGTGATTTCGATCTGCATCGCGCTGCACATCTTGTCGCTGCGCCGGCTTTCCGCGAGCGACCTCGCCCGGCAGCGGCGTGAGCCATGGTAAGAACCGACGCGGCGAGGGGCGCCGGGGAGGGCAGCTCGGAGCGTAAGGCAATCGACTTACTGGTCGATGTTGTAGATCACCTCGACCATGACGGTGAGTTTTTGGGTACCGGGCTCGATGGGCGCGGGCGCAGCCGCCGCTGGTGCGTCACCTCGGTCGAACGGGCTCGACGGGTTGACCGATACCTCGGTGATCGAACGGATCCGGCCCAGCTTCACTCCGGCCGCGTCGGCCATCTGCTTGGCCTGGGCCTGTGCCTGCTGAACCGCGTTGATCCGGGCCTGGGCACGCGACGCGCTGTCGTCACCGATCGAGAAGCCAAGTTGCTGCACCCGCACAGCGTCACCCGCGGCCTCAGCGACGGCGTCGATGAGCCCACCGGCGCCACCGATGTCATGCAGCGTGGCCGCGACCTGGTTCACCACCTCGTAGCCGGTGATCCGCCCGGTCGCTGAGTCGTACGCCGGATTGATCGACAGCTGGCTGGTCTGCAGGTCCGCTGCGGCGACTCCCTTGCTCTTCAGCACGTCGATTAGCGCGGTCGCCTTTTCGTTGTTGGCATCAAGGGTGCCCTTGGCGCTTTGACCCCGCGTCTGCACTCCGAGGATGACCGTCACGGTGTCCGGGGTCCCGGTGACCGTTCCGAGGCCCCGGGCGGTGATGCTGGGCAGGCCCGTCGCTCCAGCACTGGTCGCCACCGCGGCCGGCTGGTTACCGCCGGAGCACCCGACCAGCGCGAGCGCTCCGAGCGCGAGGACCGCCACACTCGAAACGGCACGCCTCATCGGGATCTCCGTTCAGTGGCTGATGCACCAAGGACGATCCGGAAGGCCAAAAGGTTGCACAGTGGCGGTTACCAGCCGTGGACCGGCCGCGCGGGCCCTTTCGCGGGGTCAGGCGGCCGCCAACCGGCTGTACCCCCGCGAGCTTCCTCACCGCGCTGTTCATGGTTGTGACGCAGGGAGTGGCAGGTGGTGACGCCCGGCACATCCCTGACGAGTACGTTGCGCTGGTCAGGGGTGGAGCCACCCCGGGGAATCGAACCCCCCGACCTGCTCATTACGATGGCGACCGTACCTTGCCACCTCTGGCGTCTGCCAGGGACAACAGTTGCAGCTCTCACGCCTTTGGGTGCAACAGCGGCACCGTTCGACCTCAGTTCGCACCACGTGATTCCACGCCGCCCAGGTGCGCGGCCGCTTTGAGATTAGGACGGGGCGCTCCGGCCACCGACGACTGGGCCAACTGCACTGACAGCTCGACTCCAAGCGAGCGGGCGAGGCGCCGAAGCACGGGCAGGGTAGGCACCGCGCCAGCGGCCTCGAACCGTGGCACAGCAGACTCAGTCATGCCCGCACGCCGGCCAGCTCGGTGTGGCTTAGTTCCTGACGACGCGCAGCTCCCGCACCCACTTTTCTGTTGCTGTCGCACCGCGACAGATGATCTGTCACGCCTAGGGGGCAAGAACGCCGGCCAACCCGTGCAGGTCCTAGTACTGCAACGACAGGGGATTACGCTACGTCATGAATCGGTCACGAGTTTCGTGACACTGCCCACCCGGGGATCAGCTGAACACCATGATTATTCGGGGAGCTGCCCAGAAAATCGTTTGCGGACGGGCGGCATCGCCTCCGCTACGCTGCCCGACCAGCGCGTCAAGGGCAAACCCGCCCCGATCCAGGCCCACAAGCTGGCCGGTGCAGCGCACTCACTCCTGGATGAACGGCTACGGCAACCTCCGCCGGTCCACCGACAAACGCAAGATCGTCGTCGAGTTCTCCCTCTACCTCGCTGCCGCCCTCATCGTGATCCGCCGCCTGATTCCGACAATCCTTGGTTCGGGGGTGCTGGGCACCGCCAGCCAGCCGTAAGTCGACATCGAGTTTGGCGGCGCGGGTGCGCAGCTCGGCGGAGGGTCGGGCGGGGTGATCGCCTCCGTCGGCGGGCACCCAAGGAGCAGGAAGCCCGTTCCAAGCCCGTGCCCTCCGTGTGCCGCCCCACGTGGGAGATACCTGTGGTCCTTCACGCCAGTTATGGCAAGCCGAAACCGCTGCTCAAAACTCTGTCTAGTCCGAGTCAAGTTGCTCCCAAGCTCACCATCAACTACGTGCGGCGTGCTGTTGGGCGTGCCGATAGACGCGGTGACCACGGTTAGCAGTGCGGCATCATGAGATGGGCCCCAAGCCGGGCTTACTGCCGGTCGGTCGACACCCGCCGTTTCCGAGAACTCCCACGGGGTCACTCCCCGAGTCTGCGTGATCCGACGGGTGCACAGTTCTCGCAGAGCAGCACCATGCCGGCCACCCTGTGCAAGGCCATGTACTTCTCGGCCGTCATGAAGGTGCTGCCCTCATGAGGTAGTGGACCGTTCCCGATCTTGTAGACAGTCGGTCTAGAGCTGCCGCTGAGAGCAGGCGGAGGAACCGTCTTGGCGACACGCCGATGCTTCACCCAGGAATATCAGGACCAAGCCGTTAGCCTCGTGCTCCATTCAGGCCGGACGATTCGCGAT
This sequence comes from Pseudonocardiaceae bacterium, assembly GCA_036389855.1. GTDB lineage: Bacteria > Actinomycetota > Actinomycetes > Mycobacteriales > Pseudonocardiaceae. The sequence goes on from DASVWA010000173.1 coordinate 3,299, forward strand.
GT
>DASVWA010000174.1:0-6842 GCA_036389855.1 Pseudonocardiaceae bacterium
GCTCATGTCGACATTCGCTGCCGTGCCTACGACGGTTCAACGCCCCGCATCTGGGGCCGCCGTCTCCAACGACCTGTGCAGAGACTTTCAGCTGCAGCCACTGGTAGAACCGCAGCCTTCGCAGACATAACAGGATCCGGCAGGACGCATCTTGGTTCCGCAGGTCATACACAGCGGTGCGTCCGCGGCCTTGCCCATCTGAAGTTCCAGCAACTCGGTGGAGCTACCGACGTACACCGGTGCCGGGCGGGCCTGCACCGCCGGGATCGGAGCGGTGGAGTCCACCGACGTGCGTAGCGCCTCCACGTCGACGCCGCCGTCCGTCCCGGTGCCGTAGCTAGCGGACACCTGCTCAGTGCGCTCCTGTGCGGTTAGGATGCCCAGCTGGTCGCGCTTGTCCTTAGGCAGGTAGTCCAGCGCGATTCGGCGGAACAGATAGTCCACGACACTGCTGGCCATCCGGACGTCTGGGTCATCGGTCATTCCCGCCGGCTCAAAACGCATGTTCACGAACTTCGAGACGTAGGTCTCTAGCGGCACCCCGTACTGCAGCGCTATTGAGATCGCCATCGAGAAAGCATCCATCACACCGGCCAGCGTGGAGCCCTGCTTGGACATCTTCACAAAGATCTCGCCGAGACCATCATCTGGGTAAGACCCCGCTGTGAGGTAGCCCTCGGCGCCACCGACGGTGAAGGAAACGGTTTCGCTGGGCCGTTTTTTAGGCAGCCGCCTGCGCACCGGCCTGCTCTCGGCTACCGCCTTCTCCGCCGCGGTGGTCGCTGTCTTGCCGGTGGACAGCGGCTGGCCGACCTTGCAGTTGTCCCGGTAAATCGCCAGCGCCTTGAGCCCCATCTTCCAGGACTGGAGATAGATTTCCTCCACGTCGGCGACGGTGGCCGTCTCGGGCATGTTGACCGTCTTGCTGATAGCTCCCGAGATAAACGGTTGGGTCGCCGCCATCATCCGGACATGCCCCATGGGAGCAATGGCCCTCTCCCCCATCGCGCAGTCGAACACCTCATAATGCTCGGTGCGCAGTCCAGGAGCATCGATCACGTGGCCATGCTCAGCGATGTACTCGACGATCGCCTCGCTTTGCTCCTTCTGATAACCCAGCGCAGCGAGTGCCTTTGGGACCGTCTGGTTGACTATCTGCATGGACCCACCACCGACCAGTTTCTTGAACTTCACCAGCGAGAAGTCCGGTTCGATTCCGGTCGTATCACAATCCATCATGAACCCGATGGTCCCAGTAGGCGCGATGACACTGGACTGAGCATTGCGCCAACCATTTTTTTCACCGATCCGAATGCCTTCTTGCCACGCCTTCGTGGCTGCCTTCTGCACGGTTCGGTCGTTGTGATGGTAGGTACGGATCAGATCGTTTGCCGCAGCGTGCTTGCGCATCACCCGCTGATGCGGTTCGGCGTTGCGCGCATAGCCGTCGTAGGGCCCGACGACGCCGGCAAGCTCCGCGGAGCGCTGGTAGGCCGTGGCGGTCATCAGTGAGGTGATCGCCGCGGCGAGCGCACGCCCGCCCTCTGAATCATAAGCGTGTCCGGTGGCCATCAACAACGCTCCAAGATTGGCATATCCGATACCAAGCTGCCGGAACGCCCTGGTGGTGTCTCCAATCGCCTCAGTGGGGAAATCCGCGAAGCAGATCGAGATGTCCATCGCCGTGATGACGAACTCGACCGTCCTTGAAAATAGCTCCGCATCGAATGTGAGGTCCTCGCGGAGGAACTTCATCAAGTTGATTGACGCAAGGTTGCAACTGGAGTTGTCGAGGTGGAGGTACTCCGAACACGGATTAGAAGCGGTGATCCGTCCCGATTCCGGGCAGGTGTGCCACTCGTTGATCGTGTCGTCGTACTGTAGGCCGGGGTCGGCACATTCCCAGGCAGCCTGGGTGATATCCCGGAAGAGCTCCTTGGCCCTTACGGTCTCGATGACCTCACCAGTCATTCGAGCGCGTAGACCGAACTTGCCGTCAATCTCCACAGCACGCATGAACTCATCGGAAACGCGAACCGAGTTATTCGCGTTCTGATACTGGACCGAGGTGATGTCCTTGCCACCGAGGTCCATATCATATCCGGCGTCGCGGAGTACCCGAATCTTGCGCTCCTCGGCTGCCTTAGTCTGTATGAACTCTCTGATATCTGGATGGTCGATGTCGAGCACGACCATCTTCGCGGCGCGCCGGGTGGCGCCGCCCGATTTGATGGTGCCCGCCGAGGCGTCCGCTCCGCGCATGAAGCTCACCGGACCGGATGCCGTGCCGCCAGAGGACAGCAATTCCTTCGACGAGCGGATACGAGAAAGGTTCAGGCCAGCGCCAGAGCCCCCCTTGAAGATCAGCCCCTCTTCTCGGTACCAGTTGAGGATCGAGTCCATGGTGTCGTCGACAGAAAGGATGAAACAGGCACTCACCTGATTAGGGGAAGCAGTGCCGACGTTGAACCAGACCGGCGAGTTGAAGCTGAACACCTGGTGCAACAGCATCCAGGTCAGCTCGTCGGAGAAGATCTCCTTGTCGGTCTCCGTGGCGAAGTACCCGTACTGCACACCGGCGGCGGTGTAGGTCCGCACCACCCGATCGATCAGCTGCCGCAGGCTCGACTCGCGCTGCTCGCTGCCAACCGCGCCGCGGAAGTACTTGCTGGTCACGATATTCACCGCGTTGATCGACCAGAAATCGGGGAATTCCACGCCATGCTGTTCGAAGTTGACCGTGCCGTCCCGCCAGTTGGTCATCACGACGTCCCGGCGCTGCCACGTCACCTCGTCGTAGGGGTGGCGCGCCTCGGTGGTGTAGACCCGCTCCATCCGCAGCGCGCGCTTGGGCGGCGCAGCCGGTGAAGCTCCGTTCCCGACGGTCTCGGTCATACTTCATCCCTCTCTATCGCGATGTCCATACTTCTTGCGTACTTCACGTCATGTCGCCTGCGCTGGATTGCTGCCGCTGGTGGGAGGAACCTCCCGCAGGTTTCGGATCTCCTTTTCGAAGTCATCGATCGAGGAAAAGGACCGGTACACGCTGGCAAAGCGCAGGTAGGCCACCTCGTCGAGGTCTCGTAGCGGACTGAGGATGGCCAGCCCGACCTCCTGGCTGGGCACCTCGGCGCTGCCTGACGAGCGGATCACCTCCTCCACTCGGTGCGCCAGCTGCTGCAGCGCGTCCTCGTCCACCGGTCGTCCCTGACATGCCCTGCGCACTCCGCAGACGACCTTGTCCCGGCTGAACGGCTCGGTGACGCCCGAGCGCTTCACTACGGCAAGGACCGCCTCCTCCACGGTGGTGAATCGGCGACCGCACTCAGAGCAGGACCGGCGCCGACGGATCGCCTGCCCGTCCTCGACCTCGCGGGAGTCGACGACGCGGGAGTCGGAATGTCGGCAAAACGGACAGCGCATGTACCCCCCTCCCCGACCCAACCTGTGGGCAAACTACAACCCTGTAACTACTATATGTGGGGGCTGAGCATAAGTCGAGCCACCACGACGCATGCGGTCTGCCGCGACCGTGAAGGTGTGACGCTCTCATGGCGTACGCGAGCGGTGACCACGGGGCTAGCGGCCAAGCACAGCCCAGCGAAGTCGACAGCACCCGGGCTAATCCTCGTCGGGCACCTGCAACTGCTGACCGGGCTGAACGGCCGAGTTCGCCATGCCGTTCAGTTGCCGAATCCGCTCCACCACCGCCCGCTGGTCGGACTTCGGCGCCACCCGCTGCGCGACATCCCACACGGTCTCGCCGGCGCCGACCCGGGTCAGTGTGGTCTCAGCCGGAACCCCGGGACTGGCGGCCTGGCCCATCCATCCCACCCCGCCGACCACAGCGAGCGTCACTGCGGCGGCGGCCCCCAGACGCACCGCCTTAATCACCTTTGGCGCTGGGACGCGTACCTCCCGGGTCCCGCATCCCAGCGGAACCCGCAACCGCCGACGCACCATAGGCCGTCGTGCCGGAGGAGCCAGAGGGAGTACGGGAGGCGGAGGTGCCGGGAGGGACCTGGTGGGCGTCGCCTCGCACGGCGGTTTGACGCCCACCGGTCCACTTACCGCCGGCCCGAGCTGTGAATCGCGCGCCCCGGGCCGGTTGCTCAACTGCGCTGGTGCGGTCATCGAGACTCCTATCGCCTAGTAGCCGCCGAGCATGATCGAACACGGGTTCGATCGAACGACTGTGCGGTGTCTATCACGACGGTCCGACAGAATCGACGACTACGCGGCGTGTTGTTCGAACAGATGTTTGATCTCTGCTGAGACGCTGGTTAACCTCGACTCCGAGAGCGGACCGACCCGGTCTGTGTTGCTGCGAGGAGGACCGGTGGGACGACAGCGGAGCGACGAACCGGAAGGCGCCGGTCCCGAAGCACAGCTGCCCGGCGCGGACGATGGTGCGCAGGTACATGCCTTCCCTGACCTCGACGACAGCGCCGGTGAGGACGGCCTCACGCCACGGCAACGACGGGTCCTTGAGGTGATCCGGGACTGGGTGCAGCGGTGCGGCTACCCGCCGAGCGTGCGGGAGATCGGCGAGGCGGTGGGGCTCACGTCCACCTCGTCGGTCGCACACCAGCTGCGCGCGTTGGAGCGCAAGGGGTACTTACGCCGCGACCCCAATCGACCGCGCGCAGTCGGCGTCCGGCCCGCAGAAAGCACACTCGAGACCTCGGAGGTTTCGGGCGGCTCCAGCGCCCGACCGACTCCCACTTTCGTGCCCGTAGTCGGTCGGATCGCGGCAGGCGGTCCGGTGCTCGCCGAGCAAGCCATCGAAGACGTCTTTCCATTACCGAAGGAGATCGTTGGCGAGGGTTCGCTGTTCCTGCTGAGAGTGGCAGGTGATTCCATGGTCGAGGCGGCGATCACCGACGGGGACTGGGTGGTTATCCGGCAGCAGCCCACCGCCGAGAACGGGGACATCGTCGCTGCCATGATCGACGGCGAGGCGACCGTGAAGACGTTCAAGCGCCGTGACGGGCATATCTGGCTGCTCCCGCACAACCCCGCCTACGAGCCGATCGCCGGCGACGAAGCAACCGTGCTCGGCCGGGTGGTGGCGGTGCTGAGGCGGCTGTGAGGCGGTAGCCAGCCGGCTCACAGCTACCAGTTCCCGTCCCCGCCGCCTGCGTCACCGACGAATCAGGCGTTCACCAGGTACCCAGCCAACGCGCCGGCGAGGTCAGGCCGGACCCGGGCACGCAGCCGGGTGCCGGCCTCGGTGTGGGCGGTGTCCAGTACTTCTCCCTCGGCGTGCACTCGGGCGACCAGGGAGCCTTGGGTCCAGGGCAACAGTGCGTCGACCTCAACATCGGTTCGGGGCAACGCATCGGTGATCTGCTGGACCAAGCCGGTGATGCCGGCGCCCGTGTGCGCAGAGACGAACGACGCGTCCGGCAGCAGGTGACGCAGCCGCGACAACACGAGCTGGTCGGCGTCATCGATCTTGTTCACCACCAGCACCTCCGGTGGCATCGGCCCCTCGCGGCCCTCGGTGATCTCGGCGAGCACCTCACGGACCGCCTCCACCTGACGTTCAGGCATCGGGTCGGACCCGTCCACCACATGCAGCAACAGGTCAGCGTCAGCCGTCTCCTCCAACGTGGAGCGAAACGCCTCCACCAGCTGATGCGGCAGGTGTCGGACGAAACCGACGGTGTCGGTGAGCGTGTAGTCGCGTCCGTCTGGAGTGACAGCCCGGCGTGTGGTGGGGTCCAAGGTCGCGAACAGGGCATCCTGTACCAGCACCTCGGCGCCGGTGATCGCGTTGAGCAAGCTGGACTTGCCCGCGTTGGTGTATCCGACGATGGCCACGTTGGGCACCTCGTTCGCGCGCCTGCGGTTTCGCTTGGTGTCGCGAACCGTACGCATCGCGGCGATCTCGCGGCGCAGTTTGGCGATCCGGCGGTGAATGCGCCGCCGGTCAGTCTCCAGCTTGGTCTCACCCGGTCCACGGGTGCCGACTCCCCCACTGGCTCCACCGCCAGCACCACCGGCCTGCCGGGACAGCGACTCACCCCAACCGCGCAGCCGCGGCAAGAAATAGCTCAGCTGGGCCAGCTCAACTTGTGCCTTGCCTTCCCGGGAGCTGGCGTGCTGGGCGAAGATGTCGAGGATCAGCGCAGTCCGGTCGATGACCTTCACCTTGAGCTTGGCCTCCAGCTGCCGCAGCTGACCGGGAGTGAGTTCGCCGTCGCAGATCACCGTGTCGGCGGCGGTGCGTAGGACGATCTCGCGCAGCTCCATGACCTTGCCGGAGCCGACGTAGGTCGCCGGGTCGGGGCGTTGGCGGCGCTGGATGAGGCCATCGAGCACCTCCGATCCAGCCGTGTCGGCAAGTCGGGCCAGCTCGACCAGCGACGCGCCGGCCTCCGCGGCAGAGCCCTCGGTCCACACCCCGACGAGGACCACGCGCTCCAAGCGCAGCTGGCGGTACTCGACCTCGGTGACATCAGCGAGCTCGGTGGACAGGCCTGCCACGCGGCGCAACGCGGAGCGGTCGTCAATGTCCAGCTCACCTCGGGAGGCAGGGCCGGGATCATGTGGCGGAAAGATCGGTAAGGTTGTCATACGCCTCTCATCGTGACACGTCGGGTGACGCACGCCCACCCGAATTCGGGTGCCATGCAGTCTGGGTCCAGACCGCGCTGAAGGGCAGTGGGACAGTCAGTGCGCCAACCACCAGTCGAGAGTCAGCCTGCCTTGGGCGACAAGCACTGCGGGACCAGTCAGTGTGCTGCCGTTCTCGGAGATCGCTACATGAACTAGCCCGCCGGGAACCTGCACGTCGGCCTCGCCGGTGTCCCGCCCCTGGGCATCCAGCGCGGCAG
>DASVWA010000175.1:0-8717 GCA_036389855.1 Pseudonocardiaceae bacterium
CCGAGATCCGCCAGTTCGGCGCCGAGCTCGCCCACCAGCTGGCCCACTGCCCCAGCGACCGCGCCGACCGCCACCAGGCTGGACGCCGTGAGCGGAGCGAAGCGCAGCCACGACCAGTCCAGCGTGGCCAACTCGGTAGGGCTTGGCGCTGCCGTTGCGCCTGGGAGGTTTGGATCACCGGCGTCGCCGGCCTCTAAGGAATCCAGCAGGCGCTGCCGCAAGCGGTCGGCCTCAGCAGTGGATATCGCGTCCAGGGTCAGTTCCCGCGACTCGATGCCCTCACTGCGCTCCCCGGTCCCGACGGTGACCACGGACAGCCGGAACAGCCGGTGCACCGGCCCGGCAGTGATGTCCACGCTGCGGATCCGGTCCCGTGGAACGGACCGGGCACTGCGAAACAGCAAGCCCGAACGCAGCTCGACGCGCTCGCTGGTGATCCGGTAACGGGTGGTCACCCAGCGTAACACCCCGGCGAGTACGACAACCAGCACGCCCACTCCGACTCCGTAGATGCGCCCACCGAGATCCTGCTGGACTCCGATGATCAGCACCACAGCGATGACCGGCAGGAATCCGACCAGCTGGCGCAGCGGTGTGACGGCGAGCATCCGAGAGTCCAGGCGCTGCCAGTCCGCCGCGGTGTGGGTCATGTGGCATCCCCGCGGGTCGCCTGAGTGATCTGCGTGAGCTGCTCGACGAGTTCATCAGCAAGGGCGTGGTCCAGCCCGGCGAGCCGCAGCGCCCCGGCCGCCGATGCGGTGGTGACCGTGACGGTGGACAGCCCGAACAATTGCTGCAGCGGCCCCCGTTCGGTGTCCACGGTCTGGATCCGTGACATCGGTGCGACTCGCCATTCCTGGCTGATCCAGCCCGCAGAGGTGTAGACGGCGTCATCAGTCGTTTCCCAGCGGTGCACCCGGAATCGCCACCGCGGCATCACCAGCACATAACCGAACCCGATGATCACCGTCGCGACCGTGACGCCGGCCAGCCACGACCGTGCCTCGGCCCAGGCAACCAGAGCGACCACCAGGGGGATCAGGACGGCCGCCACCTCGAGTGCGGCCTGGGTGGTCCACCAGGTGATCGCCCGGCGGCTCACCAGGTGACGAGGCGGACGCAACCGCAACGGCTCGGCGGGTTGCATCCTTCCACCATGCCGGATGAATCTCGGTGTTCATACCGAGGCCTCGCCCTGAGCGGCGGCCTCCAGGAAGCGCGCCGGCACCTGCGGGACTCGGCTGGAATTTCCCGCGGTGAGCAGCAGCGCGGCATAGGTTGCGCGAGCGGCCTCCTCCAGGTTGACGGCTCGCTTGTGTGCCAGCTCGATCGAATCAGCCAGTACCGAGCAACCGTGATGCCCGAGCACCACGGCGTTGACTCCGCCGGTCACGGCCTCGGCGGCGGCGACCGCGAGCTCGACGGTGCCGGGTTGCTCGAACGGGATGGTGACGATCTCGCGCAGGTAGTACGCGTGGTCGGTGGTGATCAACGCGATGTGGTAACCCAACGCGGCGAGCAGCACGCTGGTCTGGGGATGCAGGTGGACGATCGCGTTGACGTCCGGGCGCCGGGTATAGGTCTCGGTGTGGAGGCGCCATTCGCTGGACGGGTTCGGGTGCCCGCCACGCAGCCCGCCGTCCGGGATGCTGATCAGCGAGAACTCGGCGGGTCGTAGCTGCTCCAGCCAAGTGTTGGTCGCGGTGATCCAGCACTGGTCAGAGCCCGGCCGGCGGGCCGAAAGATTGCCTCCCGATCCGACCACGAGCCCAGCGCGGACGACCTGCGCGCCGACGTGACCAAGCTGATCACGCAGGTCGCCTCCCGGATAGCTCACTCCAGGAGCCTAGAAACCTCGGCAAGCCACGGGCGGGCCTGGCTTTACTACCGACAGTGATAATCCGGTTACGCTGCCGTACACTCCGAGTCCTTGAGAGTGGTCAGCGCGGGCAAGTGGACACCGAAGAAAGGAAAGCTGATGCAGGTCAGCAAAAGCGCCCGGGGAATGGGACGCATCGGAGCGTGCTTGGCGTTGGCGTCGTCGGCGGCCGTGCTTTCTGGGTCGACTCCGGCGTTGGCGCAACAGGACGGTGCTCAGTTCACCGTTGCGCTATCTGGCCAAGAGAACGTGAACGGCGGAGATGCTGACGGGCAGGGGTCCGCTCGACTCGATCTCGACCCGCAGCAGGGGACGGCCTGCTACGAGATCACCTGGAAGAAGCTCGACGGTGCGGTTACCGCGTTCCACCTCCACGCCGCCCACCGCGGCACCGACGGCCCGCATTGGATCGATTTCTTCAATGAGCAGAATTTCGATGGGCAGCAAGGCAAGGCATCGGATTGCGTGCGTAGCACGCGAGAGAAGATCGAGGCCGTCATCAACGATCCTTCGGCCTACTATCTCCAACTCCACTCTACCGCGTTCGTAGGCGGAGCAATCCGCGGTCAGCTGGGGTAGCACTGCAACGGCGCTCGCCATACGCAGCCGGTCCCATACCGCAAACGCACCCCCCGCTAGCCCCGCACGCTACTGCTGAACCTGAGCAGCGCAGGCGGTGGCGCCTTGACCAATGGGGATCGCATCGGGCCTCGGTGTGGGGCGTTAGAGGGTTGGGCCGCGTTGACGTGCAAGCATCCGGGAGGCTCACCGGCTGTATCGCTAACGCAACGCCTCGTAGCGGCGATACGGAAACCGGGCGTCGTGCCAGTTGCGCTTGAATGCTGCTCTCGAACGCTGCTCGGGGCCCTCCGGCACCGTAAGACAACGATAGGGGCACGCCAGGATGACCTACTGGCTCGGGATCGACGTGGGCACCACCTTCACCGCCGCTGCCATCTGCCGGCGGGACGGTGGGCGGCGCCCGCTGCCCGAGGTGATACCGCTGGGCAGCCGCTCCGCTGCCGTGAGCTCGGTGGTCTACCTGAGTGAAGACGGGCAGGCTGTCGTCGGGGAAGCGGCCGAACGCCGCGCGGTCACCGACTCGGACCGGGTGGTACGCGAGTTCAAACGGCGTATCGGCGACGACGTCCCAATGGTGGTCGGCGGTGTATCGCATCCCGCCTCCGACATCGCTGCGATGGTGGTCCGCTGGGTCGTCGATCGCGTCGCCGAGCGCGAGGGCGAATCCGCTCGGGGCATCACGGTCACACATCCGGCCAGCTGGGGCACGTACAAGACCCAGATCATGGCGGAGGCGCTGCGTGCGGCCGACTTGTCACAGATCACGTTCTGCACGGAGCCGGAGGCGGCGGCTGCGAGCTACTCGATGCAGGAACGGATCGCCACCGGCAGCACCATCGCGGTTTACGACCTGGGCGGGGGCACCTTCGACGCAGCCGTCGTGCGCAAGACCGGTCCTGCGACGTTCTCCGTCCTCGGCGTCCCCGAGGGCATTGAACGATTGGGCGGCGTGGACTTCGACGATGCCGTCTTCGGCCACGTCGTGGCCAAGGTCCCAGCCTTGAGTGAACTCGATCCGCAGGCCCCCGCCGCACTCGCGGCGACCACTCGACTGCGGCGTGAGTGCACCGAAGCCAAAGAAGCCCTCTCGGCCGACACCGAGGTGACGATTCCGGTGCTGCTTCCCGAGATCCAGTCGCAGGTGCGGCTGGTCCGGGCCGAGTTGGAGGACTTGATCCGCCCGCAGGTAGTCCAGACGATTGAGGCACTGCGCCGGGCGCTGCGGTCCGCCGACGTCGCTCCAGAGGAGCTTGACGCGGTGCTACTGGTCGGTGGCTCCTCACGGATACCGCTCGTCGCGCAACTCGTCTCGGCCGAGCTCGGTCGCCCAGTGGCAGTGGATGCCGATCCTACGGCTGCGATCGCGCTCGGGGCCGCCCTGTCCGCCGCGCTTGCTGAAGAGACCGCCGGCCTCGACACCGTCAGCCTGGATGTCTCGCCGGCCGCACCGGTTCGTGCCGAAGATGTGACCCAGCCGATCGCAACTCTGGTCGGATCCGACATGCCGGAGCACTCCCAGATGGAGGCTCCGCACCGGCCAACTTTGGCTGCCCTCCCGTTGGGTACCGAAGGCGCCGACGTCGAGTCGCGCCGAGCCAAGTCGCGGCGGGTGCAGCAGATCACCGCGGCGAGCGTCCTTGCCCTCGTTCTCGCCGGCGGGGCGGTTGCCGTGCCTTTCTTGACCGCGCGCAGCGGCCCGATTCCCCCCACGGACGCAGGGACACCCGCCCCCGCTAACCCCACTGCGGTACCGGACATACCCATCCCCGGACCGGACGCCGGCAGTGGCAACGACCCGGCCTCGGGTAACGAAGGTCCCAGCGGTGCTGTCCGTATGACCCGCACCAACGCACCGGCTCCCGGGGGCGGCACCGCGGCAAAGCCGGGCGGCACTGCGCACACCAACTCGCCACCGACCACGTGGACTACCACCTGGAGCACCAGCTGGACCAAACCCCCCGAAACCAATTCCGGTGGCGGTGAGGGCGCTGGCCCGGGTGAAGGTGAGGGCGCTGGCCCAGGTGAAGGTGAGGGCGCTGGACCTGGTGAGGGTGAGGGCGCTAGGCCTGGTGAGGGTGAGCGCGCTGGCCCTGGGGGCGGTGACAGCGCGACTCCCAGCGCTGGCGATTCCACTCCCAGCACCGGCCAATCCACTCCCCCGAGCGGCGGTTCCGTTCCCGGCGCTGGCGAGCCCACCCCCGAGGCCGGCGATTCCACTCCCGCCGCTGGCGGCTCGACTCCTGAGGATGGCGATTCCGCCCCCAGCGCTGGCGGCTCGGATACTCCTTCTCCATCGCCCTGAATGACAGCGCTCAGCAAGTGATATCGGCAGGTGGGTGAGGCCGCAGCCACCGACCTCGCATTCTTCATGGCCGTGGGCCGCAAACCTGGTCCTTGACGCCACCACTTACGGCGCTTGCACCGTAGCCACCGGCTCGTAGAGGGTGGTGCGCTGCACCAGCGACCGCCCGAGCGGCTCGACGATCGTCCGGAACCCGGCCTCGTCCAAGCTTTGACCATGGCTGGCACCCGCTGCCCGGCTGATGTTCTCGTCCATCAGCGTGCCGCCGAGATCATCCACTCCAGCCTGCAGCAGCTGGCGAGCACCGGAGGCGCCGAGTTTGACCCAGGACGCCTGCACGTGGTCGATCACACCGTGAAAGGCGATCCGGGCCACCGCGTGCACCAGCAGTACCTCTCGCCACGTCGGTCCCCGCCGGGCCGCCCGCTTGAGATACATCGGAGTGGCCATGTGCACGAAGGGCAGCCCGACGAACTCGGTGAACCCGCCGGTTTCCTCCTGCAGGCCGCGCGCGCGCAGCAGGTGCCGGGCCCAGTGCACAGGCTGCTCGATGGCGCCGAACATCATCGTGACGTTGGATCGCAACCCCACCGAGTGCGCCACCCGGTGCGCCTCCAGCCACTCCGCAGTGGTGATCTTGTCGGGGCACAGCACCGCCCGGACCTCGTCGTCGAGGATCTCCGCGGCCGTCCCGGGCAGCGAGCGCAGGCCCGCCTCGCGCAACCGGATCAGGTAGTCGGCGAGTGGTTCGCCCAGCCGACGGGCTCCTTCGGTGACCTCCAGTGCGGTGAAGCCGTGGATGTGGATCGTGGGCGCGGCCTCCCGGATTGCCCGGCAGACCGTCAGGTAGTAGTCGCCATCGAAGCTGGGGTGAATGCCACCCTGCAGGCATACCTCGGTGGCGCCGCACTGTTGCGCCTCGAGCACCCGTGCCACGATCTCGGACAGCTCCAGCAGGTAGGGCGCGCCGCGCAGGTTCAGCGACAGCTTGCCCTTGGAGAACCCGCAGAACCGGCACCGGAAGGTGCACACGTTGGTGTAGTTGATGTTGCGATTGACCACGTAGGTGACGGTGTCGCCGACGGTTGTCACGCGCAGCTCGTCGGCCAGCTCGGCAACAGCGGCAACCTCAGGGCCACGGGCGGACAGCAGCGTCACCAGCTCATCGAGTCCGGGACGCTGCCCGGTCCGCACCCCGTCGAGCACCGCGCGCACTGCACCGGTGGCACGTGCCCGCACGGGCAGCAATACCGGCGGCGTGACTTCGGTACCTGAGTACCAGGCGGTGGAGCGACGCCCGGTCAGGATCACCTCGGCGCCGTACCCGACATTGGTGGCCTGGTGCGCCCGTTCCGCCAACACCGCACCCGGATCGTCCCGGCCCAGCCCCTCGGCGTCGGAGCGGTCCAGTACCTGGAAGCGCACCGCCTCATCCAGCCACCGCTGCGGGTCCAGCGCGTACTCCGGGTAGATGGCCAGCCGTGGTGCCAGGGTGTGGCCCGCGGCCTCGGTGGCGGTGCACAGCTCCTGCAGAGAGGGCCACGGCCGTTCGGGATTGACGTGATCGACGGTGAGGGGGGAAACCCCGCCCCAGTCATCGATGCCGGCGGCAAGCACGCGCGCTGGGTCGTCGGTGAGGTTGGGCGGTGCCTGCACATGCACCTCGGGCGGCAGCAGCAGCCGGGCCAGGGCGATGGCCCGCAGGTGCTCCTGCGGCGGGCAGGCTGGGACGTGGCGCATGGCAGTGCCCGCCTTGGGCCGGAAGTTCTGCAGGATCACTTCCTGCACGTGCCCGTATCGGCGGTGTGCCTCGGTGATCGCCTCCAGCGCGGTAACGCGGTCGGCCTCGGTCTCGCCGATACCGATCAGGATCCCGGTGGTGAACGGGATCGCCAGCTCGCCCGCTAAGTGCAGGGTGGCCAGCCGCCGATCCGGGTGCTTGTCCGGAGCACCCCGGTGCGCTGCGAGGTCCGGCCGCAAGGACTCGATCATCATGCCCTGGCTGGCGGTCACCTCGCGCAGCTTGGCCAGCTCGGCGCGGTGCAACGCGCCGGCGTTGGCATGCGGGAGCAACCCGGTGTGGTCCAGTACTCCGCGGCAGGCAGCGACGAGATAATCCACGGTGGAGTCGTAGCCGTGGTCGGCAAGCCAGTTCCGAGCCGCCGGATAGCGCTGCTCAGGACGCTCGCCAAGGGTGAACAAGGCTTCGTGGCAGCCCACCTCTCCGCCCCGACATGCGGTCGCCAAGATCTCGTCAAGCGCCAGGTAGGGCGACGGCAGCTCACGCGGGGCATGCGCGAAGGTGCAGTAGCCGCAGCGATCCCGGCACAGCATGGTCAGCGGCAGGAAGACCTTGGGGGAGTAGGTCACCCGAGTGCCGTACACCGCGTCCCGGACCGCACGAGCCCGGGCCAGCAACTCCCGGGTGCCTAATCGTGCAACCTCGCCCCCGTCACTCATTACGCCTCCCGCCCCCGCCCGGCCTGCCCCGATATGGAGACATATCGGGACTAACCCGGGCTCAATAGGCCCGATATGTCTCCATATCTGGTCAGTGAGGGTGGGCTAGTGGGTGGCGAGGCATACCCGGTCGCGACCGGCGGCCTTGGCCGCCATCAGCGCGCCGTCGGCGGCCAGCAGTAGCCGGTCGAGCCCATTGCCATCATAGGGGCACACCGCCGCCCCGATCGACACCGAGATCCCGTCCACCGTGACCGGCCGATCGTGTGGGCCGTGGACCAGGACACACAACCGGCTGATGCGCAGCCGGATCCGGTCTGCGACGGGCTCGATCTGGCTGGTTCCCACCCCCGGCAGCAGGATCACGAATTCCTCGCCGCCGAAGCGCCCGACCAGATCGTAGGGCCGGGTCTCAGCGCGCAGCTCATCAGCGACGGCCCGCAACAGTTGATCACCGACGAGATGCCCCATCCGGTCGTTGAACGACTTGAAATGGTCCAGGTCGAGCATCAGCACTCCGAGCGGCTCGGCGAGCCGGCGGGCCCGTTCGATTTCCCGGCCGGCCACCTCATGCCAGAAACCCATGGTGAGCAGGCCTGTCTTGCTGTCCGTGCGGGCGGCCTGCTGAAAGTGCGGCAGCAGCAATGCGCGATGCAGGGCGATCACGGTGATCATGAGGACGGCGATCAGCCACGGCTGCCAGGCCAGCATGGCGGCAAGTGCCACGCCCAGCCCGAGCGAGGCCGCAACAACAACCTGATCACTCGGGTTTCCCAATGCCTGACGGGTCGGCTGCAGCGGGTCGGACATCACCACGGCACCGGCGACCAGCCCGAAATTGACCAGCCAGTACACCGCTCCGGCACCGATCAGGGCCGCCAGCCCTGGCAGGCCATGCGGGATGATCGGATATCCGATGGGTGCCACCAGCTGCAGGACCGCGACAGCAGCAGCCGGCGCCAGCACCATCGTCGCGCCCGAGAACAGCTTGCGGTAGAGGCGGCCAGGGCCGATCCGGTACCAGGAATGCAGGTACACAACCACGGTGACGGCAAAGACCAGCGGTAACGGGACCGACAACACCGCCGCGAAGATCCACAACGACTTCAGGTTCGGGAGCAGGCCGCTGCCGACTGTCCGCTCCCGCTGGATCTCGATCTGGCGAACCGCCTCCTGGTACAGGACTGCCCCCACAACCAGCAGGCAGAACCGGGACAGATCCTCCGACTGGATCGGAATCACCGCGGTCACCCCGGCGAGCAACGCCACCGCCACGACGTCCACGGTGAGGATGTAGGCGACCACGGCCCGCCGCTCACCCCAAAGCTTCCACCGCCGCGGGTGCAGAGCCGCCAGGCCACGCCGGGACACGACGTGATCAAACCTGTGGCTCACGCTCACTAGGGGCCCCCGGTGGTGACGTTGAGCAATCTCCCCCAGCGTAATCGGCCCGCGACTCTTTGTCATCCTCCGAGCGGAGTGCCACATTGAGGG
>DASVWA010000176.1:0-7440 GCA_036389855.1 Pseudonocardiaceae bacterium
CTGGGCTCCTACGCCACTCAGATGGCGCTGGGCGGTGGCGCCACCCCGGTGTGCGTGGTCTCCAGCGCCCAGAAGGCCGAGATCTGCCGGCGGATGGGCGCCGAGCTGGTCATCGACCGCAGTGCCGAGGGCTACCGGTTCTGGAAGGACGAGCACAACCAGGACCCGAAGGAGTGGAAGCGTTTCGGTGGACGAATCCGCGAACTCACTGGCGGTGATGACCCCGACATCGTGTTCGAGCACCCGGGACGGGAGACCTTCGGTGCCAGCGTCTACGTCGCCAAGAGGGGCGGCACGATCGTCAGCTGCGCCTCGACTTCCGGTTACAACCACACCTACGACAACCGCTACCTCTGGATGAACCTCAAACGGATTATCGGCTCGCATTTCGCCAACTATCGCGAGGCCTGGGAGGCCAACCGGCTGATCACCAAAGCCAAGGTTCATCCGACGCTGTCTCGGGTCTATCCGCTGGATCAGACCGGGCAGGCTGCCCACGATGTGCACCGCAACATCCACCAAGGCAAGGTCGGTGTGCTGTGCTTGGCTCCCGAGGAGGGCCTGGGCGTACGTAATCCCGAGCTTCGCGAGGCGCACCTGGCCGGCATCAACCGCTTCCGGGGCGTCTGACCGGAACGGCGCATCTCCGGTAACCGGTACCCGAGTAATCTGGCGGTATGGGCTCAGTCGACGATCGTGATCTGCTTCCGATGAGATCTACGTTCGACATCGTGCGCCGCGGTTACGACTGCGCCCAGGTGGACTACCAGCTCGCGCAGTTGCAGGCCGATCTGCAGATCGCGGCAGCGGACCGGGATGCCGGCGCTGCGCAGGCTGGGCAGCTCGCCCGGCAGCTGGAGGCGGCTCGCAGCGAGCTCGATGACTTACGCGTTCAGGTGCAGCGGCTCGCCGCGCCGCCGACCACTGTCGAGGGCATGAGCGAGCGGGTGGCTCGGATGCTCCGCAAAGCTCAGGACGAAGCCGCGCAGATCGTCGCCAAGGGCACTGCCGTTGCGGCGGCGACCAGGGCCAACGCCGAGCGCGAGGCCGACGAGCTGCGCGGCCGCTACGAGCAGATGATCGGTGAAGCGCAGCGGCGGCGATCGGCGATGGAGGCCGAGCACGAGCGGGTCATCGCCGACGCTCGTCGCCGGGGTGACGAAATCCTGGCAAAAGCCAAGCAGCGAGCCGAGCAGCGCGATGCCGAGTCGACGGCCCGCCGGCAGCAGGCCGAGGAGGACTTTGACATCACCATGTCAACCCGGCGCCGCGACGCGATGCGCGCGATGGCCGACGAGGAGGCGAGCAGCAAGTCCGAGGCGCAGCGCCGCATCGACGAGGCGACCGACGTGGCCCGGCGCCTGGTCACCGAGGCCGACCAGACCGCTGTCGCCAGGGTGCAGGAGGCTACCCGGCAGGTAGAGCAACTCCGCACCCTGCGCCGCCGACTCATCGATCAGCTGCAGTCAGTGCGCTCCAAGCTGGACGACGCCTTCCAGCAGCTCGCTCCCGGTCCAGAGGAGGACAGCGTGCTCGCCAGTGCCCGGGCGTGCTCTGAGCGGGCCGCCGCCTCACCAATACCTGCGAGTGGGCGTCCGGCGGCACCGGGCAGCCCAGCAGCTGGTGTGCCAGTGCCGCCGGTCCGCCGATGACCCCTGCTCCCCGGCCGGCCAGGCGACCACATGCGCGGTGCCCGGTCGGATCTCGTGGTCGCAGCCGGGGCAGCGGTAACTCTTGATCGCCTGCTCACCTGGCACTGTCCGTACCAGCCACTGCCCATCTGCGCCGCTGTCCGGTTGCGCCCAGCGCCGCCCGCCCACCGGAGGTGGTGGGTCGGCGCGGCGAGCGCGGCGAGCAACGTTGCGGCGGGGCACAAAGTTCACGTTAGTCCCGGTAAGCTGTGGCCCGTGCCTCGCTATGAATTCCGGTGCCGGGAGTGTTCGGAGACCTTCGAGGTCAATCGGCCGATGACCGCCTCGGGTGAGCCCGCCCAATGCCCCTCCGGGCACGGCGACACCGTCCGGTTGCTGTCCACCGTCGCATTGTCCGGTGGCACCTCGGGCCAGGCCGGACGCGCTGCTGCTCCGGCGGGCGGGTGCTGCGGTGGAGGTTGCTGCGGTTAACAGCCGGCTTGGTCGTGAGTGGCATTAAGTGCTATAACACTGTTACGCACTCACGAGTAGTCGCGGAAGCCCTTGCCGGTCTTGCGGCCTAGCCGGCCGGCCGTCACCAGGTGCTCCAGCAAGGGAGCCGGGGCGAAGCCGGGCTCGCGGAACTCTTGGTACAGGCTGCGCTGGATGGCCAGCGAGACGTCCAGACCTACCACGTCGAGCAACGCGAACGGGCCCATCGGTAGCGCGGCGCCGACCTTCATCGCAGTGTCGATGTCGTCGGCCGACGCGTAGTGCGCCTCGAGCATCCGCACGGCGTCATTGAGGTAAGGGAACAACAACGCATTGACGATGAACCCGGCGCGGTCACCGCAGGTCACTGGCACCTTGCCCAAGGAACGGGCGAACTGGCGAGCGGTGGCTGCCACGTCGCCCGACGTACTGATGGTCTGCACGACTTCGACCAGCTTCATCACCGGGGCGGGGTTGAAGAAGTGCAGCCCCACCACATCGCCCGGGCGGGAGGTGACCGCGGCGCACTCGACCACCGGCAGCGATGACGTGGTGGTGGCGAGGATCGCACCCGGTTTGCACACCTCGTCCAGCGTGGCAAAAATTCCGCGCTTGACTTCCAACTCTTCCGCTACTGCTTCCACTACCAGATCGACGTGGAAGAAGTCGTCCAGCGAGGTCGTCGTGGAGATCCGTTGCAGGGTTGCGTCCCGATCGGGCTCGGAGAGCTTGCCACGGTTGACGGCCTTGTCCAGCGACCGCGTGACCGCCGCGACCGCATCACCGGTGCGGCTGTTGCTGCGACCGCGGACGATCACGTCATGCCCGCCCTTGGCCAACACCTCAACGATGCCGGTGGCCATCGTCCCGGTACCGACTACACCGACCGGTCCGATCGGCCGAGTCTGCACGCCCTGCTCGCCGTCAGCTGGGGTGGCCGCGTCGGGCACCACCTTCGACGAATCCTGCCCGGCGTAGGTGTAGAAGCCGCGACCCGACTTCCGGCCGAGCAGCCCCGCGGTGATCATCTGCTTGAGCAACGGAACCGGGGCGTGCAGCCGATCCCGGGACTGGCGGTACAGCGCGTCAAGGATCTCGTATGCGGTGTCCAGGCCGATCAGATCCAGCAGCGCCAGCGGACCCATGGGGTAGCCGCAGCCATAGCGCATCGCGGCGTCGAGGTCCTCCCGGGTGGCGTAGCGCTCCTCGTACATCCGTGCCGCGTGGTTGAGGTAGCCAAACAGCAGCCCGTTGGCGATGAA
Source organism: Pseudonocardiaceae bacterium (assembly GCA_036389855.1). Classification (GTDB taxonomy): domain Bacteria; phylum Actinomycetota; class Actinomycetes; order Mycobacteriales; family Pseudonocardiaceae. Next base: position 3,386 of record DASVWA010000176.1, read on the forward strand.
CCCGGCCCGGTCCCCGATCACGACCGGTGTCTTGCCCAGCTTCTCGGCCAGTGCCGTCACGTCGTCGACGACATCCGGCTCGGTGACCACGGTGCGCACCACCTCGACCAGTTTGAGCACCGGCGCCGGATTGAAGAAATGCATCCCGACGACCTTGCCCGGCCGCTTGGTGCGTACCGCGAGTTCGGTGATCGACAAACTCGACGTGTTGGAAGCCAGCACGACATCGCCCCGCACGATCCCGTCCAGCTCGCTGAAGATCCGGCTCTTGAGGTCAAGATGCTCTGGTACGGCCTCGATGACGAAGTCGACGTCGGCTAGATCGACCAGCTTCGTGGTGAAGCTGATCCGATCGAGCAGCGCGCGACGGGCCGTCTCGTCGATCTTCCCCCGCTCCAGGGCGCGTCCGGTGGAATGCTCCAGATGCCCACGCCCCCGAGTCACCCCCTGCTCATCGACTTCGACTGCCACGACGTCGAGACCGGTGCGAGCGAGCACCTCGGCAATACCGGCACCCATCGTGCCCATGCCCACCACGCCGACCGTCGTGATTCCCGGTGCCATTGCTGCCTCCCGCGCCTTCGCCAGCGGCGGTCCGTGCTCAGCGACCGTAGCGCACCCGAACTATCCACAGCAGTACCCGAATCGCCCAAGCCGGGCGGGAGAAGGTGAGCACTCGCACCGTGGGCCGGAACATCCGGCGGGTGACCGACTTGGCTCGAGCGAACTCGCGCAGGCCGTCAGCACCGTGGATACGCCCGAATCCCGAGTCCCCGACCCCGCCGAAGGGCAACGACGGCACCGCAGCGAAGGACAGCGCACTGTTGATCGCGACCATCCCGCATCGCAACCTGCCCGCAATCTCCGCACCCCGGCGGGCGGAGAAGACCGCGGCACCCAACCCGTAGCGGCCGGCATTGACCTGCTCCACCGCGTCGTCCAGATTCGGCACCCGGTGCACTGTCAGGGTCGGGCCGAAGGTCTCCTCGGTCACGGCAATGGAGTCGCCGGGGACGTCGGTCAGTACGATCGGCTCCACGTAGGGAGGGCGAACCGACTCGGGGCCACCCACCAGCGCGGTGCCACCGCGAGCCAGGGCATCGGTGATGTGATCACGAATCACGTCGACCTGGCCAGGCCTGGTGATCGGGCCGATGTCGGACCCTGGATCAGCGCCAGGCTTCAGTCGCCTTACCTGGGTGACCACTCGATTGGTGAACTCCGCGGCGACGCTGTCGACGACATACGCTCGTTCCACCCCGACGCAGGCCTGACCCGCATTGGTCATACCGCCCCAGACCGCGGCGTCGGCAGCCGCGTCGAGATCGGCGTCGGCGTCGACCAGCAGCGCGTCCTTGCCACCGCACTCCAAGACCACCGGAGTCAGTGTCTCCGCGCAGGCCGCCATCACCTTCTTCGCAGTGGCGGCCGAGCCGGTGAACGCCAGCTTGTCCACCCCGGCCCGGCACAGGGCAGCGCCGGTCGCACCGAACCCTGTCACGACCTGCAGCAGCGGGTGTTCGGGAACCACCTCGGTCAGGCTCTCGGCCAACGCGCCGCCCACCCCAGGAGTGAATTCACTCGGCTTGAACACCACAGCGTTGCCTGCGGCCAACGCGTAGCTGATCGATCCCATCGGGGTGTGGGCCGGATAGTTCCAGGGCCCGATCACGCCGATCACGCCGTAGGGCTGGTACTGCACCGTTGACGCCTCCTGCAGCATCAACAGACCTGATCCGACCCGGCGGCGGCGCAGCACCGGCTCGGCGTTGCGCGCGGCCCAGTCCAGATGCGCGACCACAAGCACCGATTCCACCCGGGCGTCATCTCGTGGCTTGCCGGTCTCGGCGCTGATCAGCTCGGCCAGCTCGTCGATCCGTCGCACCAGCCGAGAACGCCAGGCCAGTAGTCGGCGGCGACGCTCGGCGAACCCGAGGCCACCCCACCACGCGGCCGCCTCGCGGGCTCGAACCACGGCTGCCCGCACCACTGCCTCGTCATCCATGGTGTGATAACCAACGACCTCGCCCGTCCTGGGATCCAGCGACGGAAAGCGGGTCTGTCCCTCGTGGGTCTGCTGGCTGCTGTCCACGGTCGAAGCCATCGTCGTCATCCCCCCACATCGCCTTACTCTCGCAGCCTACGGGCGCCCGGGAACGACAGCGTTAAGCATCCATATGGCAGTTCGGCGTTAGAAGAGCCGGAGCTCTCGGGGTTGAGCACCGCGCAGTTCGTCGTAGTCGACGGTGACACAGCGAATTCCGCGGTCGGTGGCGAGCGTATGGGCCTGTGGCTTGATCTGCTGGGCGGCAAAGAGCCCGCTGACGGGGGCGAGTTGCGGGTCACGGTTGAGGAGGTCCAGGTAACGGGTGAGCTGTTCCACCCCGTCGATCTCCCCGCGGCGCTTGACCTCGACCGCCACCGTCATGCCGTCGGCGTCCCGGCACAGCAGGTCGACCGGCCCGATCGCGGTCGGATACTCGCGGCGGATCAGGGTGAACCCGCGACCCAGTGTTGCGGTGTGCTCGGCGAGCAGGGCCTGCAGGTGAGCCTCCACGCCATCCTTGACCAGACCGGGGTCCACTCCGAGCTGATGGTGTGAGTCGTGCAGCAGCTCGTCGATCTCGATGATCAGCTGTTCGCCTGCGCGGTTGCTGACTGTCCAGCGCCCCGGCTGCTCGGTCAGCGTGCAGGGCGGGCTCATCCAGTTCAACGGCTTGTAGGCACCGCCGTCAGCGTGCACGCTGACCGATCCGTCAGCCTTGACCAGCAGCAGCCGCGGCGCCATCGGCAGGTGCGCGGTCAGCCGGCCCAAGTAGTCCACCTGGCAGCGAGCGATCACGAGACGCACGGTGCACCAGCGTAGGGCGCCACGCCGCACCCGGGCAGGATCGGGGGTATGCAGACCCTGGGCAGCCGTCAGGTGTACACGAACGCCTGGATGTCGGTGCGGGAAGACGACATCCGGCGCTTCGACGGCTCGCCGGGCATCTACGGCGTGGTCGACAAGCCGGACTACGCCCTGATCATCCCGCTGGATGGTGATCGGGTGCATCTGGTGGAGCAGTACCGCTACCCGGTAGGCGCGCGGCGCTGGGAATTCCCCCAGGGCACCGCCCCGGACCGGGCCGACACCGACCCCGCCACGCTAGCCGCCCAGGAGCTGCGCGAGGAGACCGGGCTGATAGCAGGCCAGCTACGGCTGCTCGGGATGCTCGACGTGGCACCGGGCATGTCGGCCCAGCGCGGCCGAGTCTTCCTGGCCACCGACCTGGTCGCCGGGCGGCCCCAGCGTGAGCACACCGAGCAGGACATGCGCTCAGCGTGGTTCACCCGAGCAGCTTTCGACGAGATGGCGCGCCACGGTGAGCTGTGTGACGCGCAGTCGCTGGCGGCCTACGCCCTGCTCCTGCTACACGAGCACTCGTGAGTGCGTAACAAGTGTTCTGGCCACTCGGCAACCAGCAGAGCCACGCACGAGTACCTCAATCCGGCCACGCGGGCGGGCGCTTGTCCAGGAATGCCGCCATGCCCTCCTTGGCACCAGCGAGCCGTGAGGCCGAGGCCATCACCTCCAGCGCGATGGCGTAGGCGTCTGCCTCAGGCCGGTCCAACTGCGCGTAGAGGGTCTGCTTGCCCAGTGCCTTGCTGGCCCGGCTGCCCCGGGTAGCGCGGGCGAGCAGATCATCCACCGCGGCATCCAGCTCGGCATCCGGCACTGCGCGGTTGACCAGCCCCCATTCCGCGGCGGTGCGGGCATCGACGATGTCCCCGGTCAGCGCCATTTCCATCAGCCGCTTACGGCCTATCGACCGGGCCACCGGCACCGCGGGTGTGTGGCAGAACCAGCCGCCCTTGCCGCCGGGCAGGGCGAAGCCCGCAGACTCGGCGGCCACCGCAAGATCGCAGGAGGCCACCAGCTGGCAGCCCGCCGCAGTGGCCAACGCGTGCACCCGGGCGACGACCACCTGAGGAACCGACTGGACGGTGCGCATCACCTCCGTGCACAGCGCCAGCAACTCTGTGACCCCGGCAAGGTCACGCGATGCCACGTC
>DASVWA010000177.1:0-7665 GCA_036389855.1 Pseudonocardiaceae bacterium
GGCCAGGCAGCGGGGAGGGGCGGGTGCCGCGGATCCGGGCCTCCACCCGTTCCCGCTGAGTCGGCCTGCCCTCCTTGGTGCGCTCGGTGAACGTCAGCACCATCGCGCCGACCGCAGCGGTGATCAGCAACGCCGAGGTGAGCTCGAAGGGGAACAGGTAGTCGGTGAACAGGATGCGACCGAGGTTGGCGACGTTGCCGCCACTGGTGGTGTTGACCCCGATCAACCCCGCTGCGGTGACCCCGGCCAAGGCCCGGCCCAACATCGCCACCAGTAGCGCAGCCAGCCCGATCCCGGCCAGCGCCGCGGCGACCCGCTGCCCACGCAGCACCTCGACCACCGAGTCGACGCTTTCCTTGCCCACCAGCATCAGCACAAACAGGAACAACATCATGATCGCGCCGGTGTAGACGATGATCTGCACAAACCCGAGGAACGGCGCTTGTTGGACCATGTAGAGCGCACCCAGGCACAGCATGGTCTGCGCCAGCCAGAGCGCTGAATGCACCGCGTTGCGCGCGAACACCATGGCCAGCCCACCGGCCAGCGCGAGCGGACCCAGGATCCAGAACGCCACTGTCTCCCCGAGGCCGATGGTGTCGGTCGACACCGGCGAAGGCAACGGCACCGGGGGCTGCTGTGCGAGCAGGAAGCTCAGCGTGGTCACGGCTGGTCCTCGCCCACCGCGCCCGAACGTCTCTCCAGGGTCGGACCCTGTACGTAGTAGTCCTGCTCAGTGTCACCGAGCCGCATCGGGTGCGGTGGCTGCTCCATTCCCGACAGCAGCGGCGCGAGCAGGTCCTCCTTGGTGTAGATGAGGTCCTGACGGTTGTCGTCGGCCAACTCGTACTCGTTGGTCATCGTCAGTGAGCGGGTCGGGCAAGCTTCGATGCACAGGCCGCAGCCGATGCAGCGCAGGTAGTTGATCTGGTAAATCGCGCCGTAGCGCTCCCCGGGCGAGTAACGGGCCTCGTCGGTGTTGTCCCCGCCTTCGACGTAGATCGCATCCGCCGGACAGGCCCAGGCACACAGCTCGCAACCCACGCACTTCTCCAGCCCGTCCGGATGTCGGTTGAGCTGGTGGCGGCCGTGAAAGCGCGGTGCCGTGATCTTTTTGACCTCGGGATACTCCTCGGTCACGACCTTCTTGAACATCGTCGAGAAGGTCACCCCGAAACCCTTGACCGGATCAAGCAGTCCCATGGCCGTCCTCCTGCGTCGTCGGCGGCGCCCCGCTAGTCACCTCAGAGGACGTCACTGCTGCGCGCCGTGGTGGCGGCGCCGGCACCACCAGGTCCAGCGGGGGCAACGGGTAGTTCGAGCCGGCGGTGGGCACCTCGTCGCCACGCTGTGCTGCACTGCGTTGAGTCGAGCTGAGTGCGACCGTGCTGGGCGCGGCAGTCCTGCGCTCGGGGAGCAGGAAAGCGACGAGCACCAGTGCGCCCAGCAGGATGCCGCCGACCACGAGAATCTCGGACCCGGTGACGTCGGCGCCACGCAGCGCCCGGACGCCGGAGACCACCACGATCCAGATCAGGCTGCCCGGCACCAGCACCTTCCAGCCCAACTGCATGAACTGGTCGTAACGCAGCCGGGGCAGGGTGCCCCGCAGCCAGACGAACACGAACAGGAAGGCCAACGTCTTGCCGATGAACCACACCGGACCCCACCAGCCGCTGTCCAGCGGTCCACCGGCCAGCGGCCACGGAGCGTGCCAGCCACCCAGGAACAGTGTGGTCGCCATTGCCGAGACGGTCACCATGTTGACGTACTCGGCGAGGAAGAACAGCGCGAACTTCAACGACGAGTACTCGGTGTGGAAGCCACCGACCAGCTCCGACTCCGCCTCGGGCAGGTCGAAAGGAGCGCGGTTGACCTCACCGACCATCGCCACGCAGAACACCGCGAAGCTGGGGAACAACAGGAACACGAACCACCACTGCTGCGTCTGCGCCTCCACGATGTCCGCGGTGGACAGCGAGCCCGCGTACAGGATCACCGCGACGATCGACATCCCGAGGGCGATCTCGTAGGAGATCACCTGGGCGGCCGAGCGCAGCGAGCCCAGCAGCGGGTAGGGCGAGCCCGACGCCCAGCCGGACAGCACGATCCCGTAGACGCCCAGCGAGGAGGCGGCCAGCACCACGAGCACCCCGACCGACAGGTCGGTGATCTGGAGCACGGTCTCCTCGCCGAAGATCGTCACCTGACCGCCGAGCGGGATGACGGAGAACGCGGTGAACGCGGTGACCGCGGAGATCACCGGGGCCAGGACGTACACCCGGCGGTCAGCATGGACCGGGGTGATGTCCTCCTTGAACGCCAGCTTGAGTCCATCGGCCAGGGACTGCAGCAGCCCGAAGGGCCCGACCCGGTTGGGACCGGGCCGGTGCTGCATGCGCCCGACCACCCGGCGCTCCATCCAGATCATGAACAGGGTCATGACCATGAGAAAGCCGAAGATCACGACCACTTTGAGCACGGTGAGCCACAGTGGGTCGTCGGCAAGCAGCGCCTGGGTGGGTGTCATGGCTTACCTCCCGACGCCTTGTAGGTGTTGCTGCCGGTCCCGCGAACGGTGACCACGGCGCCGTGGCCGGTACCGAAGCTGCTCCGGACGGTAGCGGGTCCGGAGTTACCCGGAATCCACACCACCCCCGCGGGCAGGTCAGCGATGGCGGCCGGCAGCGTCACCGAGCCCTGCCGGGTGGACACCGTGACCTCTCCTCCGATACGTACCCCTAACTCGGCGGCGGTGACCTCGGACAGCAGTGCCACGGCAGGCCGGGCAGTGCCGGCCAGGTGCGGCTCGCCGTCTTGCATCGACCCGTTGTCCAGCAGCTGGCGCCAGGTGGCCAGCAAGGCCTGGCCCTCGCCGAGCTCGGGGATCGACGCAGCGGGGGGCGCCTGCGGCGACTCCCGGTTGGCGCCACCGTAGGTGCCGAGGGCGGCGAAGCCGGCCCACGCCGCAGCGGGGGTCTGGGTGAACAGATCAACGTCCATCTCGACGGCGAGGCTGTCCAGCACGCGGCAGTCCGACAGCGCCGTGTGGACGGCACTGCTCCCGGAGGTGATCGTGGTACCGAACGGCCGGCGGCGACCCTCCCAATCGAGGTAACTACCGGACTTTTCAACCGCAGGCGCGATCGGCAGCACGACGTTGGCCGCCAGGGTCACCGCGGAGGTCCGCATCTCCAGGCTCACCACGAATGGAGCCCGGCTCAGCGCCTGCTCGGCCAGCTGGGGGTCCGCGAGATCGCTCGGGTCCACACCGCCGACCACTAACCCGTCCAGCTCCCCGGCCGCTGCTGCGGCGAGGATCCCGGCGGTGTCGCGGCCAGGCTGGCTCGACAGCGTCACGCCCCAGGCACCCTCAATTTCGGCGCGGGCCACCGGGTCGACGACCGGTCGGCCGCCGGGAAGCAGGGTCGGCGTCGCACCGGCCTCCAGGGCACCTCGCTCGCCGGCTCGTCTGGGGACCCAGGCCAGCCGAGCCCCGGTACGCGTGGCCACCCGGGCCACCGCCGAGTACAGACCGGGCACCTCGGCAGCGCGCTCGCCGACCAACAGGATCGCCCCCGGCGCGCGCAAGGTGTCCAGCGCCGGACCCTCCAACGCGTCCAAGGCCTGCGGCTCACCGCCCGGCAGCACCCGCAGCAGCGTGCCAAAGGTCTTGCGCACCGCGGCAGTGGTGAACTGCCCGAGGTGAAACACCGGCATGGCGCGATCCCGGGCGGCGCGGCGCAGCCGGAGGAAGACGATCGGCGATTCCTCCTCGGGCTCGAAAGCCACGCACAACACCGCGGAGGCACCGCTGAGGTCGCCGTAGGTCACCCCACCAGTCTCAGGAGTGACGCCGGCCACCTGTGTGGCAAGGAAGTCCATCTCCTCGGAAGAGTGTGACCGCGCGCGGAAGTCGATGTCATGCGTGCCCAGGGCGACCCGGGCAAACTTCGCGTATGCGAAGGCGTCCTCGACGGTGAGCCGGCCGCCCGCGAGCACTCCGACGCCGCGGTCCCGGGCTGCGAGCAGTCCTTCGGCGGCCGCCTGCAACGCCTCGGTCCACGAAGCCGGCTGCAGTTGACCGTAGCTGTCGCGGACCAGCGGTCGGGTGATCCGGTCCTCGGCACTGGCGTAGGCGAAGGCGAAGCGGCCCTTGTCGCAGTTCCACTCCTCATTGACCTCGGGGTCGTGGCCGGCCAGCCGACGCATCACGGTCCCCCGCCGCCAGTCAGTGCGCTGCGCACAGCCGGAAGCACAGTGCTCGCATACTCCTGGGGTGGAGACGAGATCGAAGGGTCGGGAGCGGAACCGGTAGGCGGCATTGGTCAGCGCACCGACGGGGCAGATCTGGATCGTGTTGCCGGAGAAGTAGGACTGAAAAGGCTTATCGGCTGCCACGCCCACCTGCTGATCCGGCCCGCGCTCCAGCATCTCGATGAAGGTATCCCCGGCGATCTGCTCGGAGAAGCGGGTGCATCGCTGGCAGAGCACGCAGCGCTCGCGGTCTAGCAGCACCTCAGAGGAGATCGCGATCGGTTTGGCGAAGGTGCGTTTGGCTTCGGTGAACCGGGAGTCCGCCCGGCCGTTGGACAGCGCCTGGTTCTGCAGCGGGCACTCGCCGCCCTTGTCACAGACCGGGCAGTCCAGCGGGTGGTTGATCAGTAGCAGCTCCATCACGCCCTGCTGCGCCTTGTCCGCCACTGCCGAGGTGTGCTGGGTCTTGATCACCATGCCGTCGGCCACGGTGAGGGTGCAGCTGGCCTGCGGCTTGGGCATCGGGCGCCCGCCCATCTCCGCCTCGACCAGGCACTGCCGGCAGGCGCCGGCCGGGTCGAGCAGTGGGTGGTCACAAAACCGCGGGATGATGATGCCCAGCCGCTCGCAGGTGCGGATCACCAGCTCGCCTTTGGGGGCGTCGACCTCCCGGCCGTCGATGGTCAGCCGGACATGCCCCTCAGGAACGGCGCCCGGGGAGTCAGTGTCCTGCTTTGCCAGCGTCATTGGTGCGATCCTGCCAACGTGGCCTGCTGATCCGACCTGCCGTATCCGGGTTGCGTGGCGCACAGGTCCAGGAACTCCGGCCGGAAATACTTGATCGCACTCATGATCGGGCTGGCAGCTCCGTCACCGAGCGCGCAGAACGACCGGCCCAGAATGTTGTCACAGACGTCGAGCATGGTTTCCACATCCGACGGGATGCCCTCGTGGCGGAGCATCCGTTCCAGGATCTGGAGCAACCAGTAGGTTCCCTCCCGGCACGGCGTGCACTTGCCACACGATTCGTGCTTGTAGAACTCGGTCCACTTCATCACCGCCCACGGCACGCTCACCGTCTGGTTGAAGACCATGATGGCGGTGGTGCCCAGCATGGAGCCGGCCTCCGCGGCACCCTCGAAGTCCAGCGGAACGTCGAGATGCTCGGCAGTGAGCAGCGGGGTGGACGACCCGCCCGGTGTCCAGAACTTGAGCTGACCACCCTTCATCCCGCCGGCCATGTCCAGCAGCTCGCGCAGTGTGATACCCAGTGGGGCCTCGTACTGGCCCGGCCGCTGCACGTGTCCAGAGATCGAGTAGATCTTGGGGCCAGGGGATTTCTCGGTGCCCATCTCGCGGAACCAGTCCGACCCGCCGTTGACGATGTAGGGCACGCTGCAGATGGTCTCGACGTTGTTCACCACGGTGGGTGCGGCGTACAACCCGGAGGTGGCCGGGAACGGTGGCTTGAGCCGGGGCTGGCCGCGCCGGCCCTCTAGCGAGTCCAGCAGCGCGGTCTCCTCGCCGCAGATGTAGGCGCCGGCGCCGGCGTGAATGATGACGTCGAGGTCGAATCCCGAGCCGAGGATGTCCTTGCCCAGGTATCCGGCCTGATAGGCCTCGGTGACGGCCTGCTGCAGCCGACGGTTGCAGTGCAACATCTCGCCGCGGACGTAGATGTAGCACTGGTGCGCACGGATCGCGTAGCTGGTGATGATGCAGCCCTCGATCAGTGAATGCGGGTCGGCCATCATCAACGGCACGTCCTTGCAGGTGCCCGGTTCGCCCTCGTCTGCGTTGATCACCAGGTATTTGGGTTTGGCCGCCGGACCTGCTGGCGGCTCGCCCGGCTTGGCCTGGGGGATGAAGCCCCACTTCATTCCGGTGGGAAAGCCCGCGCCGCCGCGTCCACGCAAGCCGGAGTCTTTGATCAGCTGGATGAGCTGGTCGGGATGCGCGTCCAACGCGGTGCGCAGCGCCGTGTAGCCCTCAAGCTGAGTGTAGGTGTCGAAGGTCCAGGACTGGGGCGACAGCCACCGCCGGGTCAGCACGGGGGTGAGCGTCCGCTCGGTCACGGTTTCTCCTGCTTTGGTCACTTCTTGTCCGGAACTGTAGGCATCGGGGCGTGGTCCGGCATCGAAGGTGCCCGCCAGCCTCTCTCCTCCGCCAGCTGGTTGCCGGCCAGCGTCTCCTTCGCCGCCGACGGCCCGTCCACGGCGGCCCGCATCTCCTGCGGCTCGCCGAAGAAGCCGGCCAGCGCCAGCTCGGCGGTCCTCCAGTCGGTCAACGGTGCACCACGGGTCGGTGCGGGGCGCTCCCCGCGGCACAGCGCGTCCACCAATGCCACGGCCGACTCCGGGGTCTGGTTGTCGTAGAACTCATAGTTCACCTGCAGTACCGGCGCCAGGTCGCAGGCGGCCAGGCACTCGGCATGCTCCAAGGTGATGGAGCCTTTCGAGCCGGGCCTGCCTGCGGTCTCCTCGTGCCCGACCCCGAGCCTCTTGCACAGCCTGGCGTAGATCTCGTCACCGCCCAGCGCCGCGCACAGCGTGTTGGTGCAGACGCTGACCAGGTGCTCACCACCGGGCTTGCGCTTGTACATCGTGTAGAAGGTGGCCACCGCGCTCACCTCGGCGGTGGTGATCTCCAGCAGCTGCGCGCAGAACACGATCCCGGCCTGGCTGACGTGCCCCTGCACGCTCTGCACCAGATGAAGCATGGGCAGCAGTGCCGATCGTGGCTGCGGGTAGCGCGCGATGATCTCGCGGGCCCGTTGCCAGGTCTGCTCGTCGAACACGCTGGTATCCACCCACAGCGGCCGCTCCACCGGCACGTCCTGCACCGTGGACCAGGTCGTCGGCGCGGCCTGGTCCGCAGCCTCCGACGCGTCTGACGGCCGGGAGGTGAAGGCGGGGTTGTAAGAGGATGGGGTCATCGGTCCACTCCTCCCATCACCGGGTCGATCGACGCCACCGCGGCGATGACGTCGGCCACCAGACCGCCCTCGGACATCGCCGGCATGGACTGCAGGTTGACGAAGCTGGGATCCCGGACGTGCACTCGTAACGGCCTGGTCCCGCCATCGGAGACCAGGTGGTAACCCAGCTCGCCACGCGGTGACTCCACCGCGACGTAAGCCTGACCCGGTGGCACCGCGAATCCCTCAGTGACCAGCTTGAAGTGGTGGATCAACGCCTCCATGGACTGTCCCATGATCTTGCGTACGTACTCCAGCGAGTTGCCCATCCCGTCGGCGCCGATGGTCAGCTTGGCCGGCCAGGCGATCTTGGCATCCTCCACCATCACCGGACCGGGTTCCAGCTTGTCCAGGCATTGCGCGACGATCCGCAGCGACTGGTGGATCTCCTCGACACGTAGCAGGTAGCGGGCGTAACAGTCGGCGTCGGT
>DASVWA010000178.1:0-2448 GCA_036389855.1 Pseudonocardiaceae bacterium
GCGAACTCACACGGTGCCGTTGTCGCTCGCGAGTACGGCATTCCCGCGGTGGTCGGAGTCCCCGATGCGACACTGCGCATCACTACCGGACAGCGGATAACTGTCCACGGTGCAACGGGCCTCGTCGAAATGCAGTAACAGTTGATCCTCCAGTGACATCAGCCGCCTAGATACTCTGACTCGAGCACCAGATCCTTGATCCACGATTGGTATTCGACGTGCGTCTTGTGCTCCGTCGTATGCCAGCTCCTGCCTTCCTGTTTTTTCATATATGCCCGGTATTCGGGCGCGCCCGGGAACTTCACGTTGTCGGCTACCACGACGGATCTGGGGCGCAACCAACCCTGGCTCAGGATGCGTTGAAGGTCGGGTAGGTAGGCGGTTTTGTCGTGGTCGATGAACACAAAGTCGATGCTGCGGTTGGCGAAGCCGTGCTCTGCACGCAGCCGGTCCAGCGTCAACCCACCATCGCCGAGATGGCCGACGACGACCGTCACCCGATCGCCGACACCTGCATGATCCCAGATCCGGCGGGCGATATCGGCGTTCGCGGGGCTGAGCTCGATCGAGTAGAGCCGGGCGTAACTCGGCATGACGCGGACCATCCGCAACGCGCTATAACCGCAGTACGTACCCAGCTCGAGGAGACGCCGGGGGCGGGCCCGCCGGACCGCTGCGTCGAGGATCTCACCCTTTTCATCCCCCACGTTCATCATGAAGCTGCGGTTGTAACAGAAGTCATCAATCACCCTGATGACATCGTCGACGTCGCCTTGCCGGGCGTTCGCCAGGACGTAGGCGGCGAGAGCCTCCTCTCGTGCATCACCCACTTGCCCCTCCGCGCGCAGACGTCGCACGGCCAGTAGCAAGCGCAGGAAGGATCGGCGCAGAAACGGCACCCGCTTACTGCGCATTTCGTTGACGGCGACGACCGCACCCAGTGACGCGCACGTCCACAGTGCCCATCGTGGGATACGTCGTGCGAGGTTTCTCATGCGCACTCCCTTGCCTAGGTGTCGCTCCATCCTCCCCCATGGATCACAAGGAGTTGGGTCATGGCCATGGGATACTCACCGTGGGCTATAGCGAATTCTCCTTGGGGGTGCTCAGCGAGTGGTCCGTAACGGGATCTCGCCTGGACCGTGTCCGCACGATGAAGCGGCGCTGCTGCAGCGGGTGGCTGATGACGGGGTGCGGCTGCTGAGGTTCCTCTACTGCGATCCCAGTGGCGTGATCCGCGGCAAGCAGGTACACGCTGCGCGCCTGGCGGGGACTGTGCAATCCGGGCTTGGCCTGACTCGGGCGCAGAACGCCGTCAACGTGCTGGATGAATTGGTGCCGGTACCCGATATGGAGCCGGTAGGCGAGATCCGCATTGTGCCGGACGTCAGCACGTATGTGCGACTGCCGTGGCTCGACGGTGTGGGCAGCGTGCTGTCGGATCAGGTGGACCACGCGGGTCAGGACTGGGGTTGCTGCCCGCGGACGTTCCTGCGACACACGGTGACCCAGGCTGCCGAGGCCGGGATCCGGGTGCGGGCCTCCTTCGAAAACGAGTTCTACCTGGCCGAGACCACCCCAGACGGTCCGGTCCCGTGGGGTAACGGCCCGGTCTACTCCTCGGTAGGTCTCGACCGTGCGGCGTCGGTCATGAACGACATCACCGATGCGTTGACTGAGCAAGGGCTGGTTGTCGAGCAGGTCATCAACGAGTACGGGCCGGGGCAGCAGGAGATCTCGATCCGCTACGACGACGCACTGGCGGCTGCCGACAACCAGCTCCGGCTACGCGACACCGTGCGTGGCGTGGCCGAGGTGCGGCACGGCCTGCTCGCCTCGTTCGCGCCCCGGCCGTTCCCAGACGCGATCGGCAGTGGGGCTCACCTGCACTTCAGTGTGTGGAATATCGACGGCACGACAAACCTGATGTACGACCCGGCCAACCCGTTGGCAGTGTCTGCCCTCGGTCGCGCGTTCCTGGCCGGGGTGCTGCAGCACCTGCCCGCGCTCGTCGCACTCACCTGCCCGTCCTACCTGTCCTATGACCGGCTGCGGCCCAGCGCGTGGGCTGGGTCCACGGTGTCCTGGGGCTACGACAACCGGGAGGTAGCGCTGCGCGCCGTCTCCCCGTTCCGGGGACGCGAAGAGGAGAGCACGAAACGCCGAGCTCAAGGCCTGTGACGCCAGCAGCAACCCCTATCTCGCCTTGGGTGGACTCATCTTGGCCGGGCTGGACGGCCTGATCCGTGGCCTGGACTTACCCGAGCCGGCGAGGCGGGATCCGGCGCTGCTGACCCCGGAACAGATCCTTCACTGCGGGATCACCGCGCTGCCAGCCACACAGGCGGTCGCACTCACCCGGCTGGAGGCCGACAAGGTACTCGCCGGTGGCATGGGCGACCTGCTTACCCGGTGCATTCTCGCCACCCGCCGCGCTGAGTTCGAACG
>DASVWA010000179.1:0-3329 GCA_036389855.1 Pseudonocardiaceae bacterium
CGCCACCCGAGGCGGAAGAGCAGGCGGACCGTTGCGAGTACTCACTGAATCCACGCACCAAGGAGCGCCCGATGGGTATGGCAGCCAAGATCTGGAACAAAGCCCAGGAACTGAAGGGCAGAGCCAACGAGGCCGTCGGCAAGACCACTGGTAATAAATCCCTCGAAGCCGAGGGCAAGATCGACCAGGTCAAGGGCGACGCCAAGCAGGCCGAGGAAAAGGGGCCTACTGCTGTTTCCGTGGGTGAATGTTCATGATCGTCCGGGTAGGGGTGGGCAGAGTCCGCCTCGGGTGAGGGTGGCCATGGCGATGAGTGCTTCGGCGCTGTGGTAGCCATAGGCGCGGCGGGTCAGTAGCCGCAGGTGGGTGTTGGTGGCCTCGGACAGCGCGTTTCCGAGGCCGTGTTCGAGGGTGTTGTGGATCAGCGGGAGGAACCGTTTGATCGTTTTGGCCAGGGCCACGAAGTGGGGGAGGCGAGATCGGGTGGCCCAGGACAGCCAGCCGGCGAGCAGCTGTTTGCCTGTGGCGCCTTTGAGGGCGAAGACCTCGCGGAGTTGTTCTTTGAGCAGGTAGGCGCGGTAGAGCGGGTGGTTGGTCTTGGCGATGGTTGCCACGGTGGTGCGCTGGTCGCCGGTGAGATCGGGCGGGTTTTTCAGCAGTGCCCACCGGCTGTTCTTGAGCGCCTTGGCCTGGTCGGTCTTGCCGTCGCGGCGCAGTTGGTTCCAGGTGCCGCGGCGTACCGCGTCCAGGGCGGCGCTGGCCCAGGCCACCACATGAAAGGCGTCGAGGCACAGCACCGCATGGGGGGCTCGCTCGGTGGCCACGGTGTGGATCCATTCCGCGCCGTCGGCGGAGATGTGGGTCAGCGCGGCGCTGCGGTCTTCGCCCAGGGCGTCGAAGAACCGCCGCAGGGTCGCGGCGTCCCGGCCCTTGTCGGCCCACACCAACCGGCCGGTGTCGTGATCCACCACGCAGAGCAGGTACCGGTGGCCCTTGCGGTAGGAAATCTCATCTACCCCGATCCGGCGAAGCCCAGTCAACCGGTCGGTCTGTGCCGCCCGCGCAGCGACTACCCGGGTGATGACCG
Organism: Pseudonocardiaceae bacterium; assembly: GCA_036389855.1. Lineage (GTDB taxonomy): Bacteria > Actinomycetota > Actinomycetes > Mycobacteriales > Pseudonocardiaceae. The sequence goes on from DASVWA010000179.1 coordinate 1,088, forward strand.
CGGCCACCGAGCGCCAGGTGATCCGCAGCAGCGCCGCTAGCACGCTCAACGCGGCATGGCAGGCCAGCCACGCCGCAGTGTCTTCAAACGCGCTGGTAAACCGGGATCCATGGCGCGCCCAGGGCACCGCGGCGACGATCACACCATGGGTTGGACAACTCACTCGTGGCGCCGCTGCCTGCAGAAATATCCGGGTCGTGCCCGCGTCTAGGCTTCGCCACCAACGGGGCCCCTCGCCGTTGTCATACCGCGGCGCTCGCCGGCCACAGCGCCCACATCGATCCTGCCGTGACCGCGTGGGACGCACCGTGGCGACCAGCACCTCCTCGCCGCCTTGCGTCTCCAGCTCCACCTTCTCTATCACCGTGTGCTGCACACCCAGCACCGATCGCCATACCCTGACAGCGCGCAACGCCGTCCTTCCTGACCGGGAACTTGACCTTCGACAGCCAAGAACCCTCTCAGGAGACGGCGTTGCGCCCTAAACGGTCATGATCAAGCCGCCCACGGGAACGGCAGGAGAGCCCGAGTTTGTCGAGTCCTCATTTGGTGGCGGTGTCCAGGTAGGACTGAACGATGGCGAAGTCGGTGAGGCCTTGCAGGGTGCGCCAGGCGCCGCCGGAGGTGCGCTGCTGGACCTTGACGGGACGACATGATCTTTCTGCTTCGTTGTTCGTGAAGGGCACTGAGAGATCCGTCGCGAACCTCAGGATCATGTCCTCGAATCGCCAGAACCGCGCGATTAGGGTGCGTGCCTTGTCGGCGAGTTTGGTGTGTTCGCCCTGGTTGTCGGTGTCGCCTCGGGCGAGGGCGCCCAGGTAGTGGTTGCGGATCTGTTTGAGCGTCGCCTCGTCGAGGCGGTCGGCTCCGCGTTCGCGGGCCTGGTATGCGGCGTGGTTGGCGTCTAGCAGCGTGGTGGCCATCGCGGTGGCCCAGGGCTGGCCGTCGGGATCGGCGTCGGAGATCGACCGCAGATCTCGGAGTAGATGGGCCCCGCACCAAGCATGGAGGGTCTTGAGGTGCTCGTAGCCGGCGTAGCCGTCATGTACCAGCACCCCGGTGAATTCTGCGAGGACGCCGCCGGCGTCGATGGTGGCGGCGGAGCGGTCGCCGACGTGCATGAGGGTGAGGTATTCGGTGCAGGCCACGTGCACATACGACAATGCACCGGCGGCGCGGCCGGGTGTCTCGTCGGCGTGCAGCAGCGGGGCGCTGACCAGCAGCTTCTGCATGTGGCCGAGGAACTTCTTCTCCAACCGCCGCGCCGCGCGACCGCGGATCCCGGCGAGGAACCCGGTGGATACATCGATCGCGGTCAACGCTTCCAGCAGGTCACGGGCGCGCCCGACCGGCAGGTAGTGCGCGCAGGTCAGCAACGCGGCGCGGGCCAGGGCTTCCGGGCCAATCCGTACCGGCGAGCCCAACGCGGCCACGGTCTCGGCGTGCTCGACCGGCACCGCCTCGTCGTCCCAGCCCGGGGTGGTGACCGCCCCGCAACACCGGCACACCTTCGAGATCCGCTGGTACTCGGTCACCTTCGGCGGCGGCGCCGGCCGCACATCGACAACCTGACGCCGCTGACGCCCGCACTCCTGGGCCCCCTCGAGCGAGACATCACAGCGCCGGCAACGGTCCGGGTGGATTTCCCGCGTGTCCTCGGCGTCGTCGATAAGGCTCCGCGAGGACGACGACGCGCCTGGCTGCTTGCCGGGCTTGCGCCCCGACCTGCTGCGCGACGAGCGCTTCTTCGCCGGCTTCTTCGACCACGGCGCATCCGATGACGGCGGTCGGGAAGAGTTCGATGAATCGGAAGCCAACTGCCGCTCCAGCTCCGCTACCCGCTCCATCAGCGCCTCGAACACGCGCTCCAACTCGTCGTACCCGACGCGCAATGCCGCATTCTCGGTCCGCAAGTCGGCGTTCTCCACACGCAACGCGGCATTCTCCGCAGCGAGCCGCCCATCCGGCGCGAGGTCGGGCACGACGACACCTTGCCTGACCCCAGCAAAAGATCAACTCGACACGCCGGAGATCACGTCACACCAGCCCTGCCAGCCACAACGGCACCAGCTGAATAGCTACGAATAGTTCTCCTCATACACCCGAACAATGTCTTTCTTAAGTTGTTCATCACGGACCGCGCGCGCCGACGGCGGCCGAGCGATAGCGGCGTAATACGTGGACGGAGCGATCTGCATACCGGAATCAGTCAACACCGCGCAGACCGGCTCGACTCCGAACC
>DASVWA010000180.1:0-29206 GCA_036389855.1 Pseudonocardiaceae bacterium
TACCCAGGAGCGGGGTCGGTGGTTGGTTGCCAGTCACCGAAGATACTGTGCAGGTAGACGGCCCGTCCGGGTACCGCGAGTGAGGAGCAGGAGAACCCCCGTGACTTATGTGATCGCAGAGCCCTGCGTCGACGTCATGGACAAATCGTGCATCGAAGAATGTCCCGTGGATTGCATCTATGAGGGCGGCCGGATGCTGTACATCCAGCCCGATGAATGCGTCGACTGCGGTGCCTGCGAGCCCGTCTGCCCGGTCGAGGCCATCTACTACGAAGATGACGTCCCCGAGCAGTGGAAGGACTACACTAAGGCCAACGCCGACTTCTTCGCTGAACTGGGTTCTCCCGGCGGAGCGTCAAAGGTTGGCCAGGTCAACGACGATCCGCCGATGGTCGTCGGCCTGCCGCCACAGAACCAGGAGTGACCCAGGAATGAACCCGGGCGCGGCGCGCCTGGATCTCCCCGACTTCCCCTGGGACAGCCTCAACGGCGCGATCCGACTGGCCGCGCAGTATCCAGGCGGTGCCGTTGACCTGTCCGTCGGCACCCCGGTGGACCCGGTGCCCGAGGTGGTACGGGCCGCGTTGCAGTCGGTGTCGGCGTTGCCCGGCTACCCCAGCACGCACGGCACGCCAGAGCTTCGCGAGGCCGCCGTCGCGGCGCTGGAGCGGCGTTACGGCGTGACTGGTGTGCCGGCCGAGGCGGTGTTGCCCACCGTGGGTTCCAAGGAGCTGGTGGCCTGGCTGCCGACGCTGCTCGGGCTCGGTCCTGGAGATGCCGTCGCGCTGCCGGAACTGGCCTACCCGACCTACGAGGTCGGCGCGCGGCTGGCCGGGGCGACCGCGGTGCGGCTCGCTGATGGCGCACCTGCTGCCCCAGGCACCCGGCTGCGCTGGCTGAACTCGCCAAGCAACCCCACCGGTGACGTTGCGCCCACCGCGGTTCTCGCTGCCGCGGTGCGCCAGGCCCGGGAGATCGGCGCCGTGGTGGCTTCCGACGAGTGCTACCTCGGGTTGGGCTGGGAGCTACAGCCGGTTGCAGTGTTGCACAGCCAGGTGTGTGGCCAGGATCACAGCGGGGTGCTGGCGGTGCACTCGCTGTCCAAGTCGTCCAATCTGGCCGGCTACCGGGCTGGATTCGTAGCCGGTGACCCCAGACTGATCGCCCACCTGCTCGCGGTCCGCAAGCACGCCGGGATGATCGTCCCCCGGCCGGTGCAGCAGGCGATGGTCGCCGCGCTGTCCGATGACGCGCACGTCGCCCAGCAGCGTGACCGGTACGCCCGGCGCCGGGAGCTGCTACGGCCGGTGCTGGACCGGGTCGGGTTGCGGGTGGCCCGGTCCGACGGTGGGCTGTATCTGTGGTGTACCGCCGGTCAGCCGTGCTGGGACACCGTGGCACGGCTGGCCGAAGTCGGCGTCCTTGTCGCCCCCGGCGAGTTCTACGGTCCAGCCGGTGCGCGGCACATCCGGGTCGGGCTGACCGCAACGGATGAACGGATCGATGCGGCGATACACCGGCTGGCTCAGCTGACCAAGTGACGCCCAGGTGACTGCAGTCAGGGCCTGCGCATGGTAGTGAACCAGCTTTCATGCAGCTGGCCGCGCTTGCCGCGTCGCCACCGCCCGTCCAGGGAGCTGCCGGACCCGGTACTGAGCCACGCAGGCGTCCTGGTGCTCGCCCAGCAGGTCTTGCGACGCCACTGTCGACCCCACCAACCTGCTGCATTGGCTTGCGACCGGCGGTGGCGGCCAGCTCGTGCGCAGCAATGCGGTGTACCGGTTACTGCCCAGTGCCGCGAGCATCTCGGGGCGAGCGGTCTAGCGATCGGCTACCAGCACCTCGATCAGGGTCCCCACCACAGCGCGGCTGGCATTGTCGAAGCTGGCTGCCTGGTTGCGGATACGTTCGATGAGCACGTCGGCGTCCCGTACCGGCCCGAGTGCGCGCCCAAGCCAACCAAGCTCGGCGCGCAGCTCATCGGCCCAGGTTCGGTCCAGTAGTGACCGGGCTGCCTTGAGCGCAGCTCGCATCCGCCGTATCGCGACCCGCATCGGCCAAGAGTCAGTCGTTGGCGTGCAGCGCGGCGTTGAGCTCGATTCCGGCCTTCCCCGCCCTGTGCACCGCATGCACGGTGCCGGTGACGGAGTCCCGGCGGAACAGCATCCCGTCGGCGCCGGACAGCTCACGGGCCTTGACTACCACGCCATCAGGCAGCGTCACCTTGGTCCCTGCGGTGACGTAGAGGCCGGCTTCCACCACGCAGTCGTCGCCCAGCGAGATCCCGATCCCGGCGTTGGCGCCGACCAGGCAGCGCCGGCCGATCGAGATCTGCGTCTTGCCGCCGCCCGACAGCGTCCCCATGATCGACGCGCCACCGCCTAGATCGGAGTCGGCACCGACGACAACCCCGGCAGAGATCCGGCCCTCCACCATAGAGGTGCCGAGCGTACCCGCGTTGTAGTTGACGAATCCCTCATGCATCACCGTGGTGCCCGCAGCCAGGTGGGCACCCAGCCGCACCCGGTCCGCATCGCCAATCCGCACTCCCGAGGGCACAACGTAGTCGACCATGCGGGGAAACTTGTCGACCCCGTACACCGTGACCGGACCGAGCCGGCGCAGCCGGATCCTGGTGGTCTCGAATCCCGGCACCGGGCACGGGCCGAAGCTGGTCCACACCACGTTGGACAGCAGCCGGAACACCCCGTCGAGGTTGGCGCTGCGCGGAGGCACCAGGCGGTGGGACAGCAGGTGCAAGCGCAAGTAGACGTCGTGAGCGTCAACTGGCCGGGTGTGCAGGTCCGGCACCGTGGTGTGCACGGCCACCAGCTCAACGCCGCGTGCCGGGTCCGGTCCAAGCAGCGCGGCGAACTCCTCAGGCACCTTCTCCGGTGCTACCCGTACGGTGCCGGCCGTGACGTCTGCCGGGGCGTCCCGCGGCAGACCCAACAGCGGGTTCGGGAACCAGGTGTCGAGCACGGTCCCGTCGGGGGCGAGCGTGGCCAGCCCCAGGCCGTGCGCGGAATCGATCTGCGGGTCGTTCACGGCTGGCCACGCTACCGTCATACCGTGAACCTGGACCTGACTGCTGATCCGGTGGAGCTGACCGCAGCGCTGGTGGACGTGCCCAGCGTATCGGGGCAGGAGGCGAGGCTGGCCGATGCGGTGCAGGATGCGCTAGCCGCTCAGGCACCGCATTTGGAGCTGCTGCGTTCCGGGAACACGGTGCTGGCTCGCTCCGACCTGGGTCGCCCGCAGCGGATGCTGCTCGCCGGTCACCTGGACACCGTGCCGATCGCCGACAACGTACCCAGCCGGTGCTCGGGCGGCCTGCTGTACGGCTGCGGCACGTCGGATATGAAGTCGGGTGACGCGATGATCTTGCATCTCGCGGCCACGGTTGCCGAACCGGTGCATGACCTGACCGTGGTGCTCTATGACTGCGAGGAGGTCGGAGCCGACCGCAACGGGCTGGGACGGATCGAGGCTGAGCATCCCGAGTGGCTGGTCGCCGAGCTGGCGATCCTGGCCGAGCCCACTGATGGTGCCGTCGAGGCGGGCTGCCAGGGCACCCTGCGGGTCACAGTGCGCACCACCGGTCGTCGGGCTCACAGTGCACGATCATGGTTGGGAGACAACGCGATCCACGCCGCGGGCGCGGTGTTGGACCGGCTCAGACGCTACCGGCCGCGAACCGTCGAGATCGACGAGTGCACCTACCGGGAAGGATTACAGGCAGTGGGTATCTCCGGCGGAGTCGCCGGCAACGTCGTGCCCGACGCCTGTGAGCTGGCGGTCAACTTCCGCTTCGCTCCGGACCGCTCGTTGTCCGACGCGCAGGCGCACGTCCGCGAGGTACTCGACGGGTTCGATCTCGAGTTCACCGACGGCGCTGCCGGTGCGCTACCGGGTCTGGATGCGCTTGCTGCCAGGGCGTTCCTCGCAGCCATCGGAGTTGCGCCGGTCGCGAAGTACGGCTGGACCGATGTGTCGCGCTTCGCCGCGCGCGGGATTCCGGCGCTGAACTTCGGACCCGGTGATCCCAACCTCGCGCACACCCGTGAGGAACATGTCCGCACCGATCAGATCACCAGCTGCACCGAAGCGTTGCGCCGCTACCTCGCTGGCGGGGCAGCGCGCGCGCAGGGTGGGTGAGGTGGCTCAGTAGGGTGGGTGCCATGTCGGTGGACGGGTTGGGGGGGTCCAGCAGCAACGGTGGTTCCGAGGAGCACCCTCAGGAGAAGCAGCGTGGGCCAGTGGTGCTGCGGCGAGATCGCCGCCACGAGGCGACCACGACCGACCAGCGGCTGCTTGACTCGCGTGGCCCCAGCGACTGGGTGCACACCGACCCGTGGCGGGTGCTGCGTATCCAGGCCGAGTTTGTCGAGGGTTTCGGAGCGCTCGCCGAGCTGCCCCGCGCCGTCACCGTGTTCGGCTCGGCGCGTACCCAACGGAACCATCCCGAGTACGCCACCGGGCGGGAGTTGGGCGCCGCGCTCGCTGCCGCCGGCTTCGCGGTGATCACCGGTGGTGGCCCCGGCACCATGGAAGCGGTCAACCGTGGGGCGTCCGAAGCGGGCGGCTTGTCGGTAGGACTGGGTATCGAGCTGCCGTTCGAACAAGGCCTCAATCCGTGGGTTGACCTGGGAATCAACTTCCGCTACTTCTTTACTCGCAAGACCATGTTCATCAAGTACGCCCAGGCCTTCGTCTGCCTGCCCGGCGGCTTCGGCACCCTCGACGAGCTGTTCGAGGCTCTGACCCTGGTGCAGACCAAGAAGGTCACCAAGTTCCCCGTCGTCCTGCTGGGACGGGACTACTGGAGCGGGCTGTACTCGTGGCTTGCCGACACCGTGGTGGCGCAGGGCAAGCTCAACGACGCCGAGTTCGGTCTGGTGCACCTGACCGATGACATCGACGAGGCGGTGCGGCTGGTCGGCATTTCCTACCAAGCCTGGCAGGACACGCACTGACCGCGGTTCGGAGCACGCAGGTTGCCTGCGGACCGAGCCACGGTTGGTAGCTGTTGGAGACAGCGGTGAGGGGGGTTGGCCGTCCTTGGAGGTGCACCAACGTGTCACGATCGGCACGTGGGTACGGTGCTGATCTATCTTGCCGTCGCGGTGGTGGTGGCGGCCGTGGTGTTCCTGATCGCCTCGCTGGCTTTCGGTCGGGGTGAGGAGCTGGCCGCACTGCCGCCGGACGCTACCCCGACCTGGCTGCCCGAGGGACCGATCATCGGTGATGATGTGCGCGCCGTGCGGTTCGCCCAGGTGGTGCGTGGTTACCGGATGTCCGACGTGGATTGGGTTCTGCATCGAGCAGCAGCCGAGCTCGACACGCTGCGCTCTCGAGTTGCCGAGCTGGAGGCGCAGCAGTGAAGCTGACCGCGCGGGTCGAGGTGAACGCGCCGCCGGAAACGGTGTTCGCCGCCGCCACTGACTGGGAGCGCCAGGGCGAGTGGATTCTCGGTACCACCGTGCGGATCCGTCACGGTGACGGCCGCTCGGTTGGCTCTGAGGTGGAGGCAGTCACCGGAATACGTGGAATCGGCGTCACTGACCGCATGCGGATCACCGTGTGGGACGCCCCGGCCCGATGCGAGGTGCAGCACCTCGGACGAGTCGTCCGCGGCATCGGCATCTTCACGGTGCTGCCGGGCGGACGCAGGGGTGCCGCCTTCGAGTGGACTGAGCAGCTGGAGCTGCCGCTGGGTGCGCTGGGCAGGCTGGGCGCGACGCTGGTCCGGCCGGTCTTCGGTTGGGGCTTGCAGCGCTCACTGGACCGTTTCGCCGACTTCTGCCAGAACTACCGTCAGTAATAGCCGGGGGGGGCGATGAGCGCTGTCTCGGCCCCGGGCCCCGACGGTCGGCTGCGCTGCCCGTGGGCTATCACCGCCGCCGACTACTGCGACTATCACGACACCGAGTGGGCAGTGCCGGTACATGGCGAGGCCGCGTTGTTCGAGCGGCTCAGTCTGGAGGCGTTCCAGTCAGGACTGTCATGGTTGACGGTCCTGCGCAAGCGCACCGCCTTCCGCCGCGCGTTCGTGGGTTTTGACCCTGCTGCGGTCGCCGCTTTCACCGGTGATGACGTGGCGCGCCTGCTGGCCGATCCAGCCATCATCCGCAACCGGGCCAAGATCGAGGCGACGGTCCGCAACGCCAGGGCCGTGACCGAGCTCGGTGAGGACCTGGACGCCCTGTTGTGGTCCTACGCGCCTGACCCCGCCCGAGGGTTCATCCCGGGTACCACCGCCGACGTGCCGACCCGCACCCCGGAGTCCGAGGCGATGTCGCGCACCTTGCGACGTCGCGGTTTCGCCTTCGTGGGACCCATCACCTGCTATGCGCTCATGCAGGCCACCGGGATGGTCAATGACCATCTCGCCGGTTGTTTCCGCCGCACCGCACGGTGAGCTCCGGTGCTGGTGAGCGCGCGGTCCCAGATGGACGGTGGGCTGCGCGGGCCCGAGATCATCGGTTGCTTTTCACGGCTCTGGGTCGATAAGGGAGAATGCAGGGGGTCACCGGTGTCGCGTGGCCACCCCGCGGTGACGAATGCAAGGAGGGAGCACGCTATGGCGGCCATGAAGCCACGGACCGGCGACGGTCCCCTCGAGGTGACGAAGGAGGGACGGGGCATCGTGATGCGCGTCCCCCTCGAGGGCGGTGGACGCCTCGTCGTCGAGATGTCGGCGGACGAGGCGGAGGAACTTGGCGAGGCATTACGAGCCGTCGTGGAGTGAAGGTCCGCATCCAGCGCCCCTCGTCCGGTGGCCTCGGTTGGCGCCGGTAAGGCGCGTGTCGGGGTCTCGCCACGAACGACCTGGAGACATCAGTGCCCGCGACACCGAAGGTCCCCACCGCCCTGGCCCAGGTTCGAGTCCAGACGCGGCGTGGTCCCGGGGTGCCAGATGTCGTCCTGGTTGGCCATCCGCCACGTGACCGGCCGCCAGATGGACCGTCCTGCGCTGGGCGTTCCTCCTCTGCGCAGTCCACAGCGGACGAAGACCCGCCGGTCTTGGGTCCCGGTGCGGGCAGGCTCGGGGTGGACGCGCAGTGGCTGGCCCAGTACCGGGTGCGGGCCACCGCCGGCTCGGTGCACCTGGTGCCATTGTCGAGGGCGCGGCCCGATCACGGGTGGCTGGTGGGTACCGGGCGCGGCACCGCGCAGCACTGGCGGGCGGCCGGTGCCGCGCTGATCCGGGCCAGCTCAGCGCGCGTGGCGGGCGACGCCGCGGCCGGGCGGCGGCCCGCACGCGTCGTGCAGGTGCACCTGCCACCCGGCACGACAACCCACCAGGCGGCGGCACTGACGCTGGGCTGCGTGGTGGGCTCGCACAGCTACCGGATCAGCAGCCAGGTCCGATCACCGGGGATGACCACCGTGCGGCTGGTCGCGCCACCCGGGCAGGCGTCGCAACCTTTGATCACCGCGGTGGCGAGGGCGCAGCTGCTGGCCCGGGCCACCGGCCTGGCCCGGGACCTCGCCAACACCCCGAGCGGACACAAAGACCCGGCTTGGCTCGCCGGCACCGCTGCTCGCTTGGCGGCCAAAGTTCCTAATCTGCAGGCCACGGTGCGTGATCAGCGTTGGCTGGCCGAGCACGGTTTCGGGGGAGTGCTCGCGGTCGGTGGCGGATCGGCGCGCCCGCCGCGGCTGCTCGAGCTGGCCTGGCGCCCTGCTGCGATGACCCCGGAGATGAGTCCAGAGACCGACACCGAAGGGCATCTGGTGCTGGTCGGCAAGGGCATCACCTTCGATACCGGAGGCATCTCGATCAAGCCGGCCGACAACATGCACTTGATGCGCACGGACATGTCCGGAGGCGCCGCGGTGATCGCCGCACTGCTGGCCGTCGGCCAGTTGAAGTTGCCGTTGCGGGTCACCGGACTGGTGCCCTGTGCCGAGAACCATGTGTCCGGGTCGGCCTTGCGCCCGGGAGACGTGGTGCGGCAGGTGGGCGGCACCACCACCGAGGTGGCCAACACCGACGCCGAGGGTCGGTTGGTGCTCGCCGATGCGCTGGCCCATGCGGTGCGCACGCTAGCGCCTACCGCGCTGGTGGACGTCGCGACGCTGACCGGAGCGATGAAGGTATCTCTGGGGCTGCGCACCGGTGGGCTGTTCACCACCGAACCCGAACTCGCTGACCGCATCCGTGCCGCCGGTGAGATGGCCGGCGAGGACTGGTGGCCGATGCCGCTGACCGCTGACCACGCCGACGAGGTCCGCTCCGATATCGCTGACCTCCGGCAGTGTCCTCCCGGGCCTGCGGGCATCACCGCGGCGCTGTTCCTGCGGGAGTTCACCGCAGGGCTGCCCTGGGCGCACCTGGACATCGCCGGTCCGGCCCGGGCCGAACAGGACTATGACGAGGTCAACGCGGGTGGCACTGGGTTCGCCACCCGAACCCTCATCGAATTGGCCTGCTCATTCACCGGCTACGCTCCGCGCTGATGACAAGTCCGCCAGTCGCCACCGGTCGGGTCGTGATCACCGGGGGAGCCGGTTTCGTCGGTCGTGCGGCAGTCGCCGCGTTCATCGGCCGGGGCAACCCGGTCACCGTGGTGGACTGCAGGGCTCATCCCGACCCGGCGGTGCACAGCGTCGTCGGTGATCTCACCGATCCAGGGTTGATCGCTGAGGCGTTGGGCGGTGGGGATGTGGCCGGTGTGGTGCACCTGGCCGCTGCCACTTCAGTGTTGCGCTCGGTGCAGCACCCGGCCGCCACATACCAGGCGAACGTGGCGGTGACCCAGGATCTGCTCGAGTGCTGCCGGCAGGCCGGTGTGCGGCGGTTCATCATGGCCTCCACCAACGCCGTGGTCGGCGACGTCGGCTACGCCACGATGGACGAGACTGCACCGCTGCGCCCACTGACTCCCTACGGTGCCACGAAGGCGGCCTGCGAGATGCTGCTGTGCGGCTACGCGGGCGCCTACGGCATGGCCACCTGCGCGTTGCGTTTCACCAACATCTACGGCCCCGGGATGGAGCACAAAGACAGCTTCGTGCCGCGGATGATGCGCGCCGCCTTGGCAGGGCGCGGTGTCCAGATCTACGGCAACGGGCTGCAGCAGCGCGACCTGGTCCATGTCGATGACGTCTGCCAGGCCGTGGTTTCGGCCTGGCACCGGTGCTTCACTGGTACTGCGATCATCGGCTCAGGCCAGTCGGTGACCGTGCTAGACCTCCTGGAGGCGGCGCGCATGGTTACCGGCGCGGCGCTGCCCGCCGAACACGTCATGGCCAAGCCCGGTGAGATGCCCGCGGTGATCGTCGACATCTGTCACGCCCGCGAGCAGCTGGGCTATTGGCCGTCGGTGTCGCTAGCCGACGGGCTGGCGGCGGTGTGGAAGGACTTCACGGTCGCCGACACGGTGATCAGCACAGTCACCACCGACGCATGCACTCCGGATCGGTGACCGACCTGCTGGCGCCCGCCGACCTCGGCGTCCCGAAGCCCGGCACACCACTGGCCTCCCGCACGCGGCGGTGGCTGCGGGCGCATTGGGCGCTGCTGGTGCTGCTCGCGGCGGGTGCCGCGTTGCGGGTGCTCACCGTGCTGGCCTACCAGCCCGCTATCCTCTACATCGACTCGTTCAGTTACCTGAACGACATCCACGATCTGCGTCCCAACGGTTTGCGCCCAATCGGCTACCACCTGATCCTCAACATCGTGCTGCCGTTGGGCGGGCTGCGCGCGGTGGCAATCGTGCAGCACCTGCTCGGCTTGGGCATTGCGGTGGCGATCTATTTGTTGCTGCTGCGCCACGGTGCCCGCCGGTGGCTGGCTGCGCTAGCGACCGCGCCGGTGCTGCTCGATGCCTACCAACTGCAGATCGAGCACAACATCATGTCCGATGTCTGGTTCCAGGCGCTGCTGGTGGCCATCATCTGGGTGTTGACCTGGCGGGGCATGCCCAGCCCCTGGCACGCTGCCGGGGCCGGCGCCTTGATCGGTCTCGCGGTCATCGTGCGGCTGGTGGGCATCACCATGCTGGTCCCGGCGCTGGCCTACCTGGTCGTCGCCGGGTCATTGTGGGGCTACCGGACGGGATGGCGGCAGATCGGCCTACGGGCCGCGGCGATGGCCGCAGCCTTTGCGGTGCTCGTCGTCGGATACGCCGGTTACTACCGGATCTCCGCGGGTGGCTGGGGCATCAGCGGCGGCAGCAACAGCGTGCTCTACGGCCGCGCCGCGGTCATCGCCGACTGCGAGCGGCTCCCGGCTGGGACGTGGGAACGCGCCATCTGTCCGGCGGAGCCCCGTGGCCAGCGCTTCGCAGTCGACTATTACGCCCATCACTCCGGATCCCCGGTCAGGGTTGTCACGCTGCCGCCCGGCGAGTCGATGGCCGCGGTCCAGGCCTCCTTCGCCCGCATGGTGTTCGTCAACCAGCCGCTCGATCTCACCGTGGCAGTGGGTAGGGACTTCCTGAAGGGCTTTCGTCCGGTCCGTCTCGACGCCGTACACGACGTACCGGTGGACCGGTGGTACTTCCAGACCTCCTACCCGTACCCGTACTGGTTGAATCCGCAGCAGGTCGCCGCGATCGTTCGTCAGTTCGGTGACGTCCCGATCAGTGTCGACCCCGAACTGGCCATGGTTCTGCGGGGTTACCAGCTCACCGTCGGGTATGCGCCTGGTCCACTGCTTGGCCTGGCGCTGGCCGCGGGACTGCTCGGCGGCTTCGGGGCCGGCAACGCTCGCCGATCGGGGATCCGTGCGGCCAGCTTGCTGGTGTCCGGGCTCGGGATCACCGTGCTGGTGACCGCAGCGGCCTTCGAGTTCTCCTGGCGCTACCAGCTTCCCGGGCTGGTACTGCTGCCGATGGCTGGAGTCCTGGGGATCACTGCCCTCACCGGACCACTGCGCAGGCCAGGCCCCAGGCGGAAGCTGAGACCTCCAATGCAGCCCTACCCCGATCCGGTGGATACCGCCACGGTGCGGGAGTTCACCCGGGCCCAGGGCGAGGTACGGTTCGCCCCGGTTGTGGTGATCATCGCGGCTTACGATGAGGAGGAAGGCATCGGCGCCGTGCTCGACGCGGTGCCCTCCACGAGCTGCGGTCTGCCGGTGGACACCTTGGTGATCGTCGACGGGTGCACCGACGGCACCGCCGAGGTGGCCCGCCGGCATGGCGCGCGAGTTTGCCAGGCGATGATCAACCGGGGTCAGGGGGCTGCGCTGCGGCTGGGTTACCGGTTGGCCCGTCGTGGTGGCGCCCGCTACGTCGTCACCACCGACGCCGATGGGCAGTATGACCTGGGCGAGCTGCCGCTGCTGCTGCAGCCGTTGATCGATGATGACGCCGACTTCGTCACCGGTTCGCGGGTGCTGGGTCGCCAGGAGACCTCCGACCCGGTGCGACATCTAGGGGTGCGGGTGTTCGCGGCCTTGGCTCGCGTGCTGACCCGACAACGACTGACGGACACCTCGTTCGGCTTTCGCGCGATGAAAGCTGAGGTCACCGATGCTGTCACGCTGGCGCAGGCCCAGTACCAGGCCTCGGAGCTGCTGTTGGGAGTGATCTCGCACGGCTACCGGGTGGTGGAGCAGCCGATGACGATGCTGGCCCGCAGCGCGGGCACGACCAAGAAGGGAAACAACCTGGTGTATGGGGTGCGCTACGCCCGGGTGATGGTGGGCACCTGGTGGCGGGAGCGGTTCACCCGGCGCAGCGTGGCTTCGTCACGGCCGAAGACCAGTCGGTCCAGCAGCGCGAACTTGAGTATGAAAAGCGGAAGGTAACTGGCGTTGAAGGCCACCGCCACGACGAGGGTGCGCAGCGCGTGGTCGTCGATGGTCTGGCCGATCAACCGGTCGACGCCGGTGGTCATGCCGATCGCCACCAGGCCGCTGACAATGATCACCCCCAGGTAGGGCACCAGCTCCCGGCGTATCCCCACTGGACCGCCGCGTCGCCACGTCCAGAACCGGTGGATGAGGAAGTTCGGCACCGCACCGGCGACGAAGGCCACCGCCCCGGAGACCATGGCCGACGCTGCGAGAACCCCGAACAGCAGCACGAACGCCAGCTGGCTGCATGCCGTGGACACTGCCGTGCCTGCGGCGAAACGAGTGAACAACCGCGCTAGTCGGGAACTGGCGAGCCGTCGGAGCACCTCTGCATCTTCGCAGATGGCCTCGGCGTCCCCGAGGTAGCCGCTGTTGGTGCGCGCGCAGGTCATCTGATAGGCAAATGCCTCCACTCAGCCCGGCAGGAGGCAACACGGTGCGGATACTCGTTCTCGGCGGTGACGGTTACCTCGGCTGGCCGACTGCGCTGCACCTCTCGGACCGGGGCCACGACGTTGCCGTGCTGGACAACTTCGCCCGCCGCGCCTACGACGACGAGTTGGGCCTGCGAAGTCTGGTGCCCATCCAGCCGCTGCGTCACCGGGTACAGGCGTGGCGCGATGTCTCCGGCCACCGACTCGAATTCTTTGTCGGGGACCTGTGCGATGCTGAGTTCACCCTCGACGCGGTCCAGCGGTTTCGTCCTGATGCGATCGTGCATTATGCCGAGCAGCGTTCTGCTCCGTACTCGATGATCGATCGTAAGCATGCGGTGTACACTCAGTCGAACAACGTGATCGGCACCCTCAATGTGATGTTCGCTATTGCCGAGGTGGATCGCGATATTCACCTGGTCAAGCTCGGCACCATGGGTGAGTACGGCACGCCGAACATCGACATCGAGGAGGGCTGGCTCACCGTCGAGCACAACGGTAGAACCGATCGGATGTTGTTTCCCAAGAAGCCGGGCTCGTTTTACCATCTCACGAAGGTGCATGACAGCCACAACATCGAGTTCGGTTGCCGTATTTGGGGATTGCGGGCGACCGACCTCAACCAGGGAGTGGTCTACGGTCAGCAGACTGAACAGACCGCGCGGGACCCCCGGCTGGCCACCCGGCTCGACTATGACGCCGTCTTCGGCACGGTACTCAACCGATTCGTCATTCAGGCGGTGCTCGGCCACCCGCTGACCGTCTATGGGGCAGGCGGCCAGACGAGAGGAATCATCGACATCCGAGATACTGTCGAGTGCATCCGGCTCGCCTGCGAGAATCCCGCCGATCCTGGCGAGTTTCGGGTTTTCAACCAGATCACCGAGACGATGTCGGTCGCTGATATCGCCAAGACCGTGTCGGCCAGCTTTCCCGGGAACGTGGAGATCGAGTATCTGGACAATCCCCGGGTAGAGCTCGACGCGCACTACTACAATGTAGTTCACGCCGGCCTGGTGGATCTGGGCTTGGCGCCGCACCTGCTCTCTGACACGCTCACCGATTCCCTGTTCGACATCGTCGAGGGACACATCGCCCGAGCCGACCTCTCCGCCATGCGCCCCACAGTCAACTGGCGCTTCACCACCAACCCACCCCGCTGAGCGCCTGCCCCGTCCTTGCGCCGATATGTCTCCATGTCGCAGGGCTGTTACCAGGCGCGGCCGCGAGCGCAGTGCGGACCGCCGAGACCACGCTGCGTGGGTCGCGTAAGCGGGCTCTACTGCGCGGCGCTGCTGCGTCACAGGCATCGCAGCCGGCAGGTAGACGTCGCGACACAGGCGGCGGAAATCTGTCCGGCCCCGGCGGCCCTGTCCAACGCCAGGCTCTCAAACCCCCCACTCTGTCCACATGGAGATAGGGAAGGAAGGGGGTTAGGAGAGGAGTTGCTGGTAGAGGTGGACGGTGCGGTCGGCGACGGCTGACCAGGAGAACTCGGTGACGGCTCGCTTGCGTCCGGCCTGGCCCATTGCTTTGACCCGGTCCGGATTGGCCAGTAAGTCATTGACACGGTGGGCGAGGTCTCGCTGAAACCGCTCGGGGTCGTGCTCGTCATAAGGCACCAGCAGACCAGTGACGCCGTCGTCGACGACCTCCGGGATCCCACCGACGGCGGAGGCGACCACCGCGGTGCCGCAGGCCATCGCCTCGAGGTTGACGATTCCCAGGGGCTCGTAGACCGAGGGGCAGATGAACACGGTTGCCGCGGAAAGCACCTGCCGTACGTCAGCGGTGGACAGCATGTCCGCCACCCAAATGACACCCGGGCGTGCTGCGGACAGCGCCGCCACGGCGGTGCGGGTCTCGGCTTCGATCTCTGACGTGTCCGGCGCACCGGCGCACAGCAGCAACTGGGCTCCCGCATCGATGTGCTGCGCTGCCGCCAGCAGGTGCCCGACTCCTTTCTGCCGGGTGATCCGCCCCACGAAGGCGACGATCGGCCGCGCCGGGTCGGCACCGAGCCGGCGAATCGCGTCGGTCTCCTCGACCGGGCGGTAGGTGTTGGTGTCGATGCCGTTGCGCACTACGTGCACGCGTTCGGGATGCACGGTCGGGTAGCAGTCCAACACGTCGGCTCGCATGCCATCGCTGACCGCGATGACCGCGTCGGCGTGTTCGTAGGTCGTCCGTTCCACCCAGGAGGACACTCGGTAGCCACCGCCGAGCTGCTCAGCCTTCCATGGCCTGCGGGGCTCCAGCGAGTGCGCGGTGACCACGTGCGGCACGCCGCGCAGGGTCCGAGCCAGGTGACCTGCCAGGTTGGCATACCAGGTGTGCGAGTGAACCAGGTCCACACCACCCAGCGCATCGACCATGGCGAGGTCCACCGACAGCGTTTGCAGCGCGGGGTTGGCAGCAGCGAGTCCTGGCGCAACGGTGTGGTTGTGCACCCTGAGCTGCGGCGTCTGCGGACGGGGGGCGCCGAAACAGTGCACCTCGACCTGACACCGCTGGCGTAACTCGGACACCAGGTGGCCAACGTGGACCCCGGCGCCGCCGTACACCTCGGGCGGATATTCCCGGGTCAGGAGTCCGATACGCACGCCGCGTCACGCTAGCGTCCTGGCGTCGAACCCCAGCGATCAACCCCGCCATGACGCCGATGAAGCCCTGTCAATGAACCTCTGGGAATGAATACACATATGAACACTCAATGACCGGCGGCGGGCGTCACGTGGCTCGTCTGCCGAACCGGGGCTAGGGTGACATATTGTGAAGGGGCAGCCGCACGTGCTGGGAATCGTTCTTGCCGGCGGTGAGGGTAAGCGGTTGTGGCCGCTCACCGCGGACCGGGCCAAACCAGCCGTGCCGTTCGGCGGCAACTACCGTTTGATCGACTTCGTGCTGTCCAACCTGGTCAACGCCGGATACATCCGGATCTGTGTGCTCACGCAGTACAAGTCGCACTCGCTGGATCGGCACATCACCACGACGTGGCGGCTGTCGTCGATGCTGGGGCAGTACATCACCCCGGTGCCCGCACAGCAGCGACTGGGCCCACGCTGGTACACGGGTAGTGCGGACGCGATCTACCAGTCGCTCAACCTGGTCTATGACGAGCGGCCTGAATACATCGTCGTCTTCGGTGCCGACCACGTGTACCGGATGGACCCGTCGCAGATGGTTGCTCAGCACATCGCCACCGGGGCGGGCGTGACCGTCGCCGGGATCCGGATGCCGCGCGACCAGGCCAGCGCCTTCGGGTGTATCGGTGCTGACGCCTCCGGTCGGATCACTGAGTTCTTGGAGAAGCCGGCTGATCCACCGGGAACGCCGGACGACCCAGAGGTGACCTTCGCGTCGATGGGTAACTACGTGTTCACCAGTGACCTGTTGCTCTCGGCGCTGCGCGCGGACAGCGCCAACCACGATTCCGATCATGACATGGGCGGCGACGTGATCCCGATGCTCGCCGATGCCGGGGAAGCCGCGGTCTATGACTTCGCTGACAACGTGGTACCCGGTGCCACCGATCGAGACTGTGGTTACTGGCGCGACGTCGGCACGCTGGACGCCTACTACGAGTCGCACATGGATCTGGTGTCGGTGCATCCGGTGTTCAATCTCTACAACCAGACATGGCCGATCCGCACCTCGATGCCCCCGCTGCCGCCGGCGAAATTCGTCCAGGGCGGCACCGCCCAGGAGTCGATCGTGGGAGCGGGCTCCATCGTGTCGGCCGCGCTGGTGAGCCATTCGGTGCTCTCCGGCGATGTCGTGGTGGAGGCCGGCGCCCATGTCGAGGGCAGCGTGCTGCTGCCCGGTGTCCGGGTCGGCAAGGGTGCTGTGGTACGTCGCGCCATTCTGGATAAGAACGTGGTGATACCCGATGGCGCCCAGGTAGGCGTGGACCCCGAGCTGGACCGGGAGCGCTACACGGTCAGCGGTGGTGGTGTGGTCGTGCTGGGCAAGGGCGCTCACGCCGAGTAGCCGCTGCCGCTATTCTGGCGGTGGTGCAGACCGTACCTCGATGGGCTGTGCTGTCCGCTGCCTTGGCCCCGGTGCTGCTGATCGGCGGCTGGCAACTCGCGGCGGCTCGGCAGCCAGGTGGTTTCGATCCGGTGAGCCATACGATCAGCGCGCTGGCTGCCCGCGGCGCCACCGACCGCTGGATCATGACGACGGCGCTGGCCGGCGTCGGAGTGTGCCACGTGATTACGGCTGCGGGGCTGCGGCCGGCAGCCGTTGTGGGCCGTCTCCTGCTCGCCACCGGCGGAGCTGCCACTGTCTTGCTGGCCGCTTTCCCGCAACCGCTCACCGGTGACTCGACTGCGCACATCGCCACCGCAGCGGTCATCTTCCCCACGCTGTCATTGTGGCCTGCGCTGGCGTGGCGGCGCGGTGTCCGGCCTGGCCGGGCCGTCTGGCTGAGTGCGGCCTCGGGCCTGCTTGGGCTGCTCGGTTGGTTCGCGTTCGAGCATTTCGGTGGTGGCCCGCGGATCGGGCTGTCTGAGCGGGTACTTGCCGGGGCCCAGGCGATATGGCCGCTGAGCGCGGTGCTGCTGGCGCGCCGCCGCCGACTCCATCGATGACCCAGCAAGCCCGTGCCCCGGTAGGCTGCATCCGATCAACGCTGGGAGACCACCATGACCACCCGTGATGAGGCGTCTGACCCAAAGCCGGTTGACACAGCGCCGGCCGACCCGCTCAGTGCGGCGATCATCGGTTACTACGATGAAACCTGGCTGGACTACCGCGTGCTGTGGCTCAACCCCGATAACCTCTCAGTCCATTTCGGTTACACCGATGCCAGCACCCGCGGTCACGCCGACGCGCTCAAGAACATGAATCGGGTGCTGGCGGCGCGGGTCAAGATCCGGCCTGGTCAGCGTGTCCTGGATGCGGGCTGCGGGGTCGGCGGCAGCAGTTTGTGGTTGGCCAAGGAGTGTGGTGCCGAGGTCGTCGGGATCACGCTGGCCGCCAAGCAGGTCGCGATGGCGCAAGACCACGCCGCTCGACGTGGCCTTGCCGACCGTGCCCGCTTTGAACAGGCCGACTTCACTGCGACGCCCTTCCCGAATGAGAGCTTCGACGTCGTGTGGGCGGTGGAGAGCCTGTGCCACGCGCCCCGCAAAGCGGCTTTTTACCGGGAGGCTGCCCGGCTGCTGCGTCCGGGCGGACGGGTGGTCGTCGCCGACTTCGTCAGGGCGGACCGCCCGCTCGACCAGACCGGTGAGCGGCTACTGCACGAATGGCTGGATGGCTGGGCAGTTCCCGACATCGACACTCCCGAGGAACACCTAACGCACCTCACCGAATCCGGATTCGTCGATGCACAGCTCGATGACGTGACCGTACACACCCGACCGTCTCTGCGCCGGCTGTATCGCATGGCGTACTGGACCTACCCCCTGGCGGTGTTCGGCCGCATGACGGGGGTTCGCTCCGCCGTCCAGCACGGCAACGTGGTCGCTTCGATACGTCAGTACCAGGCCCTGCGGCACGGCGCGTGGTTCTACAGCATTCTCTCGGCCAGCAAACCCGCAGCGGACTACTGAGTTCTGCTCGTCGCGCCGGCCCAGAACAACGATATGCATCCAGCTGGCTGTTGGGTGAGATTACGCCCGTAGGGCCAGCAGGAGGCCGTCGCCCAAGGGAAGCATCAGCGGCACCAGGGTCTCGTCGCCGCGGACCATGGCGCCGAGCTCGCGCAGTGCCAAGGAGGAAGGGTCCCGAAATGCGGGATCGGCTACCTTGCCGCCCCACAAGGCATTGTCGAAAGCGATCACTCCGCCAGTGCGCAGCAATCGAGCGCCGACTTCCAGGTAGCGCGGGTACTCCGGTGTGGCGGCATCGACGAATACCAGGTCGTATCCGTGGTCGGTGAGCCGGGGCAGCACCTCCAGGGCCTGGCCCATGATCAGTCGGTAGCGCGACGGTGGAAACCCGGCCTCGGCGAACGCCTGACGGGCGGCTCGCTGGTGTTCAGGCTCAACGTCGATAGAGGTGAGCACACCGTCATGGGCCATCCCGCGCAGCAGCCACAACCCGCTGGTGCCCGCACCGGTACCGACCTCGACCACGGCGCGGGCGCACAGTGCGCCGGCCAGAAATCGCAGTGCGGCGCCCCCACCCGGTTGGATCGGGGTGCAACCCAGTTCGTGGCCGCGCTCGCGTGCCGCGGTAAGCACGGGGTCCTCGGTGACGAACCTCTCCACGTACTGGCGCACGGCGCTGTCGGCCGGTGCAGGCGGCCCGCCTGTGGTGCCGGTCGACATCACGGTGCGTAGCGTAGCGCCGTCGTGCGGATCCTCGGGGAGGTGACGCGCCAGCTCGGTGCATTTCTGTATCAGGACCACTCTCAGGATGCTCTTACCCGATGCTTACCTGGGGCACACGCTGATCCGCCATCATCAACCTGAGACCACCCGACACGAACCCAAGACGAAACCCAAGACGAAACAATGACAGCCGCCCCGGTGTTGCATTGTCTGACCGTGGGACTGTCACTGACCCGGAGGTGCAAGACACAACCGATGGCCACCGAGACCCGCTTCTGCGAGCCTGCTGCTCCCGGGCAAACGATCTCCCTCGGCACGGCTGAGGACGAGACGCACGCTACCGAGGGCTGGGCGCCACCGTCCTGGGATCAGGTGGTTCGAGATCACGCCGACCGGGTCTACCGGCTGGCTTACCGCCTGTCCGGCAATCCATACGACGCCGAAGACCTCACCCAGGAGACCTTCATCCGGGTGTTTCGCAGCTTGGGCTCCTACAAGCCCGGCACGTTCGAGGGCTGGCTGCATCGGATCACCACCAACCTCTTCCTGGACATGGTGCGGCGGCGTTCCCGGCTGCGGATGGAGGGCCTGCCCGAGGACACCGACCGGCTGGTCGGTGACGGCCTCAGCCCGGAGCAGGTCTATGCCGAGACCCACCTCGATCCGGATCTGCAGCAGGCGCTGGACGACCTCCCCCCGGAGTTTCGGGCAGCCGTCGTACTCTGTGATGTCGAGGGCCTGTCCTACGAAGAGATCGGCGCTACCCTCGGGGTGAAGCTCGGGACCGTCCGCAGCCGGATCCACCGCGGTAGGCTGGCGCTGCGGACGGCGCTCGAACGGCGTCGTGGACTTGCTGACGAGGAGGTTGGATGACCGACCTGCGCGGCCGATCTTTCTCTGGTCTGGTAGCCGGCCTCAACGCAGGGCAACACCTCACCGTGGATGCGTTGGTGGCCTTTGTCGACGGAGAGCTCGGTGCGGCTGCCCGTGACCGGGCTGCTCAACACCTCAGCGCTTGCCAGTCCTGCACCGCGGAGGTCGGCGTGCAGCGCTTGGCCCGCAGCGTGATGCGTTCGGCGCAGTGCCCACAGGTGCCGGCCGAGTTGCTTGCCGCGTTGCGAGACATTCCGCACACCGCTGGGCTGGCCGGCCCTCCGGATGGGCTCGCGGTGGCTGCTGATGGCACCGTCGTCGAGATTGCCGACCCCAGCCGGGCCCCGACCGCACCGCTGGGTGGCGGCGCCCCACTGGGCGCGAGCCAGCGTTGGGGTACCGGACCGTCAGTGCTGGGACGTTCGGTATCAGGACGTTCAGTGCGGGGCCGTTGGATGGGTCGATAACCGCGCTACGCATACTTCACCGGGGTGCGGGCAGGCTCGGTGGTCTTGAGCACGCCGAGTTAAAGCCCGGGAGACCATGAGCCCGCCGCAGGATCACAACCCCGACACACCCTTCGCCACGCAAGGGCGTTCCGGGCCGCCGCGGTTCGTGCCCAGACCACTGCAGCATCCCGAGGTGGATCCAGCGGCGGCACGGGTATTCGGCCGGCCCTCCGGGATTCTTGGAGCCTTCGCCGTTCAGACCGGTGCCACACCGGCTGCCGGCATGCCTGTTACCAGCACATCCGAAGACGTATCGACCGTAGCTGCGCCGTCCCCTGATGCGCTGGCGGCAGCGTTTGGTAGGCGGTCGGGATCCGACGAACGGTTGCAGCGTCCGCCCGGCCGCAACGGCGCGCACCCTGAGCATGGCACTGCAGGCGAGGATCACTTCTGGCCGCAGGGCGCTGAACGCAGCCCGTGGCGTGACCCGTGGGCAGCGGCGGTACTGGGGCCCCCCGCTGTCGCTGAACACCACCGGGATCCTGGCGACCCGCCGCAACGGGCAGCCCGGTTGAGCCTGCAGGAAGCGCTGTTCGGCCGTCAATTGAGTCACCGCGCGCTCGCCCTCCTAGGGGCGATGGTGTTGTTGATCGGGGCGCTGGGCGGGTTCGTGGGTCGGCTCACCGCCGACGGCAATCCGCTGACCGATCCAGATGCCACACTGGCCCAGGTCGAGCCGGTGACCGACCGTCCGGCCGGCTCGGTGGCGGCCGTGGCCAGCAGGGTGTTGCCCGCGGTGGTGTCCCTGGAGTTCCGAGTCGGCGACCAGGGAGGTTTCGGTTCCGGAGTGGTCATCGACGGTCAGGGCTACCTGCTGACCAACAACCACGTCGTGGCCCCCGCCGCGACCACCTCGCAGGCAACCTTGGAAGCGGTGTTCAGCGACGGCAGCCGGGTGCCGGCGCGGATCGTGGGCCGGGACCCGAAGACGGATCTCGCCGTGGCCAAAGTGGAAGTCGCCAACCCGACTGTGGCGCAGATGGGCCGATCCTCGACCTTGAAACCGGGGGATTCCGTCATCGCTATCGGCTCCCCGTTGGGACTCGCCGGCACGGTGACCAGCGGCATCGTCAGCGCGGTGGATCGACCGGTGCGTCTGGAAGGAGATGGCACTCACGGCAACGCGGTGATCGACGCGATCCAGACCGACGCCGCGATCAACCCTGGCAACTCCGGTGGGGCACTGGTGAATACCGCAGGAGCGGTGGTGGGCATCAACACCGCCATCCGTACTCTGGGCGCCCGCGAGGGCGGGGGCTCTATTGGGCTCGGCTTCGCCATCCCCATTGACACGGCCAGGAAGATCGCTCAGGAACTGATCCGCACCGGGCATTACCAGCACGCCGATCTGGGCGTCAACGCCGCTTCGGTGACCGACGGCAAGTCCGACGGAGCCCGCGTGCAGAACGTGCAGCTGGGCAGTGCCGCCGCCGAGGGCGGCATCCTGGAAAACGATGTGATCACCAAAGTCGGTAATCGTATCGTCGGCAGTGCGGATGGGCTTATCGTCGCGGTGCGGGAGCATGCTATTGGTGAACGGGTGCCGATTTCCTTGGTCCGTGATGGGCGGCCGCTGCTGGTGACCGTCACGCTGAAGTCGGATTGATGGCGGCTGGCTCGAGCTTGGGTATCGGAGGTGCGCGCGGATGCTCAACATCGGTTGGGGGGAGTTCCTGATCCTCGTTGTCGGTGGGTTATTCATCCTGGGCCCGGAACGTCTGCCCTCGGCCGCGGCGTGGTTGGGGCGCACCGTGCGCCAGGTTCGGGAATACGCCACCGGTGCCCGTGAGCAGCTTCGCACCGAGCTAGGCCCGGAATTCGATGAGCTCCGCCAGCCCCTGGAGGAGCTCCGTGACCTGCGCGGCCTCCGTTCGCGAGGGCTGGGTCAACTGCTTGACGGTTCCGACGGCGAGTCCTTCGGCGGCGCGATCAAACCTAACGGCTACGCCAGCCCCACCGGGCAGGGCGTCCCGATCCCTCGGCCGTTACAGCCAGGCGAGCGCGCACCGTTTGACCCCGACGCGACCTGAGTGCGCACGCCAGGCAGGCGGTCACCGGGAACGGGGGCTCACTGAGAGCAGCCTCCCGGCCAGGCCGCGGGATCGGGTGGCGAGCCGGTCGGCGATCCCGCGCAGCACAACCGCGGCCGGCGATGCCGGATCGGCGAGCACCAGGGGAGTGCCGGCGTCACCGGTCTCGCGCAGCTGCGGGTCCAGTGGCACCTGACCCAGCAGCGGGACCTCGCTGCCCAGCGAGCGGGTCAGCGAGTCGGCGACCTCCTGGCCGCCGCCGGAGCCGAAGAGGTGGTTGCGCGAGCCGTCCGGCATCTGCAGCCACGCCATGTTCTCCACCACGCCGATCAGCCGCTGGTGCGTCTGCAGCGCGATCGCTCCGGCCCGCTGCGCCACTTCCGCGGCGGCCCGCTGGGGGGTGGTGACCACGAGGATCTCAGCATTGGGCACGAGCTGCGCTACCGAGATGGCGATGTCGCCGGTGCCCGGCGGTAGGTCGAGCAATAGCACGTCGAGGTCGCCCCAGAACACGTCGGCGAGGAACTGCTGCAGCGCGCGGTGCAGCATCGGTCCCCGCCACACCACGGGGGTGTTGTCTCTGGTGAACATGCCGATGGAGATCACCTTCACGCCGTGCGCGATCGGTGGCATGATCATTTTCTCCACCTGGGTGGGCCGGGCGGTGGTGCCGAGCATGCCCGGTACCGAGTGCCCGTAGATGTCGGCGTCGATCAATCCCACCGACAGGCCGCGGTCGGCCATCGCGGCCGCCAGGTTCACCGTCACCGAGGACTTGCCGACCCCGCCCTTGCCGGAGGCGATGCAATACACCCGGGTCAGTGATCCCGGTTCAGCGAACGGAATCCGCGGCTCCTCTGCGGTGCCGCGCAGCTGGCGGCGTAACGAGGTGCGCTGAGCGTCGCTCATCACGTCGAGTTCCACCTGTACGGCACGCACACCCGGTAGGGCGGACACCGCAGTGGTGATCCTGGAGGTGATGGTGTCACGCATCGGGCAGCCGGCGACGGTCAGCCACACCGCTACTCCCACCGTGCCGTCGCCGGCCACGGTCACGTCCTTGACCATGCCCAGCTCGGTGATCGGCCGGTTGATCTCGGGATCGTGCACCCCGTCCAGCGCGGTGCGAACCGCGTCGACCGACGGGGCGGTCTGGGTGGAGGCCACGGGATAGCACCGACCTTCTGGGTTGGGGGCAGGCATCTTCCATGCTAGGCGCATCGAATCGAGCGTCGCGGTGTCGGCGCTCAGGTCGTCGGCGCTGCGGTCAGCCGCGCCCACCACGCCGGGAGCTGGATCGTTCCGGCCCGGCCCGATCCGGTGCACTGGAGTCCGCCGGTCCCAGTTCTCGGTGCTCGGTCAGCCGCACGAGCTCGGATCGCAGGAAGTCCCGGGTGACCACCTCGCCGACGGCCAACCGCAGTGCGGCGAGCTCCCTGGCCAGGTATTCGGTATCGGCTTTGGTGCGCTCGGCCCGGGCCCGGTCCTCCTGCAGCGCGACCCGGTCCCGGTCGTCCTGGCGGTTTTGCGCCAGCAGGATCAGCGGCGCTGCGTAGGCCGCCTGCGTGGAGAACGCGAGATTGAGCAGGATGAACGGGTAGGGGTCCCAGCGCAGCGACACGGCCGTCAGATTGATGGTGATCCATACCACGACCAAGACGGTTTGCGCAGCCAGGAACCGCCCGGTGCCCAGGAAGCGGGCAATCCGCTCGGAGAAGCGGGCGAAGGCGTCCGGGTCCATTCTGGGTGTCAGGCGCCGCGGCTCGCGCGGTAGGTCCAGCCGGCGTGCCGAATACTGCGAATGTGACTCAGCCATGCGTCACCTCGCCAGTCCAGTCGGAAGCCGGCCATGCCTCCCGCTGCCGCCAGTCGTCGGGGAGCGCGGCGTCTAGAAGATCATCCACGCTCACCGCCCCGAGCAGGTGACCCTCGGCATCCACCACTGGGCCGCAGACCAGGTCGTAGGCGGCGAAGTAGCGAGTCACCTCGGCCAGTGACGCTTGCGGTCCGAGCCTGGCCAGCTCAGTGTCCAGCACGCCGGCCACCAGGTCTGAGGGTGGCTCGCGCAGCAGCCGCTGCAGGTGAGCGCAGCCCAGGTAGCGCCCGGTCGGGGTGGCCGAAGGGGGGCGGCAGACGAACACCATGCTTGCCAGCGCGGGGGTCAGCTCCGGGTTGCGGACCCGGGCCAGCGCCTCAGCTACGGTGGCGTCCGGTGTGAGCACCACCGGCTCCGGAGTCATCAGGCCACCTGCGGTGTCCGAGGAGTAGGCCAGCAGCCTGCGTACCGGTGCGGACTCCTCGGGTGCCATCAGCCGCAGCAACCGCTCCCGCTCGGTCTGGGCGAGCTCACCGAGCAGGTCAGCGGCATCGTCGGGATTCATCGCCTCCAGCACGTCGGCGGCCCGCTCGTCGCCCAGATGGGCGAGTAATTCGGCTTGCTCGTCTTCGGACAACTCTTGCAGCACGTCCGCCAGCCGCTCGTCGTCCAGCGCGTCGACCACCTCGTGGCGACGTTTGGTGGGTAGCTCGCGCAATGCGTTGGCCACCTCCACCGCGCGCAGCTCCTCGTAGAGGGCGAGCAACTGCTCGGCACCTTGCCCACGGGAGGACACCTCGGCCCGTGTCAGCCCGGCAACCTCGTCCCAGCCGAGCACCCGGACCGGGCCGCGTCGCCCGAGACGGCCAGTGCGCTCCCGCACCGCAAGCGTCGTGATCGCCCAGTCCCGGGTGCGATCCTGCTCCATCCCGGCGTCCACCACGACCGCGACCGCCCCGGTGGCGGCCACGTGCACCCGGGCGTCCAGGATCTCCCCGATCACCAAGGTCTCGTTGGGGCGCAGCGAGAACCGGCGCAGGCTTACCGTGCCGGTGGCCAGCGCCACCGCGCCCGGTTCGATGGAAGTGACTCGTAGCATCGGCACGAAGATCCGTTGCCGGATCGTCAGCTCGATGACCAGTCCCAGTACTCGAGGCGGCCGCGGCCCGATCCGCAGCGTGGTGACCAGGTCGCGGACCTTGCCGATCTGTTCGCCATCGGGCCCGAACACCGGCAGGCCCGCGACCCGGGCGGCGTAAACCCTGGTCGAAGTGGCCACTGCACGAGGCTAGCGCCCGCTCAGATCGGTGATACCCGCACCTCAAACCGCCATTCGCGATCGCCGGGCGGCTCAGCGGTAGCAGTATGAGTCGGAGGAGGCGTCGCCACCTTGTAGCCGCACCTGGTGCACCCGCAGGCCGCGGAAGTCGTCACCGTGCAGGAAGAACCCTTCGTCGAGAGCCATCCCACCGGCGGGGTCGGCGTCGATCTTCGCCAGCCACGCACCGACGCCGGCGGGATAGAACTGGTCATCCCACGCGCCGTAGAGCGAGTTGGTGAGATACACCCGCCGCCCGTCCCGGCTGACCTCCACCATCTGCGGGCCACCGGCCAGACGCTGATCGGGTGCCGCCGGATGGGCCACGCGCCCGGCGATGCCGCCCAGCCGTACCGATCCGGTCTCGCGCGGGCGCGCAGGGTCGCTCACGTCGTACTGCTTGAGCTCACCGATGCCCCAGCACGACACATACAGCTGCTGGTCATCTACCGAGAGGTTGATGTCGGTGATCAATGGGGGCACCGCCCCGAACGGCTTCAGCGCCGGGGGAAGGGCGTCGGCGGCGGCCGGTTCGGCCGGGATGGTGATCACCTTCTCGGCGGTCCAGCTGCCCCCTTCACGATGCCAGCGCCACACCGAGGCGGATAGATCCTGCGTTGACACGACGACGCCGACAAACCCCCAAGTGGCCTCGGGATCGTGCGCTGGACGCAACTCGAGCACCATCTGATGCTCAGCACCCAGGTCGACTCGCTGGAGGTGCTTGCCGGCGGCCAGGTCCCAGAAGTGCAGCGCGTGGCCGTACTTGCCACCCAGCAGCAGCTCCGGGTTGACCCCGTCCTCGATCATCGACGGGGTACCCCACTCACTGGTGACCACGGTGTTGTGCTTCAGATGCCACCAGGCGTCATATGCCAGATATTGCGGTCCGCGGTCACTTTCCCAAGGGCCCAGCACGTCGAAGGTCGAGTGGTCGAGCAGCGCGATCCCGCCCGGACCATCGGCGCCATTGGCGCCTCCCAAGCAGGACAGGAAGATTCCTTCTGGCCCGCAATGCAGGGTGTGCGGCCGGGAGTAGCCGGCTTTGTCCGCCAGCTCCTTGGCGTCGATCGTCTTGACCAGGGTGGGATTGGCGGGATCGGGGTGGGTGTCATAGACATGCACGTTCGAGCTGCGCAACCCCGGCAGCAGCAGGTAACGCCGCTGCAGCCCGTTCATGTCATGGCCCTCGTGCGCCAGCGCGCTGCTGCAGGCGTTCCAGCCGAAGTGGTGCAGCTCGTCTCCCAAGGTGGGCAGGTCCGCCCAGCCCATCACCTGCCCGTACCGGGCGGAGCTGGGATCGACGTCGACGACGGTGAGCGCGTCGGGGCGTTGCGCGGTGCGGTCGAAGGCCGCGACGTAGGCGAGCTTCTCGGCCGGTGCCGCGGCGGCTTGGGCGGGACTGCGATAGAAGGTCGGGTCGCCCAGCTGCGTCATGGTGGTTCTCCTTGTTGGTCCGGAGTCAGGAGGCGGCGCGCTGGTTGAAGTAGTGCGCCATGTCTCTCAACACCACGAACAGGGCAATACTGCCGGGTAACCTTAGCCGCAGGCCGATCGCCCGGCCGTCAGCGACGAAAGGTGCCCCCATGGCCCGGCTCGCTCAGACCGAGGGTCTCACCGAGATCCAGCAGGAGATGCTGGCCACCGTCAAGTCCTTCGTTGACAAAGAGATCATCCCGGTCGCCCAGGAGCTGGAGCACGCCGACAGCTACCCGCAGGACATCGTCGACGGGATGAAAGAGATGGGCCTGTTCGGGCTCACCATCCCCGAGCAGTACGGCGGTCTGGGGGAGTCGCTGCTGACCTACGCACTGGTCGTGGAGCAGATCGCTCGGGGTTGGATGAGCGTGTCCGGTGTGATCAATACCCACTTCATCGTGTCGTATATGATCCGCCAGCACGGCACCGAGGAGCAGAAGCAGCATTACCTGCCCAAGATGGCCGAGGGCAGCGTTCGTGGCGCCTTTTCCATGTCCGAGCCAGAACTGGGTTCCGACGTTGCCGCGATCAAGACCCGGGCCAGGCGCGATGGGGACCACTATGTCGTCGACGGCGCCAAGATGTGGCTGACCAATGGCGCGACGTCCACTCTGGTGGCGACCCTGGTCAAGACCGACGAGGGCGCGGCGAAGGCGCACCACAACCTCACCACGCTGCTGGTGGACAAACCGGCGGGCTTCGGTGATGTCGCCCCTGGACTCAGCGTGCCCGGCAAGATCGACAAGATGGGCTACAAGGGAGTCGACACCACCGAGCTGATCTTCGACGGGCATCGCATTGGTGCCGACAAGGTGCTCGGTGACGCACCTGGCAAGGGCTTCGCGCAGATGATGGACGGCGTCGAGGTGGGGCGGGTCAACGTCGCAGCCCGAGCTTGTGGCATCGCCATTCGCGCCTTCGAGCTCGCGGTCAGCTACGCGCAGCAGCGGCGAACCTTCGGCAAGCCGATCGCACAGCACCAGGCGATCGCGTTCAAGCTCGCCGAGATGGCCACCAAGGTCGAGGCCGCACACCTGATGATGGTCAACGCCGCCCGGCTCAAGGACTCCGGTGCCCGTAATGATGTCCAGACCGGGATGGCGAAGCTGCTAGCCAGCGAATACTGCAAGGAGGTCACCGAGGACGCCTTTCGCATCCACGGAGGGTATGGCTACTCCAAGGAGTTCGAAATCGAGCGGCTGATGCGAGAGGCGCCGTTCCTGCTCATCGGTGAGGGAACCAGCGAGATCCAGAAGACGATCATCAGTAAGGGACTGCTGCAGGAGTACGCTGCGCGAAGTTGATCCGCTAATCGGGGCCGTGCGCATGAGCTTTGGCACGATGGGTACCCCACAGCCAGAGGTGATGCACTGTGACCAGCCCGTTCAGCAGCCAGGGTCAGATGCGTGGCCTGCCCACCCCACCCACCGGTTGGCCGATCGGCTCCTACGCCACCTACGCCGAGGCCCAGCGCGCTGTGGACCATCTCGCTGACAATCAGTTCCCGGTCGCCGAGGTCACCATCGTCGGAGTGGATCTGATGCTGGTCGAGCGGGTGTTGCGACGGTTGACCTGGGGACGGGTGCTGACTCAAGGAGCCGCGTCGGGCGCCTGGTTCGGCCTGTTCGTCGGAGTGCTGCTCAGCCTGTTCGCTACCCAAGCCGGCGCTGGGGTCATCCCGATCCTGGTGGGCGTGGCCACGGGTGCGGTGTTCGGGACGGTGTTCGCGGCGGCCGGTTACGCCTCCACTCGCGGCCGGCGGGACTTCGCGTCGGCAAGCCAGCTCGTCGCAGGGCGTTATGACGTGCTGTGCCAACCTCGCCATGCCGAACAGGCCCGCGATTTGCTGGCCAAGCTGGCCATGGGGCCCGGGACTGTGACCACCTGAGCGCCGCGGTCACAGCGGCAGGCAATCCCACTCGGTGAGGGCGTCAACGAGCCCCTCCACGATCGGCAGACGCGCCAGCGTCTCCGCGTCGCACCACCGGGCATCGTCAGCATCGTCGCCGGCTCGCAGCGTCCCGCCTGTTACAAGGCAGACGTAGTCATGGATATCGAAGACCGCGCCGCCAGGCTCGTAGCGCTGTACCACTCCGGCCCGGCGGACGATCTTGACCTCCAGCCCGGTCTCTTCGGCCACCTCGCGGATCACTGCATGATGGTCGGTCTCGCCGGCCTGCACCCGGCCGCCGGGTACCGACCAGCGCCCCCGCCCCGGCTCGTTGGTTCGTTGGATCAGCAATAGCCTTCGCGCGCTGTCGAACACCACCGCTCCGACACACCGGATGTTCCGCGCGCGAGGCCCTGTCATCCCCACCGACGGTAGTACCCTTGCTTTATGCGCTCGCAGTTCAGGCAGCCTTGACATGCTTGGTCGGCATCCCAACGAGTACCTGATCCCCACTGAGCGGCGGGTGATCCGGGTGCGGCGGCACTGGGCCAGCCTGCTTAGGGTGCTGACGGAGACTTTCGCAGTCGTAATCGTGGCTTTCGTGCTGTCTCAACTGCTCGGGGGCGATGACTTTTGGGTGCTGCAGTCGGTGCTCTGGTACCTGGCGGTCGCCGCGGTGTTGCGCTTGGCCTGGAACATGTTGGAGTGGTGGGTCGAGCAGATCGTCATGACCGACGAGCGGTTCCTGATCACTAACGGCATC
>DASVWA010000181.1:0-5893 GCA_036389855.1 Pseudonocardiaceae bacterium
CGGGATGAACAACAGCGCGGCGCCGATGATGCCGTTGTCATAACCGAACAACAACGCCGCCAACGCGCCCAGGGCATACACCCGCCGCGTGGTCACCCGGGACCGGAACGAGGACACGACCATCAGCTACCTCCGATGCGAGGGGACAGCACGCGCTGCTCGCGGGCGAGCGCGTGGGCGATCTCTCTGGTGTTCGGGTACAGCTCGCGATAGAGGGCATAAAGACGCGCGTAGGTGGCAGCCGGTTCCGGGCGCGGCTCGATCGTGGCCGCGATGGGGTTCCACTGCGCCATATCTATTTCGGCCATATCTATTTGGCTCAGGTCGGGTGACTCGCCGCTCTTGATCTGGCCGATCCCGATGGCGGCCAGCAGCGCGTCACCCAGGCACGCGCCGATCGTCTGGCGAGGCAGTTGCTGCGGGGCGTCCAAGACGTCGGAGACGATCTGCGTCCACAGCCCGCCCTTGGTGCCGCCGCCCACCGCGACCAGGCGACGGGCCTGCCCACCGGCGTCGCGCATCGCTTGCAGGTTGTGCCGCACCCCGTAGGCAGTGGCCTCCAAGGCCGCCCGGTACATATCCCCCCGGTTGTGCCGCAGGGTCAGCCCGATCAGCACGCCCCGGGCATCCGGGTCGAACAGCGGCGTCCGCTCCCCGGCGAAGTAGGGCAACATGAGCAGGCCTTGCGCGCCGGGCGGTGACTGCTGGGCTTGCGCCACGAGCGGGTCGAACGACGTTTCCCCGGTTAGCTTGCGGATCCACTCGGTGATCGCGCCCGAGGTGGCCATTCCGGCAGCGAAATTGTGGGTGCCGGGAAAGGTGCCCACGGTGCCCCACAGATCCGGGCTGCGGCGCGGACGGTCGAGCACCTCGACCAGGAACATGGTCGTCCCGTACATCAGCATGACATCGCCGGGTGCGGTGACGCCGACGCTGGTGGCCTCCGCCCAGGCGTCGATCGTGCCGGCCACCACCGGCGTGCCCGCCGGGATGCCGGTCTGCTCGGCGGCGCTGCCCTGCACCTCGCCGACCACATCAGAGGGCCAACGCAGCTGCGGCAGCTCCAATCCGGGGGCGATCAGCTCGGTCCACTCGTCGATCCAGCGGTGCTCGACCGGGTCGTACATGGGGGTGCACTGGCTGGCCGAGTGATGATCGAGGATGTAGCTGCCGGTGAGCCTGCGCACGATGAAGCTGCTGGCCATTAGGAAGCGGCGGGTCGCTGCCCAGGTTTGCGGTTCGTTCGCGCGCAGCCACGCCAGCTTGGGTCCGACTGCTTGCGAAGTGAGCACCGACCCGCAGCGCTGCAGGATGGTCTGCTTGCCCAGCGCCTGGGTCAGCTCCTCGATCTCAACGGTGGCGCGGGTGTCCACGCCGTAGAGAATCGCCGGCCGAAGGGGCCGATCCTCGCTGTCCACCGGGAGCAGGCACGGACCGATGCCACTGACGCCTACCGCGGCGACCGGTTCGGGTGCCGCCGCTGCCAGCTCCTTGCTGATCGCTACGAAGTCGGCCCACCACACCGCCTGCGGGTCGTGCTCCACCCAGCCGGGGTGTGGCATTGACACCTCGTGAGCCCGAGCCGCCGTCGCGACAACAGTGCCGTCGGCGTAGACCAGCACGCCTTTGGAGCTGGCGGTGCCGATGTCGACACCGAGCAGCAGCGAGCTCACCGAGCCGCACCCAGCCCGGCCCACTCGATATCGAGCATGCGGCACACCGCCCGTAGCTCGGCCACGTGCTCACCGGGCACCGCATGGATATGGTTCGCTCCGAAGCTGGACAGGAACTCGCCGGCCTCGACTTCCAGCCGAGCGAATGCATGTGGCCACTCGAACGTCGACTGGCGAGCCAGCGCCTCGTTGGTCGCGTCGTCGTAGGACTCGAACGCGCCACGCGCAACGTGCATCCGGTACCGGCCCGCGGTCCGGGTCAGCCGAGCAAAGGTGGCGGGCCCGGGCGCGGCGAAGAACGATACCGAGGCACCACCGGCGGGGAAGTAGAAGATCTCGGGGTAGAAGTGCACCGTGCGCAGGTTCTCCGCCGGGTCGTCACTGCGCGCGGCGTACCAGGTGGCGTGCTGCCCGGAGTTGCACAGGTCCCAGATGTCGCGGTCGGCGTGGTAGTGCCGCACGTCGGCGAACAGCACCGGCGTACCGGTCAGGCCCTTGAGTAGCTGCATGGTCAGCGCACCGTCCATGTCGGACTCGGTGGCACAGACATGGGGCTGCTTGGGGCCCTCCCAGTCATAGGGATCGTTGAGGAAGGCCTCGGTGACGTCCATCGTGGTGAAGTGCGTGGTCAGCTCCGGCTGCCCCTTGATCCCGCAGAAGTCGAGGTTCCACTCGTCGATCAGTTCCCGCACGGCGTGGTAGGAGCGGATCTGACGTTCGAGCAGTTCGTGCGTCAACTGCTTGCCGTCGTAGTGCACCCCCGCAGCGTGGCGCTCCAGCCATTCCCGGCCGGCGGTCACCCGCGACTGCTCGACGGCCTCCGAGCGCCGCACGATCTCCCACTGGTCGATCTCCTCGACGTCCACCCCGAAGGTGCTCATCCACTGATCGGTATCCGCGACCGCGGTGTACATGCCCATCGGACGGCCACCGATGCGGCCGAAGGTGCTGCCGGACAGCATGGACACTGCCGCCGCAGCGCGAACGGTTTCCAGGACGCGGTCCCGCACGGCCGAGTCGGTCACGTCGCCCCACACCCGGGCGTGTTGCCGGCCGATCTGGTCCAGCCCTCCGCCGGCCGCCAGCATGCCGACCATCCCGGGGAACTGCGGGTCGATGTTGGAGAACAGCAGTAGCGGACCCGGGGAAGCTGTCGCGGCGAGCATCGAGAAGTGCGGGAAGGCCCACACCGGGTAGTTGAAGATGGTGAGGTCTGGCCGGGCGTCGGCGACCCGGCGCGCCTCGGTGGTGGCCAGCGTGTTGGTCCAGATCGATTCGGTCGCGCGGATGACCTCATGCCCGGCCTGTTCGAGCGCCTGGGCAATGCGACCTTCCACGTCTTGCCCGAACGACTTGATGTCGGCGTGGACGAAGTCGCGTCCGTCGGAGAAGGTCAACAGTCCGACGCGTGCCATACCTGCTCCTAGCTGCTAGGACGATCGGTGCCTGTTTCGCTGCGTGACGAAGGTATCACCCAGCGGAAGGGCTGTGCTGTGGTCCGGACGGGGGAAGCAACGGGTCTTTGATCCGCTACCGGTTGCCACCTTTGTAGGGCCGGGTATGTTTTCTGATCTTCCGTCGGTGGTACTGAGTAGACAGACGCCGAACGAAAGGACAGGCGATGACTGAGCCTGAAGCCACTCAACAGGACAATGACCTCAATCCCGAGTCTCCCACTGACGAGTCAGCTGACGTCACAGGTGACGAAACGTCAGCTGACAACCCAACCGGCACCGACGAGGCAGCTGGTTTCGACGCGGAAGCAGCGCAAGAGGGCGTGACTGCCGACTACCAGGAGCGCATACGCGAGTTTGATGAGGTGGAGTCGGTACCGGTCACCTCGGTGCCCGTTCCGTCATCGGATTTGGACGAAAGCGATCTCAAGGTCCAGTCACCAGGCGGGCAAAGCGGCTGAGGGTGACGCGCCATCCCAAAGAGTGTTAGGTCTCTTCGACCAGCTTTTTTGAGGTAGTCGTTCCGGCCACGACCATGCATCGGGGTACTCCGGCAGTACACTATCGAGTGACTGCTACAAGCTTGCGGGCGACGTGCCAGGAGGAGCTCGATGTCCGTCACGTTGCGGCGCTGGCGTATCCGCGCGCATGTACGCGCCCAGCCGAAGCGGACCCCAGGGGAGTGAGCACCCCGCTGGGCTGCGGTGGCCGTGGCGGGAAGCTGTCGTTCCTGGCTGAAAGCCCTATCAGCGTCGGTGGCCACTGCGGGTCGGCTGCTTCCGCGGCGTGGTAGGCCGCCTCAGCCCGGGTGAGGTCATCGAGCCGCTCGTGGGCCTTGGCGCGCAGCCACAGCATTGCGGGGCGAGCGGCCCGCGGCACCAGCGGCTCGAGTGTCTCGGCGAACAGGCCCAGCGCTGCGGCGCCCGTGCTGCCAGATCCGATCGTCTCGGCCAGCACCGCCTGGGCCACGGCTGGTTCGGTCAGGAACACCATGGTCGCCTTCACCGTGGTGTTGCTGGCTGTGGCGCCCTGGCCATGATCGCGGTTCGGATCAGCCGGTAACGGCCCCATTTGCCCCGTGAGCTCGGCGGCGAAGGCGGCCAACGCCGCCTCACCGCCCTCCTCGTGGGCGGTCAGGGCGGCGGCGTGCACGTCAGCGACCCGGTCATACAGCGTGACGATCGCCAGAACCGCGAGAGCCTCGCCGTCACTGAGGTCGTGCCGCTCGGCGATCGCCCTGCACCGCTGCCGCACCCGCCATTGCTGGAAGTCGAAACCTGGCCTGGCCAACCAATCGCCGTCATGAGCCAGCCCGCACGCATCCAGCATTGCCCCCAACGGGGGCAGCGGCTCGGTGAACAGCGTGGGATCATCCGCGCACGCCGTCAAGATCGCGACGTCAAGCAGTACCGGTTCGTCCGGCCGGTCCTCAAGGACCGCGGACAGCCGCTGCCTCAGCCCGGCCAGCGCCGCAGGCTTAGCCGCTTGCTCCGCAACGACCTCCAGCACCAGCCCGTCCGCGGCGGTACCGACGGACCGGTTCATATCCATCCCTAAGGCGGCGCCGATCTGACAACAGCGAAGAGCCCCAGCACAGGGTCGGGGGTCCTGCACTGGGGCTCTCGACACGTTGTGTCGCCGTTCGGCCTCGAAACGTTACAGGAGTGTGGCAATCACCGGACGCCAGAACACCACGGCCCCCGTGCACATCAATCCCGTGCCCGTCGAGCAGCAGCGCAGGCAAACCCGCCGCGCTCGGTCAGCTCCTGCGTGAAGGCCGCCAGGTCGGCGAGGTAGGTGATGGACGCGCCGGACCGCACATCTGCCACGGGTTCGTCGAGCCACGTCTGCGCACCTCTGTAACGCTTGACGTTATTAACGCCTCGCGTTATGTTTGCTACGGTGTTGAGGTCGTTCGCGGACAAGGACACTGAACGAGTTTGGCGGCGCGAACGTTCCAGGAGGCTGGATTTCAACACCCAACGTGCGGCGTTACGAAAGTTGCTGATCCTGGACGCGGCTGACGTTCTGGACGATCTCAGGGTGCCACCCGGTAACCGGTTGGAGAAACTGCGTGGCGATCGCAGCGGACAGCACAGCGTGCGGGTAAACCAGCAGTGGCGCATCTGTTTCCGGTGGGCCTCTGCCGGGCCAGAAGACGTGGAGATCGTTGACTATCACTGAACGGAGGGGACGCATGTCGACGACAGCATCGATATCCCCCATCCATCCCGGCGAAATCCTCGCCGAGGAGTACCTCGCGCCATTGAGGATCACCCAGCACAGACTCGCGGTCGATATCGGAGTACCCCCCCGTCGGATCAACGAGATCGTGCACGGTAAGCGGCGCATCAGCGCGGACACGGCGCTCCGGCTCGCCCGCTACTTCGGCACATCGGAGCGGTTCTGGCTGAATCTACAAGGCCGCTACGACCTGGAGGTGGAACGCGACCGTCTCGGACCCGTTCTCGACGAGATCCGCCCGTTGAAGACCGCTTGATCTTTGAATGATTTTTCAGTGTTCGAGGGGGCGGACTTGCACACTAACCACCCGCCTACAGCCGAGCCGCCGTACCAGACGGCGAGCGGGTGTGGCGAAGTCACTGATCATGCCTCGCTCTCGACGGGTTTGGGGGCAATCTGGCCGGCGGTCCCGACACCGCTCCAGCGCCGGACCTCGGCGGTGAGGTCGAGAGCATCCACTGGCGCCGCGTGTTCGTAGGCGCCCCAGTGGTCGCGGGGCAGCATCCACATGATCTCGAACTC
>DASVWA010000182.1:0-2348 GCA_036389855.1 Pseudonocardiaceae bacterium
CCCAACCGGCTGCGCAGCGAGGCCTCCTTCGCCGCCCTATGCGGCGTCAACCCCCTGGACTCATCCTCAGGAAAAACCAGCCGTCGCCGCCTCAACCGCGGCGGGGACCGCCAAGCCAACGCTGCGCTCTACCGCATCGCCATCTGCCGGCTGCGCTGCGACGCTCGCACCCGCGACTACCTCGCCCGCCGCATCACCGAAGGCAAAACCCGCCGCGAAGCCATCCACTGCTTAAAGCGCTACCTCGCCCGGGAGATCTACCAGATCATCACCTCCCCACCCCAAGCCGAGCCGTCAGCGGCTTGACATCTATAGGGGCATCAGTCCCCTAAAACTGGTTTAGCCCTGCTCATCGGGCAGGCGGCCGTGGAGGTAGTCGTCATAGGCGGACAGGTCGAGGAAGCCGTGACCGCAGTAATTGAACAAGATGACCTGCTCCTCGCCAGTCTCCTTCGCGGCGAGCGCCTCGTCGATGACCGCGCGGATGGCGTGCGCGGCCTCAGGGGCGGCCACTTTACCCTCGGTACGGGCGAATTGGATCGCTGCCTCGAAGACCTTGCCCTGCGGGTAGGCCACCGCCTCCATCCGGCCGTCCCGGACGAGTGCCGAGATCAGCGGGCTGTCGCCGTGGTAGCGCAGTCCGCCGGCGTGGATGCTGGGCGGTACGAAGTCGTGACCCAGCGTGTACATCGGCAGCAGTGGAGTGAACCCGGCGGTGTCGCCAAAGTCGTAATCGAATCGGCCCCGAGTCAGTGTTGGGCAGGACATCGGCTCCACGGCGAGCAGCCGCACACCGCTTTCAGGCACGAAGGGTAAGGCGATACCGCCCAGGTTGGATCCGCCTCCACAGGGTGCGATCACTACGTCCGGCAGCCGCTCTCCGGCCCGTGTGAGCTGCTCCCGAGCTTCCAGCCCGATCACTGTCTGATGCAGCAACACATGGTTGAGCACCGAGCCCAGTGCATAGTGAGTGTCGTGACGGTTGACGGCGTCACGCACCGCGTCGGAAATCGCGGTGCCGAGCGAACCGGGATGGTTGGGATCGTCGATCGGTGAAGGTGTCACCGAGGCGCCCCAGGCCTCCATGATCACGCGCCGGTACGGCTTCTGTTCGAAACTCGTCCGAACCATGTAGACCATGCAATCCAGATCGAACTGGGCGCATGCGAAGGCAAGCGCAGTGCCCCACTGGCCGGCGCCCGTCTCGGTGGTCAGCCGGCGTACCCCCTCTCTGGCGTTGTAGAAGGCCTGGGCGACCGCGGTGTTCGGCTTGTGACTGCCCGCGGGTGAGATCGCCTCGTCCTTGAAGTAGATCCGGGCCGGGGTACCCAGGGCTTGTTCCAAGCGAGTCGCGCGGACCAGCGGAGTCGGGCGCCACAATCGTAGGATGTCCAGCACCTCACCTGGCACGTCGATCCAGGGTGTAGTCGTCACCTCCTGCTCGATGAGCGCGGAGGGAAAAAGTGGCGCCAGATCGTCCGGCCGCACCGGCTCGCGGGTAACCGGATGCAGCGGCGGCTGCAGCGGACTCGGCAGATGTGGGACGACGTTGAACCAAGCCGACGGGATTTCGTCGGGTGGCAGCGTCCAGCGTGTCATGAGGTGCGACCTCCTTGTCCGTCCCGGGATCGGGCATCGATAGCCTAAATCGATACCGCCGGATCTGCGCCGACTCTGACATGGCGGCGCTGCCAGCGATGCCCGAACGCGGTGCCGCATGTCATCGCGCGACGCTGTCACGCCGGAAGCTCGGGAGGAGAAGTGTTGCCCGATACGCCGACATTCATGGCGTAGGACACCAATTCTTCCAGCGCCTTCGCGGTGGCACAGTTGCGTTGATGGAAGGCAAACAGACTCATCCACCGGTTGGCGCTTCGATCAGATAGCGAGGGCGAGTTCGGTGAAGGCAGCCGGGAGCCGATGCCCTGGATCGGCATCAAGGCCGAGTTCGTAGCGGCCGCGGCGAAGATTTTGGACGAAGGTGTGCCCGGGTGCCGATCACTTGTGCTGACTGGAGCCGTTTGAGTCCACGCATCGGTTGCAGCCGAGCCTTCAATCGGCCGTGATCGGTTTTGATGGCGTTGTTCGTGTACTGCTCCATCACATGACAGGCGGCGGGCAGCAGCTCGTCGAGCACCCGCAAATAGGCAGGCGCCCGGTCGGTCGTCACCTCTGCCGGGTGTGGGGCGTGCTCTAGCGCCCGGGTGAAGAACCGGCGGGTGGCCGTCAAATCACGCTTGTTGGAGGCGAGGACGTCGATGACCTGGCCGTGCTGGTCGATCGCCCGATACAGAGATAGATCCAGCGTCCGGCGACCTTGACATATGTCTTATCGACGAACCACCGAT
>DASVWA010000183.1:0-6703 GCA_036389855.1 Pseudonocardiaceae bacterium
AGGCCAATAGCGACCACATGGCCGAAGAAGAGCGCGAGGGCCTCACAGACTTCCGGCGTAACGCGGGACTCCAGCTGCGCCACGACCTGGCCGTTGCTTTCGCTGCTTTTGAGGCCACACATGTCGCTGGCGTCACAGCAGTGGACAAGGACCCCGAGAGCTACGTCCGCGAGGTCGAAGAGGAAATCGCCGCAACCAATCACCGAGGCGACGACAGCGCTGCCGAACCAAGCGGATCACTGGGCATCGGCAATCTCAACCGGCATTAGCCACCAGGGATCTGCGCCGACGCGGCGCTGTCACAATTCGGCCGACCTAGCGGCTCGGGCAGCTTTCCACCGGGGGTCGAGCCGCTGCCGCAGCTGATCAGTGCTGCGAGAGTCAACTGGACGCTCTGGGTGGGGTCCAGTACCCGTCCCGGTCGCTGACACCGCAGCAACCTGACTATCTGCTCGGTCCTGACGATGGCCAGGGTATGTCCCGCTCTGCCCCGAGAAGTCCCGCTCCCCGTTTTCACGAAGGCACCAGCCGGGATGCTTACAACCGCGCGTGCCAAGGCATCTGTCGGGATCGTGGATGCAGCCTATGGCAGCTTATGCCGATACTGTGGTGGAGTGAGTTCGGTGCGCCCGGTCCCGGAGACCGAGCTCATGGGCGGCGAAGAGCTCTCCGCTGACGACGCCTGGCACACCGTGCGGCGCTATCACCTCGGCCGCCTCCTCGCTGCGGCTTTCCTCCGCTTCCGCTACGGCGACGGGTTCAGTCACGCCCGCGCCTTCGCGTTGCAGCTGGCGCTGGCGGCGGTGCCGCTCGTCATCGCTGGAGCGGGCCTCGCCTCGGCCCTGGGCGTGGAATCGTTCGCCGAGGTTGTGGCGCGCACAGTGGTGGCGATCTCGCCGGGCAGCAGCGATGAACTGCTTCGGCAGGTCATCACCCAGGGCGGCCGGGTCGACGAGGGCAGCGAGCGGGGCGAGGTCGTGGTCGTCCTCGGGTTGGTCACCGCCTTCCTCGCCGCCACCTCGGCGTTCGCCCAGCTTGAGCGTGGTGCCAACCGCATCTACGGCACGGAGCGGGATCGACCGAGCCTGCGCAAGTACGGCCTAGCAATGGTGCTGACGGCAACCGCGGGTGTCGCCATGGCCGTCGGGCTGCTGTGCATCGTGGCCGGGGAGGCCTTCGGAGATGCTGTTGAGCAGGTCTACCGGTGGGGCGACGCAGCCGAGACCGTGTGGGACGTGCTGCGGTGGCCACTGGGACTCGGTGCGCTGTTCGCCGCGGTGACTGCGCTGTTCCGGTACGCCCCGCGACGGCGCCAGCCCGGGCTTTCCTGGCTGGCGGCCGGGGCCGGGGTGACCGTGCTGGGATGGCTGATCGTATCCGCCCTGCTCGGGGTATACATCGCCGTCGCCGACAATTTCGACGACACCTACGGGCCGCTCACCGCGGTGATGGCACTGCTGTTATGGGCCAACGCCACCGGCATCGCCCTGCTCGCCGGCGTCGCGTTGGCGGCCCAGCTCGAGGCCATCCGGGCGGGCCGGACCGACCCGCTGCTGGCCGACACCGACGACGACGGCATCCCCGACGAGCTCGACGAGGAAAGCACCGGTTCAGCCGACGTTGATCTGAAAGGAGCCACACCATGGCACGCATCACCGTCAGCGAAGAAAACGGCACCCCCATCGAGCTCTACTACGAGGACCACGGCTCGGGACAGCCCGTGATCCTCATCCACGGCTGGCCGCTGTCCGGCCGATCCTGGGAGCGCCAGGTTCCCGCACTGGTCGAGGATGGATACCGGGTAATCACCTACGACCGGCGCGGATTCGGCGCCTCGTCCCAGCCCTGGGACGGCTACGACTACGACATTTTCGCCGCCGATCTGCACAAACTCGTCGAACACCTCGATCTGATCGGCGTGACCCTCATCGGGTTTTCGATGGGCGGCGGCGAGGTCGCCCGCTACGTCGGCCGGTACGGCACCGAGCGCATCGCCAAGGCCGTGTTCGCTGCCGCCGTTGCGCCCTACCTGTACAAGTCCGCCGACAATCCTGAAGGCGGTATCGACGACGCCACCCTCAGCGGATTCCACGACGGCATCCGAGCCGACCGTGTCGCCTTCGTCGACCAGTTCGTCACAAACTTCTTCGCTGTACGGGGGCGAACCGACCTGGTCAGCGAACCGCTGCGGCGCTACAACGCCGCGATCGCCGCAGCCGCTTCACCGAAAGGCACCCTCGACTGCACGACGGCATTCACCAAGACCGACTTCCGCGGCGACCTCCAAGGATTCACCATCCCGACGCTAGTCATCCACGGCGACTCCGATGCGATCGTGCCGTTCGAGGTCAGTGGCCGGCGCACCGCCGAAGCCGTCGACGGCAGCAAACTCGTTCTCGTCAAGGACGCACCCCACGGACTGAACGTGACCCACGCCCAGACCTTCAACGCCGAAGTGTTGGCATTTCTCCGCAGCTGACAGCCCAGATCCCTGGCAGCTCGCGGACCACAGTCATTTGGACAATTCGTTGGACACCGTCCGAGGGCAACTGGTGCATTGACGGATGACTCGCTGATCAGCGGCGGCGGCCGCACGTTGCCTGACGGCGTCACACGGGAAACGCCTCGCGCTAGCCGACTAGTCCGGCGGCTCCAGTGACGCAGCGTCGGGGTTCACGCCCTGGGCTTCGGGAACTTGACGTGTCTCCTCGAACCGCTCGACGTCAACATCAAGGCTCGGTGGTTTCGGCGTCCCCGGCGACCACGGTGGGTCAGGAGGGATTGGATCGCGGTCCGGTTCAGTCATGCGGACTGGATACCCTTTTTCAGGGCATAGCAAGGGGACGCCCATCCGCTCGCCACACCGTCACACCTGCGCACCACCGATTCTGTGCGGCATTGGCCACTCACCGGCGAGCTGCCGCGAGAGGTGCCCGCTGACCTTGCCCAGCCGGTACTCGAGTCGCGAAGGGTCCTGCAACCTGTGAACCATCCCGCAGCGGGATCCAAAGGTGCGCCTAGGCACGGCATCGCCGCTGACGGCCTCAGCGCAGCTGACCAGCCAGCAACGGCCACAGCCAACGAATCCTTACCCAGTCATGCGGGGGTCATATCCCACAGAACTACGGTCTTGTCCCGGCTGCCGGTGGCCAGGGTGCGCCCGTCGGGGGAGAACGCCACAGCGTTGACTTCGTCCGTGTGACCGGTGAGGGGCTCACCAAGGCGGCGAGGTCCGTTGCGGTCGGTGAGATCCCACAGGATGACGGTCCGATCGTCGCTGGCGCTGGCCAGGGTGCGCCCGTCGGGGGAGAACGCCACAGCGTTGACTACGTCTGTGTGGCTGGTGAGGGGCTCACCAAGGCGGCGAGGCCGGTTGCGGTCGGTGAGATCCCACAGGATGACGGTCCGGTCGCCGCTGGCGCTGGCCAAGGTGCGCCCATCAGGGGAAATCACCAGTGCAGTCACCCAAGCCGGACCGGTGAGGGCCCGGCCGAGGCGGCGAGGTTGGCTGCGGTCGGTCAGATCCCACAAGGTGATGCTTTGGTCGTCGCTGACCGTGGCCAAGGTGCGCCCGTCGGGGGAGAACGCTGCCACGCCGGCGAAGACGCTGAGGGGCTGGCCCAGGGGACGGGGTTGGTTGCGGTCGGTGAGATCCCACAGGGTGATGGTCCGGTCGCCGCTGGCGCTGGCCAAGGTGCGGCCATCAGCGGAAATCACCACTGCAGTTACCCAGCCAGGACCGGTGAGGGCCTGGCCGAGGCGGCGGGGTTGGTTGTGGTCGCTCAAATCCCACAAGATGACGGAGCTGTCGCGACCACCCGTGGCCAGAGTGCGCCCATCCGGCAAGAACGCCACCGAGTCGACCACGTCTGTGTGGCCGGTGAGGGGCAGGTCCAGCCGCCGAGGTCGGCTGCGATCGCTCAGGTCCCACACAATGACGGGGCTCGTGGCCAGGGTGCGCCCGTCTGGGGAAAATGCCACCCCAGTAACTGCCCCTGCGTAGCCGGTGAGGGGCTGGCCGAGGCGTCGGGGTTGGTCCTGGTGCGTGCGATCCGATGCGATGACGGTGTCGTTGGCGACAACGCCGAGTTGAGCAGCACCACGGGGGTCGAGGTCGCGGATACGGTCGGCCTGAGCGACCATGTCGCCGACGATGGCGGTGTGTTGAGCCGCATCGGCGTGGTTTCGCTGGCCGACTGTGACCGCGGCGGTTAGCGTCGAACTGATAAACAGCACTGCCAGGGCGGTGACGCCCCCACGAGCCAGCCGCACACTGCGGCGGTGCTGGTGGATATGCGGGCACTCCCACAACTGCAGGTTGGACTGATCCACCTCGTCCCCCTCCCTCGAGACGTCAAGGCGACCGTGACTGGCTTGCGCTGGTCGGCCATCGCGCCGTCCCTGCCCCTCCGAGCCAACAATCCGGGCCAGGTCCCGATGTGACTCCGTCTACCAAGTATCGGCGAATCACCTCCAATTGTTGCCTTGATGCTTTTCGCAGACCAGACACTGTGTGTCTGAGTGCAGGCCATGCCAGGTGAGTATCTTCATGCGCTGGCGTTGGGCTTAGCCGATGTCAGCAGGTGCTCCAGCGCGCTCACCCACGTTTCCACAAAGGCGTTGTCGTCAACCTTGCTGTGCTCGGTGCCCAGCAAGTTGGGAAGTAGGCGTGCAGAGATCAGGGCGCCTAGCCCGATCGTCGCGATGGCATCAGCCTGGTGGGCGGAAACAACCGATCCAGATCGGTCGATGATCCACTCAGCGAATTCGCGGTAGGTCAGCTCGACGACTTGGA
Organism: Pseudonocardiaceae bacterium; assembly: GCA_036389855.1. Classification (GTDB taxonomy): domain Bacteria; phylum Actinomycetota; class Actinomycetes; order Mycobacteriales; family Pseudonocardiaceae. The sequence continues at coordinate 4,796 of DASVWA010000183.1, forward strand.
CGACGGCGTCGGTGAGGATCCTCGGTCCGTGCCTTGCCTCGCTGGCCAGCAGCCGCAGTAGTTGGGCCTCCTGGTCGAGCTCGGCAAGGACATACCGGGCGGCGATGGTCAGTTCGGTGTGCAGATCGCCGAGGTCGGCGAACAGCCGGCGAATGTCGCGTAGGGCGGCGAGCCGGCTCAGCTGCCGTTGCACTCCGGCGGTCAGGAGTGCTTCCTTGGAGGGGAAATGGTGGTAGATGCCGCCGGCACCGGGGCTGAGCCCGGCAGCTTCTTCGATCCGGGTGATGCTGGTACCGCGGTAGCCGTGCTCGCTGAACAGCTCCATCGCCGCATCGATGATGCGATCCCGGGTTGCCACGGTTGACAGATCGCCCATGGCACCAAAGTATTTACTTAGGGATCTCAAGCGTCAACTGAGAGAGGCGCGATGGCGGTGTTCAACGAGCATGGTCGAAGTCGGTTGGCCCGCACGGTTCCGCTGGCCGGGCTGGCTGGCCGGACCGCAGGTGAAGCGGTGGTCGCCGCACTGCGCAAACGGTTGACCGGCGAGGACAGCGCCGAGTTCCACGAGCGGACGAGTGAGCGCTACGCGGCCATGCTCGGCCACTCGAAGGGTGTGCTGATGAAGGCCGGGCAGGTGCTGTCCTTCGTTGCGCTCGGCACGTTGATCCCCCCGGAACGGCAGCGCGTCTACCAGGCCGCGATGGCCCGGCTACAGGCTGACGCCCCGCCGATGGCCCCCGAGCTGGCGGCAGCGGTGGTGGAGGCTGAGCTGGGCGCGCCCCCCGAGGAGGTCTTCGCGGAGTTCGACCCGCATGCGTTCGCGGCGGCGTCGATCGGGCAGGTCCACGCGGCACGGCTGGCCGACGGGCGGCGGGTGGCGGTCAAGGTGCAGTATCCCGGGGTCGATCAGGCCATCCGAGCCGATCTGGACAACACCGAGCTGCTGGCCACCTTCCTGCAGCTGGTCGGGGCGATAGTGCCCGGCTCCAATCGGCTCGATGTGCGCGCAGTGGCCCAGGAGGTGGCGGCCCGGATCGGTGAGGAGATCGACTACCGCATCGAGGCCGCCCACCAGATCGACTTCGCTGACGCGTACCGAGATCATCCGTTCATCCGCATCCCCGAGGTGGTGCCGCAGCTGTCGACCCGCCGGGTGCTCACCATGGATCTCGTGGACGGCATGCGCTGGTCCCAGGCGCTGCAGGCGGATCAACAGTCGCGGGACCGGTGGGGTGAGGTGATCTACCGGTTCGCTCTGGGCAGCCTGCGAATGGTGGGCATGTTCCACGCCGACCCCCATCCGGGCAACTACCTGTTCCACGATGACGGTGCGGTGACGTTCCTGGATTTCGGTTGCGTCAACCGGTTCTCGGCACAACAGGTGTCGCTGATGCGACGGGTCGTAGCCGCCGCGGTCGCCGACGACGCTGCTGCCTTGTGGGACACTTTCGTCGAGATCGGCTTCCTGACCGCCGCTGACGCACCCACGCCGACCGAACTGCTCGAGTGGTACCGCGACAAGCTGCAACCACTGGTGGCCGAGCAGCCATTCACCTACACACCGGCGTACGCCGCGTCCGTGGTGCAGGGCTACTTCGCCCGCCGGGGCGCGACCGGCTCGGTACTGCGCCGCATCGAGCTTCCCCGCGAGTACGTGTTCCTCACCCGGATCGACCTCGGACTTACCGCCTTGCTGGCTGAACTGGAAGCCACCGGTCCGTGGGCGGCGATCCGCAGCGAATGGGACGAAAACGGGCCTCCCGCCACCGAGATCGGCGAGCTCGACGTCGAGCATTGGGCGCGGCGAGGGCTGGAGACCGTGGAGTCATGATGATCCCCACCGTTGATCCGTACCCGGTCTATCGCGCGCTGCGTGAACAGCACCCGGTGTACTGGGACTGCGAC
>DASVWA010000184.1:0-2366 GCA_036389855.1 Pseudonocardiaceae bacterium
ACTCCGCGGATGTTGGCCGCCCGTGGCATCGAGACGCACGTCCTGCCGGCCACCGCCACTCTCGAGCAGGTGCTGGGGCGCGAACCCGACGGGGTGTTCCTGTCCAACGGTCCGGGCGATCCGGCCACCGCGGACCACGCGGTTTCGTTGACCCGCGCGATGCTGGCGCAGCAAGTGCCGCTGTTTGGGATCTGCTTCGGCAACCAGATCCTCGGCCGAGCCTTGGGGCGGGGCACCTACAAAATGCGCTACGGGCACCGCGGGCTCAACGTCCCGGTCGTGGAGCGCGCCACCGGCCGGGTCGCGATCACCTCGCAGAACCACGGTTTTGCCGTGGCCGCAGAGCCGGGGGAGCGGTTCGAATCCGACTTCGGCGCCGCAGTGGTGAGCCATTACTGCCCCAACGACGGCACCGTTGAGGGCCTGACATGCCTGGACATCCCGGCATTCAGCGTCCAGTACCACCCCGAAGCAGCCGCCGGCCCGCACGACGCAGCAGATCTGTTCGATCGTTTTTGCCAGCTGATGTCCCAGGGTCGCCATTTCGAGAGTCGCCATTCCCAGAAAGACAATTCACAACCGAATGGTGGTCTGGGTCAGGCCAAGTATCGCGAATCGGCTCCGAAGGGTGGTCGCTAATGCCCAGGCGAGCTGATATCGAGCATGTTTTGGTGATCGGGTCTGGGCCGATCGTGATCGGGCAGGCTTGTGAGTTCGATTACTCAGGCACTCAGGCGTGCCGGGTGTTGCGGCAGGAGGGGCTGCGGGTCAGCCTGGTGAACTCCAACCCGGCGACGATCATGACTGACCCTGAGTTCGCTGATGCAACCTACATCGAGCCGATCACTCCGGAGTTCGTCGAGAAGGTGATTGCCGCAGAGCAGGCGGGGGGGACTCCCGTGACAGCGTTGCTGGCCACGCTGGGCGGGCAGACCGCACTCAACACCGCTGTTGCGCTGCATGAACGCGGGGTGCTGGCCCGGTACAACATCGAGTTGATCGGTGCCGACATCGAGGCCATTCAGCGCGGTGAGGACCGGCTGAAGTTCAAAGAGGTGGTCCGCGCTGTGGGCGCCGAGGTGCCGAGCAGCGCTGTCTGCCGGTCGCTGGAGCAGGTCCGGCAGGCCGTCGACGAGCTCGGCTTGCCGGTGGTGATCCGGCCGTCGTACACCATGGGCGGGCTCGGGTCCGGGATGGCGCACACGCCCGCGGAGCTCGAGCGGCTGGCTACGGCGGGGTTGGCGGAAAGCCCGGTGCACCAGGTGCTCATCGAGGAGAGCGTGCTGGGCTGGAAGGAGTACGAGCTGGAACTGATGCGCGACCACCGCGACAACGTGGTGGTGGTGTGCTCCATCGAGAACGTCGACCCGATGGGAGTGCACACCGGGGACTCGGTGACCGTCGCTCCGGCGCTGACCCTGACCGACCGCGAGTATCAGCACATGCGCGATGTCGGCATTGCGGTGCTGCGCGAGGTCGGGGTGGACACCGGCGGCTGCAACATCCAGTTCGCGGTGCATCCGGCCACCGGTCGGCTGGTCGTGATCGAGATGAACCCCCGGGTGTCCCGCTCGTCAGCGCTGGCGTCCAAGGCGACCGGGTTCCCCATCGCCAAGATCGCCGCGAAGCTCGCGATCGGCTACACCCTCGACGAGATCACCAACGACATCACCGGCGAGACCCCGGCCAGCTTCGAACCCACCCTGGACTACGTGGTGGTGAAGGTGCCCCGGTTCGCCTTCGAGAAGTTCCCTGGCGCGGACCCCACACTCACCACCACCATGAAATCGGTCGGCGAGGCGATGGCGCTGGGCCGCTCGTTTCCTGAGGCGCTGGGTAAGGCGCTGCGCTCCATGGAGACACCCGCCGCCGGGTTCTGGACTAGACCGGATCCACCGGACGCCACCGTGGCCTCGGAGCTGGCAGCGCTGAATGTGCCCCATGACGGCCGGCTCTACACCGCCGAGCGGGCGCTGCGCCTGGGTGCGACGGTCGACCAGGTCGCGCAGGCGTCGGGTATCGATCCGTGGTTCATCGACCAGATCGCGGGCCTGGTCGAGCTGCGCGCCGAACTCGTCGCGGCGCCGGTACTGGACCAGGAGTTGCTGCGCCGCGCCAAGCGCGCCGGTATCTCCGACCGGCAGCTCGCCGCCGTGCGCAGTGACCTCATTGAGCCCGAGGTAGCCGCGTTGCGGCACCGCGAGGGGGTGCGGCCGGTCTACAAAACCGTGGACACCTGCGCCGCCGAGTTCGCCGCCCGCACGCCCTACCACTACTCCGCCTACGAGACCGATCCCGATGCCGAGACTGAAGTCACCCAGCAGCGGGAACGGCCCAAGGTGATCATTCTCGGTTCCGGGCCGAAC
>DASVWA010000185.1:0-1898 GCA_036389855.1 Pseudonocardiaceae bacterium
CTCGATCAGCGCCTCGGAGGAGCTGCCGTCGGCGCCGCCTAGCTGGAAACCCGTCACCTCCGACTGTTCCAACGTGGCGTCCTCGAAAGGCGCGAGAAGGTCGCCGACGGCGCCGCCCCTACCTCCTGTCACTGCGGCACAGCGTCGACGCCGCGTCGAGCCCCTCGCCATAGTCGGTGGTCAGCAACCAGCCCACCAAGGTGCAATAGGAGTGTCCGACGTAGACCACTTTGTGGAACTGCTCGCCGCCGGGCGAGGTGATCTCACCACGGCGGATGGCCTGCACCTGGTGCACAGTCAGGCTGTTCCCAGTGCAGGCAATGATCTGTCGGTGTATCGGGTGGTCGTGCGGGCCATGGGCCTATCCCAGTTGTCGACGAGCGTCGAGCAGGTGGTGGCTGACCTCATGGAGGCTATGAACGGCTACCCAGCGCAGAGACCGCTCAGCCCGACGCGGGTAGTTGTATATGACGCTTCGGTCCCAGTCGTCGGGACTCAGGCGGCCAAGGACGTTGGCAAACAGCTGCGCCGCGACGGTGAGCTGACGGGCCACGTCATCGGGTTCCTGCTCTGCGTAGCCATCGTGGTCGACTCGTTCGTCGCGGCCCATGGGCTCGAACGACGGTCGATCCCTGCGCCGGGCGGTGAGCACACGCTCACGTTGCACCAACAACACGTCCCGCACATGGCAGCCGTACTCCAGCGGGGACCACCGGGTGGACTCTCGCCTGCTCCGTGCATCGGTGCGATTGTCGCTGAGCAGGGCGGCGAACTCAGCGGCACCACTGACGATGGATGACGCGGCATTCGGTGCCTTGGCTAGGTCGTACTCGAAGCCACACTCTTCACAGCCCATGCCAAGACCTTAAAAAGGAGACACGGTTCGCGGGTGAGCACGCATCTGTCTCCTGCGCCGATCGACCACTGGAACGATCGTTGACGCGGAAGGTCAATAGGCTGTGCCGGCTGTGAGTAGGTCGGCCAGGGCGGTCACGCGGTGGCCAGTGAGGGGGATGGCATCACTGACGCCGTCCATCTCCGCGCGGCGATTGCTGCGTAGGTGGACACCCAGGCGTCGATCTGTCAGTCCGGCGCACCCGAAGGACGCCCGGGATCGGTAGGCCTCCTCCACGGTCTTCAGGTGGTGGGTCACCTTGTGCCCGGTGGCTTCGGTTAGCAGGGTGGCGACCTCGTCCAGCGTCAGAGCCTCCGGGCCGGTCAGGTCGTACGTCGCGCTGGCATGCGCACCGGGGTCTGTAAGGACGGCAGTGTTCCGGTAACTAGGCGGTGTCGTTGGCCGCGCCGCGGAACGCGCGGCCGCGCGGGGCCATCAGATGCTGAGACGGAAGGTCGCCGAGGCTCCGCGGATGTGGCTTAGGGAGACGGCATTGACATATCCCCACCCTCACGCGGCCACCGCCCCACCGATGATCAGCGAACTGGACACCGTAGCGGGTGCTGATGGCCCGGTTGTTACCTAGACCCCGCTTTGGCATGCGCGCCGAAGACGGGGTCACCAAGCCCTGCGGGTGCCCATCGGGTCTGCTGTGCGGCGGATCCGCGCCCGTCCAGCTCCCGGAGCTGTGACTCCAGGTAGGTCCTTAAGCGGATGTGGTATTCCCGCTCGAACGCGCGCAGTTCGTGGATCTTCTTTTCCAGGGTGCTCTTCTCCTGACTGAGCGCAGCGATCATCTCGGTGTGCTTGCGCGCCGCCTCGCGCTCCAGCGACGCGGCCTCCTCCCGGGACTGCCAGTCCAGGGTCTCGGTTGTGATACGGCCAGCATTGAGCATGGTCTCGGCACGGGTTCTGGCCTCGTTGACCATGCCCTCGGCCTTCAGCCGGGCCTGGGAGAGCAGCTGCTCAGAGGTGGTTCGGGCCTCGCTCAACATCCCGTCCG
>DASVWA010000186.1:0-11135 GCA_036389855.1 Pseudonocardiaceae bacterium
TTCGCCACCGACTACAACACCCACCGCCCGCACCGTTCCCTCGGCCGGCGCACCCCCGCTGCGGCCTACGCCGCCCGCCCAAAAGCCACCCCCACCGCCGCCACCTCCACCGACGCACCATGCCACCAGCGGGTCCGCCGCGACCGCATCGACAACTCCGGTGTCGTCACCCTGCGCTACCACGGCCGGCTGCACCACATCGGCATCGGACGAACCCACGCCCGCACCCACGTCCTGCTGCTCATCGCCGACCGCGACATCCGCATCGTCAACGCCACCACCGGCGAGCTGCTCCGCGAACTGGTCCTCGACCCCACCCGCGACTACCAGCCCATCGGCCAACCACCCAGTCCCAACAAGCACAAACCCCGAGCCCAGTGAGGGTTCGGGGTATGCCAATGTCTTGAGACATCACATGGCGGAAGCGGAGGGATTCGAACCCCCGGGTGGTTGCCCACCTCTCGCTTTCAAGGCGAGTGCATTAGACCGCTCTGCCACGCTTCCGATTGTGCACGCTAGCGGGTGGTCGGAAAGATCGACTCAGGAGGCGTGGAGCTCCACGCGCTGCTCGGCCACGTTGGCCAGCTCGCTGTGCGGGACCGCTCCGCGCCATACCCGGTAGTCGACCTCGGCGAGCCCGAACTCCGCTGCCCGTGGACCGTTCTCCCCGATGTAGTGGATCACGACGTATTCGGGCCCGGACTCCACCAGTTCGACTGGCAAGCCGTTCCACCCGCCGCGCCAGCGCACCAGGTCCAGCGAGTCGAGCTCACAGATCATCACTGACAGCGTGTAGGCGCCGGCCTGTTCAGTGAACTCCTTCGGCGGGCGCTTGCCGGGCAGAGTATGCAGGGTCACCTCGCCAGGGCGAGGGCCGAAGTCGGCGTCGAAGTCGTCACCGCGGTACTGCGCGACCAGGCCGCGGCGCACGGTGGGTCGTAACGGCACCGGTGGACGGTTCCAGCTGGCAGGACCCAGCATTGGCCGCGCGGTGCTCACCCAGCCGACCTGCCGGTTCAGGTAGGCGCCCACCCGCTGCTCATCACCCTGGGCGTCGATTTGCCACAACTCGGTGCCAGCGGGAAGCTCGAGCAGATCCACCTGATAGACGCTGCGCTCGAAAGGCGCAATGTAGAGCTGCGGGTTGTGGGCGTAGAAGCGCAGCACATACAGCTCATCGGTGACCGGCCAGCCGGCCACCTGGTCCAGGCCGTAGCGCCGGGCAAGCTCGGACGACGAGCTTGCCGGAACGTCCTCTAGCCGGGTCACGAATCCGGCGATCCGGTGTGGGTGGAACCGGTCCGGCACCACGACGTTGCCCAAGGTCAGCTCCACTAACCCGGGCAACACGACCTTCTGCATCGGCGTGTCGGGCTTGAGCTCAGGCACCTGACCAGGCACCCTTAGCCGGGGCGGCGGGGGCGCAAGGCGTTCTTCGGGCGACGACCGGTCCACACCACGCGCTGGGACCTCCACTGTGTCGTTCACTGGGGGGCCATTTACTCGGGCACCGTTGCCTGGGGCGTTGTCGGCCCCTAAGTCGTTGGCTGCGACCCCTGCTGCCGGATCTGTCATGAACCCCACCACTCGATGCCGTCAGGCCCGCGCGCACCCCGCCCGGGTTGGTTGGGGGAACCTACTACGCCATTCGTGCGCAGCCCGACCGGAGGGGTTGAGTCACTACTTTCGCTGGCGGGCCATGACTCGCTCAAACACCTCGGCCAGCACGGTTCGTTCGTCATCGGAGAGCAGATCGATCAAGTTGTCCCGCACGCCCCGGACGTGGGTGGGCGCCGCGCTGCGCAATACCTGCCAGCCGTGACTGGTGAGCTCAGCGATCACCCCGCGCCCGTCACTGGGGCATTCCTGGCGGCGCACCAGTCCGGCCCTCTCCATCCGGCCGATCTGGTGGGAGATCCGGCTCTTCGACGACGCGACCTGCTCGGCCAGGATGCTCATCCGAGCCTGCCCGCAGGGAGCCTCGGAGAGCCGGACCAGCAGCTCGTAGTCGGCCAATGCCAGCTGATGCTGCCGCTGCAGATCCTGGTGCAGCCGGGAATCGAGCACCGCCTTGCCGACCACGTACGCCCGCCACGCTCGCATCTCGGCGGCATTGAGCCAGCGCGGTTCGTCAGTCCCCCTGCCCACTCCTGCAGGCTAACCCACCAGACCGGAGTTGATCACAATGCTGTGTCAACTTTCCCTGACGATGCTGCGGGCATTCAAATCCGCCGGGCGGGAGTAGCCGGCCAGAGCCAGCATGAGGTCGAGATCACCCAGGACCGCGCGCAGCACGTGCTCTACTCCACTGCGCCCGGCCAGACCCAGCCCGTAGACCCACGGCCGTCCGAGCAGCACCGCGTGCGCGCCAAGCGCCAGCGCGATCAGCACGTCGGCTCCGCACCGGATCCCGGAGTCCAGGAGCACCGGCGCCCTCCCGTTGACGGCTGCTACCACGTCGGGCAGGCACTCCAACGCCGCTCGAGCCCCGTCAACCTGACGGCCACCGTGGTTAGACACCACCACCCCGTCGGCACCGTGCTCCAGCGCGGTCCGGGCGTCGTCGGGATGGCAGATTCCCTTGATCAAGACCGGCAACTGGGTCCACTCGCGCAGCAGCGCCAGGTCCAACCAGCTCAGCGCTGGATTGCCGAACAACTCCATCCAGGTCCGCACGGCCTCCTGCATAGCCTGCGCCGACTCCTCGGGCGGCGTGTCCAGCCGGGCCCGGAACACCGGATCGGACAGGTAGTTGGCGATATGTTTGCCATGCAGAAAAGGCAGGTGCGCCAGCTGCAGGTCGCGCGGTCGCCAGCTCAATGACCAGGTGTCCACGGTGACCACAATGGCCTGGTATCCCGCCGCCTCGGCCCGGCCGACCAGCGACTGGGCCAGCGCCGGGTCCCGCGGCCAGTACAGCTGAAACCAGCGGCCGGCATCCCCAACCGCGGCTGCGACGTCTTCGAGCGTGGTCGATGACATGGTGGACAGCACGCTGGTCAGCCCCAGTGCCGCGGCAGCGCGGGTGACGGCAAGATCAGCGTCCGGATGCACGAGACCGAGCGCCCCGATCGGCGCGGTGAGCACCGGCGCCGTCATTGATGTGCCCAGTACGGTGGTGGACAGATCTCGTTCGATGACGCGGCGCAACATTCGCGGCACGATCCGCCATCGGGCGAACGCCTCGCGGTTCGCCGCGACGGTCCGCTCGGTGGAGGCCCCACCGGCCACGTACCCGAACGCCTCAGCCGGCAGCACGCGTTGCGCCGCAGCCTCTAGCCCATCGGCGGTCATCGGTAGCTCCGGTCGCTGCCCGGCCAGACCACGCAGGTAGATTTCCTTTGACACATCACCGAAATGGGCCACATTGGGCACCATAGAGACCAAGCTGGACGTCGGATAGCCGGCTCATCGTCGCGGTCAAAGACCAGTTAGCTACTGAGCAGCAGCTGCTGTCGTCTTTGATCACCGAGTGGTATGGTCACGACTTCGCCTTCGTCACCGAGTACCCGGTCAACATTCGGCCTTTCTACCATCTGCGACCAGCGAGCAACCCGCACGTCACCGCGAGTTCGACCTGTCGGGAAGGGCATCGAAACACCAGCGGCGCTCAGCGCGAACACCGGTACGACGTACTCGTAGCACAAGCCCTGAAATGGGCATGGAACTGGAACCACTGCGGACCTACCTCGACTCATTCCGCGACGGCACCCCGCCCCACGGCGGGCTGGGCGCGGGACTCCACCGGATGATCATGGTAATGCTCGGGCTGGACAACATCCGTGAGGCCACGTTCTTATTCCGAGGCACGCACCGACTACATCCTTAAAGGGCGCCTAGCAGCTGCCGGCAGCTGTCCAGCCCAGTCGCCTGCAAGTCCACTCCGGACGGATGAAGTGCGACGGCTCGAGTACTAGCCGGATCTCAGTAGCCGCCACCCCCCGTCTGGCGTAGGTGTTGCTTCCGTCGGTGCGGTAGCCCAACTTTTCGCTGATCCGTAGTGACGCGGTGTTGTCGGTGAACGCCCAGAGCGTGCGGTGGTGGCCCCGAGGTGGTCAAACGCCAGCAGCAGTACGGCGGCACGCATTTCGGTGCCGAATCCCTGGCGCTGGTGTGCGCAGCCCAACCACGAGCCGGACGAGACCACTCCGAGGATCGGGAATGCCTTGGCCGATAGTCCCTGGGCGCCGATGACCTGGTCCGCGTAGCGGACCAGGAAGTTGACATTCCAGTCCGATGCGGTCAGCCGCGAGCGCGCCCCCCAGTAGTACTGCATGGTGCCGCGCACCAGACCGTCGGCGCCTGGGCGGTCCAGGGAAATAAGAACGGCATTTCGTGCGGCAGGTGCACGCCGCACAGCGCCAGCCCCGCCAGCGCGTACAGTCCCTCGTCGTCGTCCGGGCACAGCGTCAGGCGTGGGGTGCGCAGCACCAGATGCCGTAATGGCCAGGGGTCAGGCATACCGCCCACGGTGCCACGGGTTACCGTCGGCCACCGTGCGCGCCATCACCATCTCCCAGTACGGCGGCCCGGAAGTATTGCAGCTCACCGAGCAGCCCGATCCCACACCAGGTGCTGGCGAGGTACTGATCGACGTCGCCGCGACCGCGGTCAACCGGGCTGACCTGTTGCAGAGACAGGGTCAGTACGCCCCGCCACCGGGTGTCAGCAAGATCATCGGGCTGGAGTGCGCCGGCACGGTGGCCGAGCTGGGCGAAGGGGTGTCCGGGTTGCGCGTCGGCGATGAGGTGTGCGCGCTGCTGGCTGGTGGGGGCTACGCCGAGCGGGTCGTTGCACCCGCCGGGCAGGTGATGCCGCTGCCACCCGGGGTCGATCTGATCACCGCGGGCGGCGTGCCAGAGGTGGCCTGCACGGTGTGGTCGACGGTGGTGATGCACGCTGGACTCACCGCCGGCGAGCTGCTGTTGGTGCACGGCGGGTCCGGCGGCGTCGGCACCCATGCCATCCAGGTCGGCACGACGCTGGGCGCACGGGTCGCGACCACGGCGTCGGCGGCTCGGCTGCCTCGCTGCGCGGAGCTGGGCGCACAGATCTTGATCGACTACCACGAGCACGACTTCGCTGAGCAGCTCCACGGCCGCGCCGACGTCATTCTGGACAACATGGGCGCCAAGTACCTGTCGCGCAATCTCAGGACGCTCGCCCCGGACGGCCGGCTGGTGGTGATCGGTCTACAAGGCGGCACCACCGCAGAGTTGGATCTCAGCTCCGTGCTACCCAAGCGGGCCAGCATCGCAGCCATCGGGTTACGCGGGCGACCGGTGGAGGGCCCACACGGGAAGGTGGCCATCTGCGCCGACGTCGTCACCCGGCTATGGCCGATGTTCGGCAACGGTCGGGTCAAGCCCGTCGTGCACGCGACTCTTCCCCTAGCGCAAGCTGCACAGGCGCACCAGATGCTGCAGGCCGGTGGTGTCATCGGGAAGATCCTGCTGACCACACATGGTTGAGCGACACCCCGTGCATAAAAGCGCGACACACCGGGCACCCGAGGACGACGCGCAAGGGTTGGGCGGGTGGGGGAGGATGGACAGATGAGCGAACCGGATGAGCAGCAGGTCATCGTGGTTGGACCGGACAATATCGCGGTGCCAAGCGGTGATTCCGCCGAGCATGGCGGACCAGACGTCACGGACATGGTGGAGCAGCCGGCCAAGGTGATGCGGATCGGCAGCATGATCAAGCAGCTACTGGAGGAGGTACGCGCCGCGCCACTGGACGACGCCAGCCGCAACCGGCTGCGGGAAATCCACCAGTCCTCCATCCGCGAGCTGGAGGCGGGGTTGGCCCCGGAGCTGCGTGGCGAGCTGGAGCGGCTATCCCTGCCGTTCAGCGAGGACGCCACCCCCAGCGATGCCGAGTTGCGGGTTGCACACGCTCAGCTGGTTGGCTGGCTAGAAGGCTTGTTCCATGGCATCCAAACCACGCTGTTCGCCCAGCAGATGGCCGCCCGGATGCAGCTGGAACAGATGCGCCGCGGCCTACCCGCTGGCGTGATGCCACCCGGGATGCAGCCCGGTAGCCCGCCCGCAGAGCCCGGAACCCGAGGCACCGGCCAGTACCTCTAACCCCGCGTGTCGCGCTCTCCTGCACGGTGTGTCGCGCTCAGGTGTACACCGTGTCGGCGGATGCGGGCGTCCTCCGAGTACCTTCTGCTCCTTCCCTGCCCTCCCTGTACGAGGATGTCTCATGACCAGCGCCTTGTGCCCGCTGAACTGCATCACGCCTCCGCACCTGCTCCGCAAGCTCCTCGAGAGCGACGAACTGGAGATTCGCGAAGCCGCCTTGAGTACCCTGCTGAGCAATGCCCGGCTACGGGGTGAGCGAGCGGTACGGGCGTCGATCGCCGGCGCAGTCGTCTCCCCCACCAGCGGTCGGCGCACCATCTTCGATTGCCAGAACCGTACTTATCTTCCGAGCGCGGTACTGGCTCGATCAGAGGACGGACCGGAGTCGACCGACAGCTCCGTCAACCGGGCATTCGACGGGCTCGGAACTACTCGGCAGTTCTACAGAGACGTCCACGGGCGTGATTCGATTGACGACCGCGGGATGCGTCTGGACGGCTACGTGCACCGCGGCAGGAACTACAACAACGCGTTTTGGGATGGCCAGCAGATGGTATTCGGCGATGGAGACGGGAGGGTCTTCACCGATTTCACGGAATCTCTCGATGTGATCGCTCACGAGCTGACGCACGGGGTCACCGAGCACACCGCCGGACTCGAGTACCACACTCAATCAGGTGCCCTCAACGAGCACATATCGGACGTTTTTGGGTCGCTGGTCAAGCAGTGGTCAGGTCAGCAATCAGCCGAGGAAGCGGACTGGCTCATCGGAAGCGAGATATTCACCCCGGAAATCAAGGCAGATGCCCTGCGCTCGATGAAAGCGCCCGGAACAGCATACGACAACAGCCTGTTCGGCAAGGATCCGCAGCCCGACCACATGAGCGAGTTTGTTGAGTTGCCCGACACCGAGGAAGGGGACAACGGCGGTGTGCACATCAATTCCGGCATCCCCAACAAGGCGTTCTACCTGACTGCGATCGGCATCGGCGGCTTCGCCTGGGAGGCTCCCGGGCATATCTGGTATGAGGCCCTGAAGGCATCGAGTGCGAGAACACAGTTTCAGAACTTCGCGGATACCACCTACTGCAAGGCCAAGGAATTGTACGGCGCACGCAGTGCCGAGCAGCAGGCCGTGCTGGCCGCGTGGCGGGAGGTCGGCATACACATCAGCGGCCTACCGGCGGTGGCAGGTGCGCGTGCGGGCGGGGACGGTGTGGCGGCGCTGACTCGGCAGATCAACGCTGTGGCCCCCCGGTGACTGCGCGAGGGTGTCGGGCCGGCGCAACGGTCGTGGGATGAGGATAACTCTGACGACGCGTGGCGGGCTGGCGGCGGCGATCAACCTCGGCCTCCCACCGCGCGCCATCAACACCGACAACCTTCCGCAGCCAGCTGCCGAGGAGCTGGCGCAGCTCGTGGCGGCAGCCAAAGCCGCCGAACCCGCGGAGGAGCCGGCCAAGGCAGGTCCCCGACGGGCTCCGGACGAGATGAGTTACACGATCACCCTGGACCAGGGTGATCATCGAGTTGTTCTCACCGCAACTGACACCACGATGTCACGGGAGTTCGGCGCCCTGCTGGACTGGCTTGAGCAACATTTCGCAGATGCCTAGCCCGGCGTGTCGCGCTCCCGTGCACGCTGTGTCGAGGTGCGCTGCACAACATGGTCCACACGATGGTCTACACGGAGGGGCCGCAGCCCTCCGCCGGGTGCGAGCCCGTTCGGCCTGACGTGGAAGGTCCAACCCTGACGTGTAAGATCCAACACAGTCCCGATGGCCATTCGGCTCCCGGTCCCTACCCGCGTGGCTAAGTGTTCCCAGCGTGGGCGCCATCTGACGCACCCGCAACCCGAGAGCCCGGCCACCGCCCGAGTACCCTCGCGAATCGTGCAGCACACCGCGACGGCACCCGAGATTTCGGAGGCCCAGGTGCCGCCGTCTCGCAGCTGGCCGCGGGCAGTCGGTGATCTGGCGGCGGGGTGGCGGCAACGTCAGCTGTGGGGACACCTGGGCTGGCAGGACATCAAGCAGGGCTACCGGCGCTCGGTGATCGGCCCGCTGTGGATCACTATCAGCCTGGCTGTCCAAGCGATCGGGATGGGCATCCTCTACGCCGCGCTGTTCGGCCAGCCACTGCACGACTTCTTGCCCTACCTGGCCGTCGGCCTGATCATCTGGCAGTTCCTGGCCGCCTGCATCAATGACGGTGCCGAGGTCTTCATCCGCAACGAAGGCCTGATCAAGCATCTACCGGCGCCCTTGAGCGTGCACATCTTTCGGCTGGTGTGGCGGCAACTGCTGTTCTTCGGGCACAACGTGCTGGTCTGGGTGGCACTAATGTTGATCTTCCCCCCGAAGGCGCCACGAGCCTTCGGGTGGAGCAGCCTGCTGGCATTCCCGGCGCTGGCACTGATCGTGCTCAACGGGGTCTGGGTGGCGATCCTGATCGGGATCATCGCCACCAGGTACCGGGATGTCCCCCCGGTGACCGGCAGCATCGTCACCTTGATGTTCTTCATGACGCCGATCGTGTGGGACTACGAGCAGCTGACCAGCACACCCGGCACGGTCGGCGAGCGGGCCCGGCTGGCCGAGCTCAACCCGTTCCTGCACTACGTCGAGATCCTGCGGCGTCCGATGATCGGTGAGTCCTTCGAACTCCGGCACTGGGTGGTGGCCCTGGCTATCACTGTGGTGGGGTGGGCGGTGGCGCTGGTGGTCCTGCGCAACTACCGGGCCCGAGTCTCCTACTGGGTCTGATAGCACTGGGTCTGATAGCACTGGGTCTGATAACACTGGGTGTGATAACACAATGGTCTCCATCGACGTGAACGGTGCCTGCGTCGACTTCCCGATCTTCGACGCGAAAACCAGGTCGCTGAAGAAGGCTCTGCTGGGCACGATGGGGCGAGCCGGCGGCAAGATCGGGATTGACTCCAAGGTGCCGATCATCGAAGCACTCCGCAACATCAGCCTGTCCTTGCGCGAAGGCGACCGGGTCGGCCTGATCGGGCACAACGGGGCGGGCAAGTCCACCCTGCTGCGGCTGCTGTCCGGGATCTACGAGCCGACCAGGGGCACCTCGCGGATCGTCGGGAAGGTCGCCCCGGTCTTCGACCTCGGCGTCGGCATGGATCCGGAAATCTCCGGCTACGAGAACATCATCATCCGCGGGCTGTTCCTCGGCATGACCCGCAAGCAGATGGAGGCCCGCACCGGGGAGATCGCCGAGTTCACCGAACTGGGCGATTACCTGTCGATGCCGCTGCGCACTTACTCGACCGGCATGCGGGTCCGCCTCGCGCTCGGTGTGGTAACCAGCATCGACCCGGAGATCCTGCTGCTCGACGAGGGCATCGGTGCGGTGGACTCGGCATTCCTGGAGAAGGCCCGGGACCGGCTCACCGCACTGGTCGAGCGGTCCGGGATCCTGGTGTTCGCATCGCACTCCGACGAGTTTCTCGTCGAGCTGTGCACCTCGGCGTTGTGGCTGGACCACGGGGAGATTCGGGAGCAGGGTGACCTGCGCAAGGTGCTGTCCCACTACAAGGGCAAGGATCCCTTCGAGAACCTCAGCCAGGAAGCCCTCAACCGGATCGGAGCAACCCGATGACCGCCCACACCGCATTCAGCGATGGGTGACAGATGACCACTGTGGTCGCCGTGGTGGTGACGCGGCATCGGCGGGATCTGCTGGCCAAGTCGCTGGCAGTGCTTGGTGAGCAGACTCGACCTCCCGACCATCTGGTGGTGGTCGACAACGGACCGGACGATCCCGCCGAGAGCGTCGTCGAGGACTGCCCGATCCCGTCCACCTACCTGCCCTCGCTGCGCAATCTTGGGGGCGCCGGCGGGTTCGCGCTGGGCATGCTGCACGCGTTGGCGTTGGGCGCGGAATGGGTGTGGCTGGCTGACGACGACGGGCGCCCCGCGGACGTCCGGGTGTTGCAAACCCTGCTCGAGGAAGCAAAGCGGCGGGAGCTGGCGGTGATCTCCCCGGTGGTCGTCAACATCGACGACCCGGAACAGCTGGCGTTTCCGCTGCGCCGGGGCCTGACCTGGAAGCGGCAGCGAAGTGAGCTGGGAACCGACTTCCTGCCCGGTATCGCCAGCTTCTTCAACGGCGCGCTGTTCAGCGCCGACGCGCTGGACGTCGTCGGCGTTCCGGATTACCGGCTGTTCGTTCGGGGCGACGAGGTGGAGGTGCACCGTCGGGTGGTCCGCGCCGGACTGCGGTTCGGCACGACCTTGAAAGCCTCCTACGCCCACCCCGACGGCTCAGCGGAGTTCAAGCCGATGCTCCGCGGGCACTTCCACGCCCAAGACCCTGCCGACGAGGTCAAGCGGTACTACACCTACCGCAATCGCGGCTACTTGCTGTCCCAGCCCGGGATGCGCCGGATCGGAATGTTGGAAGTGTTCCGGTTCGGGTTGTACTTCCTGGGCACCAAACGCGACCCGCGAGCCTTCCAGCAGTGGCTGCGACTGCTCCGCCAGGGCCGCGCGGAGCGCTTCTATCGGTACTGACACCGGTACAGACACCGGTACTGACACCGGGGCCCGGGACGGGGTGGCAAGCCACTGGTCCCGTTGGACTAGCCTCCTGCGGGTGCTGACCTCCGGGCACACCGATACCTCGCGCGGCCGGTCCGGCAGTAGCGATGACGATGCCAGTGGTCACTCCCCCGGCCGTCACAGTCGCCACCGAGGAGGCGACCGCTCCCGCCGTCGACGGCGCTTCGCCGCCGCGGTATTTGGCCTGCTCGGGGTGTTACTTGCGGTTGCAGTACCCCTATTGCCAGTAATTCAGGACACCACAACGATCACCTGGCCGGGTCCGGGACCGCTGGCTCCGGTCAATGCGCCACTGGTCAACTTTCAACCGCAGAGCCTGACCGCGACGATTCCCTGCGCGGCAGCAACCTCGGCGGACGCGCGGTCGATACAGCCGGCGTCCCTGCTGGCTACTACCCCGCCCGGCTCAGCCGACGGTGCGGCCGTGGCAATGGTCCTGCAAGTGGCGGACGGAAAGCTGACCCTG
>DASVWA010000187.1:0-3488 GCA_036389855.1 Pseudonocardiaceae bacterium
TGAGCCGATGCCGGGTATCGACTTCGGAGGCATGTTCGTAGTGGCCACGGCTGAGGTTCTGCACGAAGGCCTGCCCCGCGCGGCAGTGATGCCCCTATGGATGTCAAGCCCCTGACGGCTGCGTTTCGGGTGGGGATGTGATGATCTGGTAGATCTCGCGGGCGAGGTATCGCTTGAGGCAGCGGATGGCTTCGCGGCGGGTTTTGCCTTCAGTGATGCGTCGGGTGAGGTAGTTGCGGGTGCGGGGGTCCCAGCGCAGTCGGGATAGCGCGATGCGGTAGAGCGCGGCGTTGGCTTGGCGGTCGCCGCCGCGGTTGAGGCGGCGACGGCTGGTTTTGCCCGAGGATGCCTCTAAGGGGCTGGCGCCGCACAGGGCGGCAAAGGAGGCCTCGCTGTGCAGTCGGTCGGGGTTGTCGCCGGCGGCGATGAGCACGGCGGCGGCGTTGTCGGGGCCGATCCCGCGCTGGGTCAGCAACCTGGGAGTGTGGTTGGTGACGGCGGCGGTGATTTGCTGTTCCAGGTCGCGGATCTCGTCGGTGAGCGCCAGGATGCGCCGGGCCAGCAGGCGCAGGGTGTAGGCGGCGGCGCTGGTGGTGTCCTGCGGTGTGTCGACCTGTAGTTGAGTGCAGCGGCGGATGAGGGCGGTGTTGCTTAGCCCGGACAGTGCCTCGCGTAGGGCGGGGTCGGCCGCGATGCGCACGGCTTTGAGTTGGTTGATCGTTTGGGTGCGGGCCTTGATGGCGGATGCTTTGGCCAGCTTGAACATTCGCAGCATTTCTACCGGCCCGTCACCGGCCTTGGCGCTGCCCGTGGCCCTGCCGCTGAGCACCGCCCGAGCAGCGGCTTCGGCATCGAGGGTGTCGGTCTTACCCGCTCGGCGGCGGGTGGCCTTGTCGGGTTGGTTGACTTCGATCACCGTGACACCGGGCGTGTCAGATGGTCTGTGGTGCGCCACGAGGCGCTGTTGGGTTTCGAATGGAGGTGGGAGTCCTTCGTCGCCGGACCGTCGTAGCGGTCGGGTGAAGCTGGCGGCAGCCTGGTCCGGGGGACGCCGGGGAGGGTGGGAGCAGCCGCGACAAAGTCGGGTCGGTCCAGCACTGCCGGATGGGCCGGGTCCGGTGAGCGAGACGGGAAGGTATACGCGAGAAACCGGTGTTGACACCTCTAGAAATCTTGACCAACTCCAATCCGGTGGATATGGGCTGGGTAGCGGCGCGCACCCATCGTCGTCTTTGTTAGTGGTGATGGGGAACTCCCGGCTGGGTAGCACAGGTCTGGGTCGGGAGGTCATGGTGAAGGTCTACGGCGTAGCCATGACGATGCCGCAGGGGTAAAGCCGGGTGCCTAACCCGTTGATTGAAACAGCAGCGAACGTGGGAACCATCTGCGAGCCGTTCCGTTGGGTGCCGACCGGCCAGGGTGGCATCGGTGGATAGATCCGTCGCCGGTCGAAGGGCGCGGGTGGGGCGGAGCCGTCGTAGTACTCCGAGCCGGGGAGAGCCCGTGCACATGGGGAAGGGCGGCAGCGTGTTGAGTCAAGGAGAGACTGCAATGGTCGAAGACGCGCCGGTGAATACCGGCGCCGCTGGTTGGCCGGATTCTGATTCGGCATGGTCGGCGGTACGAAGGATGCAGGTCAAGTTGCATCGTTGGGCGATCGAGGATTCTGATCGTCGGTTCGGTGATCTGTTTAACCTTGTCTATGACCCGGCGTTTCTGGTGCATGCGTTTGAGCGCGTCGCCGAGAACGCCGGGGCGCGGACCGGTGGGGTGGATCGAGCTACGGTGGCATCGATCTCCTCCCGGGTTGGGGTGGCAGCGTTCCTGCAGGACATCCGGGACGAGTTGAAGTCGCGGGTGTTTGCTCCGGTTCCGGTGCGGGAGGTGATGATTCCTAAGGCGAACGGAAAGCTCCGTCGTCTAGGAATTCCTACCGTGGCGGATCGGGTGGTGCAGGCGTCGCTGAAGTTGGTGTTGGAGCCGATTTTCGAGGCGGATTTCAAACCGTGTTCGTATGGGTTCCGGCCGCGACGGCGAGCCCAGGATGCGATCTCCGAGGTCCAGCATATGACCACTCGAGGTTACGGGTGGGTACTCGAAGCCGACATCGAGGCGTGTTTCGACAGGATCGATCACACCGCGTTGATGGATCGGGTTCGGCGCAGGGTCTCGGACAAGCACGTGCTCGCGCTGGTCAAAGCCTTCCTGAAAGCCGGGATCATGACGACGTCCGGTGACCGGGAGGACACCCTCACCGGAACACCCCAGGGCGAGATCTTGTCCCCGCTGTTAGCCAACATCGCGCTCTCGGTGCTCGATGAGCATTTCGACGCTCAATGGCATCGGGAGATGGGAACGTGGCATCGGCGGGACAAACGCAAACGCAACGGTCTGGCTAGCTGGAAGCTGGTGCGCTACGCCGACGATTTTATCGTTTGCGTCAACGGCCAGCGCCAGCATGCCGAGGCGCTGCGCGAGCAGGTGATAGCCGTTTTGACCCCGCTGGGGTTGCGGCTGTCACCAGAAAAGACCCGCGTCGTGCACATCGATGAGGGCTTCGACTTCCTCGGATTCCATATCCGCAGGATGCGGAAACGAGGAACACAGAAGCACTACGTTTACACCGTGCCCTCGAAGAAGGCGATCGCCTCGATCCGGGACAAGGTGCGGACGAAGACGAGCAGATCAACCCTGCACATGGGCCTAGACGAACTCCTCAAAAGTCTCAACTGGGCTCTGCGGGGATGGGCGAACTACTTCCGGTACGCGGTAGCCAAGCGGCTCTTCGGGCAACTCGATTCGCACGCCTGGAGGCGGATCGTGACCTGGATACGCCGCAAACACAACCGCATCGGCTGGAAGGAACTCCGCCGCCGGTTCTGTGACCGGGGCTGGAGAATCGCCCACAACAAGGTCGTGTTCACCGGCGCGTCCAGCGTCGCGGTGACTCGTTACCGCTACCGCGGTCACGATATCCGGACCCCGTGGACCCCGACACCGGCAATCTCGACGAGCTGACCAACGGGAAACGACACGTGGAGAGCCCGGTGCGTTGAGAGGCGCACGCCGGGTTCGGCGGGCGGCCACGGGAAACGGGCCTGGAGCAATCCCGGCACCGCGCCCGTGGCCGACCCAACTAACAAGATCCTCTTGAGCTGAGGAGTACACAGATGACCGTGATTGAAGATCAGCAGCGGGAGCACCCGCTGGGCTTGCAGCTGTCCGCGCCGTTGCCGTCCTCGGCGCGTGAGGTGATCAATGAGATGCTCGACGCCGGGCTGCTCGATGACGTGATGGACTGGGTCGACGCCGGTGGTTTGCGGTTGACCGGTGAGGGTGGCTTCCTCCCGGAGATGATTAAAGCCGTGTTCGAGCGTGGTCTGCAGGTGGAGCAGACCCAGCACCTGGGCTATGAGAAGGGTGACTCGGCCGGGCGCGGCAGCCCCAACTCGCGCAATGGCACCACCCCCAAGACGCTGGCGACCGAG
>DASVWA010000188.1:0-5958 GCA_036389855.1 Pseudonocardiaceae bacterium
TGCTGCTGTGTCTGGTCATCCCCCCGGTGGTGTACGACGCCGACGGCCGCGGCCTGCACGACCGAGCTGTCGGGACCATCGTGCTGCGGACTCGCTGAGCGCATTGTCCACTCGGCAGCCCGACATGACGTCGGTTACGTGTCGGGTGACGGTTCAGCGCCGGCGAACGGCACGCTGCACGTTGCGCATTTTGGCGCCCTGCGGCATCGGGCCCTTGGGCATCGCAGCAGCCCGCGTGGTGAGGATGGCCAGCTTGCCTTCCAACACGTCGATCTGCGCTGCACTGATATTGCGCGGTAATTTCGCGAGGTGCCGTGGCAGTTTGGCCAGTGGAACCTGGCCTTCGCCATTGCCCACCGTGACGTCGTAGATCGGAGTTTCCCCGATCAGCCGGGACACCCGCTTCTTCTCCTGCGCCAGCAGCGGTTTGAGGCGATGCGCGGCCCCCTCGGCGACCAGCACGACACCGGGTCGTCCGATGACCCTGTGTACGGCGTCCAGTTGGCCGGTGCCCGCGACGGCCGGCGTCACCTTCCACCGGCCGCGCAGATTGTCCAGTGCCCAGGCCGCGGCGCCGGGCTGGCCCTCGGCCTTGGCGAAGACATTGCGCTGCACCCGCCGCCCGAAGATCATTATTGCCGCGAGTACGCCGATGGTGATGCTCATCGGTACCGATAACCACAGCTGGTCGAGCAGGAAACCGAGCCCGACACCGACCGCGGTAATCCCCAGGAACACTCCGACCATCAACGGCAACAGCGCCTTGTCCTCGCGGCGCTGAACCTTGAAGGCCTGCATGATCTGAGCCCGGCGCTGCTTCGACGCGGCGCGGCGCTCCCGTTTGGCGGCCTTCGCCGCTCCCTTGTCCTTGGTCTTCGAGGTTGCCGAGGAGGGTTTTGAGGGAAGCTTGGCGGCCATGGCCCCAAGGATACGGCGCAACGCTTTGTGAATGACCAGCCGACAGCGCCAACTAGTGTTGTCAGCGGGGGACAAGTAGGTTGGACGCCTCCTGTGCGGCCGGGCCGGCCGTGGCCAGGTGCGCGAGGTGCTCGGGTAGCTGATCGCCGCGGTGCGCGATCGCTTGGGCGTAGAGCCGGCCGGCCCGATAGGACGATCGGACCAACGGCCCGGCCATCACCCCGGCGAATCCCATCAGCTCACCGGTGCGGGCATGTTCGACGAACTCTTCGGGCTTGACCCAGCGCCGCACCGGGTGATGCCGCGCTGAGGGCCGGAGGTACTGGGTAACGGTGAGGATGTCGCATCCGGCGGCATGCAGGTCGGCCATCGCGGCGGTGACCTCCTCGGGTTCCTCGCCCAAGCCAAGGATGAGGTTGGACTTGGTCACCAGGCCCGCGTCGCGGGCCGCCGCCAGCACGTCCAGCGAGCGTTCGTAACGAAAGGCCGGTCGGATTCTTTTGAAGATTCTTGGCACCGTCTCCACGTTGTGCGCCAGCACCTCGGGGGCGGCGCTGAACACCTCGTGGAGCAGGTCGGTGCGGGCATTGAAATCGGGGATGAGCAGCTCAACTCCTGTGCCGGGGTTGAGCGTGTGGATCTGCCGGACGGTCTCAGCGTAGAGCCAGGCGCCGCCGTCGGGGAGATCATCACGGGCCACGCCGGTGACCGTTGAGTAGTGCAGCCCCATCGACTGCACCGATTCGGCGACCCGTCGCGGCTCGTCATGGTCCAGATCGGTGGGGCGGCCGGTGTCGATCTGGCAGAAGTCGCAGCGGCGGGTGCACTGGTCACCGCCGATGAGAAACGTTGCCTCCCGATCCTCCCAGCACTCATAGATGTTGGGGCAACCAGCAGCCTCGCAGACCGTGTGCAGGCCCCCGCGCCGGACAAGTCCCTTGAGTTCGCGAAACGACGGCCCCATGGTGGCCCGGGTCCGGATCCAGGGCGGCTTGCGCTCGATGGGCGTTTGACTGTTGCGGACCTCCAGCCGCAGGAGCTTGCGGCCACCGGCGTCAGGTACTGCGCTGATGTCAGGTGTGGGGGAGGCAACGCTCACCGCTCTGAGCCTACGCCGGGTCCGGTTTCACTCCGGTCAGCTCGGCGGTGCGTTCCCACAGCAGCCGCGCGGTGTGCACGTTGCAGGCGGCGGCGCTCGGTACCGCCCGTCCCGGGGCTCCACGGGTCTCGCCAAGGTTGGCTGGACCGAAGTATTCCCCGCCGCGCACATCGGATGCCGTGGCGGCATACAGCTGGGGCCACGCGCCTGCGGCGGTCCCCTGGGTGATCAGCTTGTTACCCCACCGTGCAACGTGAGCCAACGGCCCAGCCGAATGCATCCGAGCCGTATTGAACACCAGCTCGGTATCGGTGAGGCCGGGATGAGCAGCGACCGCAACGAGGGCCCGCCCGGCGTCGCGAGCCCGCCGGTCCAGCTCGAAGGTGAACAGCAGGTTCGCCAGCTTCGATGCGCTGTAGGCCGCAGCCGGGCTGTAACGCCGCCGCGTGAAGTTCAGGTCGTCCAGATCGAGCCCGCCACCACGGTGCGCGAGGCTCGAGACCGTGACCACCCGCGCTCCGGGGACGAGTGCAGGCCCGAGCAGCCAGGTCAGCACCGCGTGCCCGAGGTGATTGGTGCCGATCTGCAACTCGAAGCCATCGACGGTCAGCCGCGGTGGAGCGGCCATCACGCCGGCGTTGTTCACCAGCACGTCGAGCTGGTCCCCGGTAATCGAGCGGGCCTCGTCGGCGGCCTTGGTGATCGAGCTCAGGTCAGCCAGGTCGAGGTGGATCAACGTGGCGTCCGCCCCGCCGGAACCCGACCGCACCTCGGCCAATGCTGCCCGTCCGCGTTGCGCATCGCGGCAGGCCAGCAGCACCGTTGCGCCGTGTTCCGCGAACGCGATGGCGGTCTGCAGGCCCAGACCCGAGTTGGCTCCGGTGACCAGCACCGTGCGGCCGGTCTGGTCGGGGATGTCGGCTGCGCTCCATCGGCTCATCTGTCGTGCCTATCGGGTCACCGCTGGCCACGCCAGTTGGGTGAGCTCATCGGCGCGCACGGGAAGTGCGCCGTCCAGAGCCGCGAGCACGGCGCGGCGCACCGCGGGCTGTACCTGCGCCACCGGGACCGGACGACCGAGCTCGGCGGTCAGCGATGTCACGCCGGCGTCGGCGATACCGCACGGCACGATCCGATCGAAGGCGGCCAGGTCGGACTGGCAGTTCAAGGCGAACCCGTGCATGGTCACCCCCTGGCTGATCCGGACCCCGATCGCCGCGATCTTGCGTACCGGACGGCCAGTGACTGGATCAGCAGCCAACCACACCCCGGACCGTCCGGTGATCCGCCCGGTGTGCAGGCCCAGCCCGGTACACACCGCGATCAGCGCCTGCTCCAGGCGCCGCACGTAGTCAATGACGTCCATCGGCGTGGCCAGTGCGACCAGCGGGTAGCCGACGAGCTGGCCGGGACCGTGCCAGGTGATCTTCCCACCACGGTCGACGTCGATCACCGGCGTGCCGTCGTCAGGGCGCTCGCCGGCTGTGGTCCGCCGGCCCGCGGTGTACACCGAGGGGTGTTCCAGCAGCAGCAACACGTCGGGTCCGGTGCCCTCAGCGCGGGCGGTGGCGATCTCACGTTGCAGCTCCCAGGCCCGGGCGTAGTCGACGGTGCCCAGCTCGCGGACGTGGATGGGAGCCGTGGTGGCCCTGCAGGACTTGGCGTCGGCGGTCACGGGCGCGAGATTACGCGGGTTACTCCAGCGCCGCGGTCAGCGCCGCAGGCAGGGTCTCGTGCTGGAATGGGTAGCCGTGCTTGCGCAAGACCCCCGGTACAGCGCGCTGGCCGGTCAGCACCATCTCATCGACCAGTTCGGCGCCGCGGGCCAGCCGCAGCGCGAAGCCAGGGACCACCAGCAGGGCCGGGCGGTGCATCGCCTCGCCCATTGCCCGGGTGAACTCGGCGTTGGTCACCGGCTCCGGGCCGCTGAGGTTGACCGGGCCAGACACCGTGTCGTGTTCGAGGACAAACCGGATAGCGCCCACCTCGTCGTCCAGCGAGATCCACGGCATGTATTGCTGCCCGCTGTCGAGACGACCGCCGAGTCCTAACGCGAACAGCGGCTTGAGCTGCCCTATCAGCCCCCCCGACGGGGAGATCACCAGGCCGGTGCGTACCCGCACCACCCGCGCCCCGGCGCGCTCCGCGGCCACCGTGGCCGCCTCCCATTCACGGCAAACCTGTGCGATGAATCCTGAGCCCGACGGTGCCGCCTCGTCGACCTCGCGGTCCCCGGTGTCGCCGTAGAAACCCACCCCTGAGGCGTTCACCAGCACTGGGACTCGTTGCTCGGCCACTGCCGTGGCGAGCACCTCAGTGGGACCGATGCGGCTGTCTCTGATTGCCTGCTTGAACTCCCCGGACCAGCGCCGGCTGGCCATCGCCGAGCCGCACAGATTCACCACGGCGTCGACGCCGTCCAGGGTGCCGGCGTCCATCGTCGCCGCCGAAGGGTCCCAGGCCCGCTCGTCGGGCGCACTTGGACGCCTGCGCACCAGCCGGAGAACCTCGTGGCCCGCCTCGCGCAGCGCCGACACCAGCGCGGTACCGATCAGACCCGACGACCCCGCGATCGCGACGCGCATGGGTAGATCTTCTCGGGTCCGCGCCGACTGCGCGACCCCCGGGTGCGAGCACGAACGGTCATCCGGAGCGCAAGGGCGATTCTCGTCGGCGCCGGCACCGCAATCCAGCTCCGGATGGCGGCTCTGGCAGTGGGCGGCCTGCTACAGGCCGAGGCCAGCTTCGAAGGCAGCGTCGGTGAGACGCTGTTTGATGGTGTTGAGGAAGCGGGCTGCATCGGCACCGTCGACCAACCGGTGGTCGTAGGACAGCGCCAGGTAAGTGATCGAGCGGACCGCGATGGTGTCACCGTCGTCCCCGGACAGCACCACCGGTCGCTTGACCACACTGCCGGTGCCGAGGATGCCGACCTGCGGCTGCAGGATGATCGGTGTGTCGAACAGTGCTCCCCGTGAGCCGGTGTTGCTGATCGTGAACGTGCCGCCGCTCATCTCGTCCGGAGTGATCTTGTTTGCCCGGGTGCGCTCGGCGAGGTCTGCGATACGGCGGGCCAGGCCGGCGATGTTGAGGTCACCCGCCTCGTGGATCACCGGTACAAGCAAGCCACGCTCG
This sequence comes from Pseudonocardiaceae bacterium, assembly GCA_036389855.1. GTDB lineage: Bacteria > Actinomycetota > Actinomycetes > Mycobacteriales > Pseudonocardiaceae. The sequence continues at coordinate 5,153 of DASVWA010000188.1, forward strand.
GTATCAACGGCGATGCCGAGATGTTCCGCACCGTGGTAGGTGATCTCACCCCGCTCGGTATCGATCGAGGCGTTCACCTTCGGGTGCTGCTTGAGCGCCTCGACGGTGGCCTGGGCGAAGAACGGCAGGAAGGAAAGTCTGACGCCTTCCCGGGCCTCGAAGTCGCGCTTGGCTCGATCACGCAGCCGCGCGAGGCGGGTGACGTCAGCTTCCACCACGGTGGTGAGCTGCGCGGAGATCTGTAGCGATTCAACCATTCGCTTGGCGATGACGCTGCGCATCCGCGACATCTTCTCGGTCTTCCCCCGCAGCTCTGCGGCTGTTGCCGCAGGCTGGGCCGCGGTGGCCTGCTGCGGTGCGGTCCGAGACGGTGGCGCAGCCGCGGGTTCCGGTGCGGGTTGGGCTGCTTCGGGTCGGGGTGCTTCAGGTTGGGAATGCTCAGGCTGGGCTTCTTCGGGTTGGGGCGCTTCCACGGCGGCGAGAACGTCTTGCTTGCGGATCCGACCGCCGACACCGGTGCCTTGCACTCCCGACAGGTCAATGCCGTGTTCAGCCGCGAGCTTTCGCACCAGGGGCGTCACATACGGTGCACCGCCGGACTCGTCGGTGTGAGATGCCGGGATGGGCCGGGCCGGGCGCTGTGACTCGCTGGATTCAGGCGGGGTAGATTGGTCGGGCTGGTCCGCCGCCGGCGCTTGACCCTCGCGGCTATCCCCGATCGTGGCCAGCTTGGCTCCGACTTCAGCGGTCTCGTCCTGCGCTACGACGATTTCCAGCAAGACACCTGCCGCCGGGGACGGGATCTC
>DASVWA010000189.1:0-14670 GCA_036389855.1 Pseudonocardiaceae bacterium
CCGGGGGTGACCGCAGCACCAGCCGCCTCGGCGGCAACCTGGCAGCCACCCGCGGTCGAATCCGGCCGCAGCACGATGGTCCAGACCAGCCCAGCCACCGTAGTCAGAACCAGCGCCAGCAACACTGCGCGCATCGGCTTGTGGGTGCGATATGGCCTCGGCCGCCGAACCGCAGAGGTGCCCACCGCAGCCATGGCTTCGCCTCCCCTGCCCAGGCACTACTACCTGAGGGTAGGGGCGAGCCGGGTTCCGCGCAGCCGGATACGGCGTCTCCGATGTGGGCTTCGCCCACTCGGACGCCACTGTGGGCTTCGCCCACTGGATGTCACGGTGGGCTTCGCCCACTGGATGCCACTGTGGGGGCTTCAGTACTGGGTATCGAGACACGCCGGGTAATTCCGCGCGCCCGCGTTGATCGGTGAGCTACTCTCTCGCCGCTCTGGCGCTATGAGGGCTGATACGACAGCCAACGTGCGGCAGGCCAGGCCGCATCCGCAGCGTCGCAGTGTGACCAACGTCTCGGGCACAAATTACAGTTCCTGTGCGTTGTGCTGCGGCACGATCCGTACGACTCAGGGGTGGGAAAGATCATGGCGACCGACTACGACGCTCCACGGCGGAGCGAGACCGACGAGCTCACCGAGGACTCGTTGGAAGAGCTGAAGGCCAGACGCAACGAGGCTCAGTCGGGTGCAGTCGACGTTGACGAGTCGGAGTCCGCGGAGAACTTCGAGTTGCCTGGCGCCGACCTGTCCGGCGAGGAATTGACTGTCCGGGTACTGCCCAAGCAGGCCGACGAGTTCACCTGCTCCAGCTGCTTTCTCGTGCATCATCGCAGCAGGCTGGCCGAGCAACGCAGCGGGCGGATGGTCTGCCGAGATTGTGCGGCCTGAGCGGCCGGATGCCGCCGTTCAACAACCGGGCAGGCGTCCAGGGTGTTCATCGGGACTGTCGTGCGGCGTCTGACCGATGCTGGTCCGCAGTAGTGCGGCTAGTTCCTCGGCGCGCCGCACGCTGAAGATCCAGTAAGGGGTGGGGTCCTGCGGATCGATGAGTTCGATCCGCAGCACCGGTCCTATCCACGCACTGTGCAGCACGAACGCCGCTGGATCCAGGTCAGGGCCCAGTGCGCGTTGCTTGCCACTCGGGGCAATCACCTCGACTGCCCCCAGGTGACGGATGGGGACGCGCGCCGGGCCCACCTGCAACTCGTCGCCGGCAAGCCGGACGCGCCAGCGCCCCAACCGGATCAGCACCGCACCGGCCAGCGGCACGGTGAGCAGGTACGGCAGCCAGGCCCGCACTCCTGGATACCCCATATGTATCTCAGCGGCCAGCAGCGCGGCCACACCCAATCCCAGCGGCCACCACCACCACGGCACTCTGAGGCGTTCATTGAAGACCGGCTCGGCAGTGGGTTCAATGAGGGATGGCTGCCGACCCTGGGCGCGACGAACGGGCACGGGGTCGAGGGTAGTCTCGCCGGGCGTGTGCTCGGCTGAGACGCTCAAAATCGAGGTACTACTGATCCGGCTGGATCCGGAGGTGCCGGTGCCCCGTTATTCCCATGCCGACGACGCCGGCGTCGATCTGGTGACCACTCAGGAGCTGGTCCTGCCACCTGGAGAGCGGGCCGTGGTGGGTACGGGTATCGCGATCGCCTTGCCCGCGGGATATGCGGGGTTCATTCATCCACGGTCCGGGCTGGCGGCGCAGGCGGGGTTGGGAGTGGTCAACGCACCTGGCACGATCGACGCTGGCTATCGTGGTGAGCTGCGGGTGTGCCTGGTCAACCACGACCTGCGCGAGCCTGTGGTGCTGCATCGGATGGACCGCATCGCGCAACTGGTCCTGCAGCGAGTCGAGCATGCCGCGTTTCGCGAGGTGACCGCACTGCCGGGCTCGCCCCGGGGGATCGGCGGTTACGGCTCAACTGGGACCACGCATCAGGGAGAGGGCTGAGCAGTGTTTGGACGTCGTAGAGACCAAGCCGAAGCGCAGCCGAAGCGTCGCGGCGTTCGGGCTGCCGAGGTGCCCGACAGGGCACCGGACAATGGGTTCTCCGATGAGCAGCCGGCGACCGTGGGGCCCTACGACGTCGCCGAGGCCCCCGACGACGGGCGGATCAGGTTGGATCTCGGCTCGCTGCGCCTGCCGGTACCCGAGGGTGCCCAGCTACAGGTAGAAGTGGACAGTTCCGGCCCGGTGCGGGCGGTGCACCTGATGACTGGACTCGGCCAGGTGACGCTCACCCCCTACGCTGCTCCGCGCAGCGGCGGGCTGTGGCGCGAGGTGTGCAGGGAGCTGGTGGCTCGGCTACGGGCCGACGGTGCACGGGTCGGGCGGGCGGCCGGTGAGTGGGGCGAGGAGATCGAGGCGGTCACCGCACAGGGAGTGCTGCGTTTCCTGGCGGTGGACGGGCCGCGGTGGATGCTGCGCGGTGTCGCGGTGGGGTCCGCTGAGCAGGCCGAGGCCCGGACCGCATTGCTGCGTGAAGTCGTCCGGGAGTCCGTGGTGGTGCGTGGTCCGGAACCACTGCCGGTGCGCAGCCCGCTGCCGCTGCAGCTGCCCGGGCCACTCGCCGAACAGCTCAAGCAGGCCACCACCGGGTCCAGCGACGCCGCCACCGTTGGTGACGGGAGTAGCGCCCGGCAGAGCTGACCTCACCAATGGGGCGATATCGATTCCGACGAGCGGGAATCGTGCCGGCGTCGGACTATCCTGGCGTGGAGCGGGTCCGTCGGGGTACCCGCGATCGCGGTCGGAGATCGACATGAGCGGTGCGGCTCCCGGCTACTGGCGGCGCCTGGTCCGCCGACTGACGAGCGACACTTCCGAACTTGACGCCGACGACCTGTCCCGGCGCGTCGAGCAGGCCGGTGCGCGGCGCGCCTGCGACTGCACGTCCGGGGAGGCCGTCACCGTCCTGGGCCGGTTGCGCAGCGTGGAGCACTGTCCCCGAGCGGCTGTGGCTACCCTGGAGGCCGAGCTGTTCGACGGTTCCGAAGGTATTACCCTGGTGTGGCTGGGGCGGCGTCGAATCCCCGGCATCGAGCCCGGACGCACTGTTCGAGCATCCGGGCGTATCGCCGTCCGGGACGGTCGGAAGGTGCTCTACAACCCCTACTACGAGCTGCAGCGGAGTTCATGAGCCAGGCCGTCCCGCCGTCCGAACATCCGACCACCCCCACCGCGGGGCCCTCGCGTCCGCCCACCCTGCTCGAACAGCTGGGCGGAGTCGGCGGCCTGGTGTCTTCCGTGGTGCCGGTGGTGATTTTCGTCGCGGCAAACCCGCTGATCGGGCTGCAACCGGCGATCTGGGCATCACTGGCTACCGCGGTGGCGGTGGGGGTGTGGGGGCTGGTCCGCCGGGAACCTCTCCAGCCGGCCGTGTCCGGCATCCTCGGGGTAGCCGTGTGCGCCTTCATCGCCTACCAAACCGGCGAGGCACGGGGATTCTTCCTCTACGGCATCTGGTACAGCCTGGTCGCGGGGTTGGCGTTGCTGGTTTCGGTCGTGGTGCGCCGTCCGCTGGTCGGCGTGCTGTGGTCGGTGCTCAACGGCTCCGGGTTTGGTTGGCGCAACGACCGCCGCGTCCGGTTCGGCTTCGACGTGGCAACCCTGGTGTGGGCAGCCTTTTTTCTCGCCCGCTTCGGTGTGCAGCGCTGGCTGTATGACATGCAGGAGATCGGCTGGCTCGGCGTGGCCCGGCTGGCGATGGGGCTGCCGCTGACCGCCGTGGCGGCGCTGGTCACCATCTGGGCGATTCGTCGGGACAAACGCTCGACCCAGACCGGCCCGCTAGGACGGGAGACGACTTAGCGCCGCGCGCACCTCGGGCTCGACGTCGGCGGCGGCGACGAACAGCAGCTCGTCACCACCTTCGAGCGGATCATCGCCCTGCGGGACGATCACCCGGCCACCGCGCAGGATCGTGACCAGTGCGGCATCAGCGGGCAGCCGAAGCTGCCGTACCGGGTGCCCGGCCAGCGGCGTATCCGCGGGCAGCGTGACCTCGACCAGGTTGGCCTGTCCCTGCCGCAGCGTCATCAGCCGCACCAGATCGCCCACGCTGACCGCTTCCTCGACCATCGCGGCGAGCATCCGCGGCGTCGACACCGCCACGTCCACGCCCCAGGCCTCGGTGAACAACCATTCGTTGCGCGGATCGTTGACCCGAGCCACCACGCGGCGCACCGCGAACTCGGTCTTGGCCAGCAACGAGACCACCAGATTGACCTTGTCGTCGCCGGTCGCCGCGATCACCGCATCGGAGCGCTCCAACCCGGCCTCCTCCAGGGAAGCCAGCTCGCAAGCGTCAGCGAGTACCCATTCGGCGGCCTCCACCTCCGCTGGGTCGAGCTGATGGATGTCTCGCTCGATGAGCATCACCTGGTGGCCGAAATCGAGCAGCTCGGTCGCGATGGACCGGCCGACTGCGCCCGCTCCGGCGATGGTCACGCGCATGACGGCTCCCGATCTTCGAAGTTGGTCGTGGGGGAGTTAGTCGTTGGGGGGCGCGGCGGCTGCCGCAGTGGTGACTTCGGTGACTGTGCCCGAGACCGCGGCGGCGTAGACCTGGTCGTCGGCCTGCAGCACGGTCTCCTGGCCGGGCAGCACTGCAGTGCCGAACCGCACGATGAAAGCGATCCGCGCGCCGGTGTGTTCCTCCAGCTCGCGCACGTTGCAGCCGGCCCACCCCTCGTGCAGCGGCAGCTGTAGCACGGCCACCGTCCCCGAAGGGTCGCGCCACGCAGACGCCACGCCATCGGGCAGCAGCATGCGCAAGAAGCGGTCGGTGGTCCAAGGCACCGTGGCCACGGTATGGATGCCGAGGCGCTCATAGACGGCGGCCCGCTTCGGGTCGTAGATCCGGGCGACGACATGCGCTACCCCGAACGTCTCCCGGGCCACCCGGGCGGAAATGATGTTGGAGTTGTCACCGGACGACACCGCGGCGAACGCCCCGGCCCGTTCGATCCCCGCCTCGATGAGCACCTGGCGGTCGAAGCCGATGCCGCGAACCTGCTGGCCGTGGAAGTCAACCCCGAGCCTGCGAAAGGCCTGCAGGTTCTGATCGATCACCGCCACGTCGTGGTCAAGGCGTTCCAACGCCAGAGCCAGGCCGGCACCTACCCGGCCACAACCCATGATCACGACGTGCAAGCGGTCACTCCCGGGTCGACGGTTGCGAGGAAACGGTATCGCCGATGGCGTCGCGGCGCCGCTGGAGGGCCGCCGCGCCAGCCGTAGGCTCGTTGGCGTGTCGAAGTTCGCCACCGCGGCCAAACGGATCCTCGTCGGCAAACCGTTCCGCAGCGAACGGCTCAGCGACACGCTGCTGCCCAAACGCATCGCGCTGCCCGTCTTCGCCTCGGATGCGCTGTCCTCGGTGGCCTACGCCCCGGAGGAGCTGTTCCTGGTGCTGTCCATCGCCGGAATCTCAGCATATGCGTTCACGCCGTGGATCGGGCTCGCCGTGGCTGCCGTGATGCTCGTGGTGGTCACCAGCTACCGGCAAAACGTGCGGGCTTACCCGTCAGGTGGTGGCGACTACGAGGTTGCGACGGTGAACCTGGGCCACTCGGCCGGGCTCGTGGTGGCCAGCGCATTGCTGGTCGACTATGTCCTCACGGTGGCGGTGTCGATCTCCTCGGCGGCGTCGAACATCGGCTCGGCGGTGCCCTTCGTCGCGACCCACAAGGTGACCTTCGCGGTCGTGGCGATCATCGTCCTCACCGCGACCAACCTGCGTGGGATCCGGGAGTCCGGCACGACCTTCGCGATCCCCACCTACGCATTCATGATCGGTATATTCGCCATGCTCGCCTGGGGGTTCATCCGGGTGCTGGTGTTCGGCGAGCAACTCCGCGCCGAGTCAGCCGAGTTCCAGCTGCACGCCGAGAGCGACCAGCTCGTCGGCCTCGCGCTGATGTTTTTGATCCTGCGGGCGTTCTCGTCCGGCTGCGCCGCGCTCACCGGCGTGGAGGCGATCAGCAACGGGGTACCGGCCTTCCAGAAACCGAAGTCCCGCAACGCCGCCACCACGCTGCTGCTGCTCGGCAGCATCTCGGTGACGATGCTGATGGGCCTGATCCTGCTCGCCCAGCTCGCCGGCGTGAAGATGGCCCACGATCCGGCCGGTCAGCTGATCGGCGCGCCTGCCGGGTACGAGCAGAAGACGATGGTGGCGCAGATCGCACAGGCAGTGTTCGACGGTTTCCCGGTCGCCTTCTACTTCATCACCGTGGTCACCGCGTTGATCCTGGTGCTGGCCGCGAACACCGCGTTCAACGGCTTCCCGGTGCTGGGCTCGATCCTGGCCCAGGATCGTTACCTGCCCCGGCAGCTGCACACCCGCGGTGACCGGTTGGCCTTCTCCAACGGCATCGTCTTTCTGGCCGGTGCGGCGATCGTCCTGGTGTTCGCCTTCGATGCTGAGGTCACCCGGCTGATCCAGCTTTACATCGTCGGGGTGTTCGTCTCGTTCACGCTAAGCCAGACCGGCATGGTGCGGCACTGGAACCGGCTGCTGGTTACTGGGCCCGATCCAGCGCAGCGTCGCCGAATCCGACGGTCCCAGGCGATCAACGTCCTTGGTCTGGTGATGACCGGCTCGGTACTGGTGGTGGTGCTGATCACCAAGTTCACCGAGGGCGCCTGGATCGCGATCACCGCCATGGTGGTGATCTTCCTGTTGATGCAGGCCATCCGCAGGCACTACGACCGGGTGGTCGCCGAGTTGGTGCCTCAAGAGGCCGACACCGTGCTGCCCTCCCGCAACCACGCGATCGTGCTGGTGTCCACCGTGCACCTGCCGACACTGCGCGCACTGGCCTACGCCCGCGCCACCCGTCCCGATGTGCTGGAGGCAGTCACCGTCAACGTCGACGACGCGAGTACCCAAAAGCTGGTCGCGGACTGGGAGTCGCGGGACCTGCCGGTGCCACTCACCGTGGTCGAGTCACCCTACCGGGAGATCACCAAGCCGGTGATCGACTACGTCAAAAGGGCTCGCTCGAACAACCCCCGTAACGTGGTCACCGTGTTCATCCCGGAATACGTCGTGGGCCACTGGTGGGAGCAGATCCTGCACAACCAGAGCGCGCTGCGGATCAAGGCCCGGTTGCTGTTCGAGCCCCGGGTAATGGTGACCAGCGTGCCGTGGCAGCTGCGTTCCTCGGCGCGCGTTGTCCAGCGTGAGCAGCTGGCCCCGGGAGCGGTGCGCTGGGGCTTGGACACCGGTCCCGCTGGCACCTCAGGAAACGCCACCCCAGTCGACGGCGCCTCAGCTGGAGACGGTGGGGTCACCGGCGATGCAGCGGCCGGCGACCTGGCCGCCAAGCCACAGCCACGGCGGGCCGACCGGCCGTGATGCCCCTCGAGCTGGAGCTCACCGTCGGACCGGTGGGCCATGGCGGATTCTGCGTGGCCCGCCACGAGGGTCGAGTGGTGTTCGTCCGGCACGCGCTGCCGGGGGAGCGGGTCCGCGCGGTAGTCACCGAGGACCGCGGCGGGTCCTTCTGCCGGGCTGACGCGGTGGCAGTACTCGAACCGGTGGTCGGCCGGGTGCCGCCGCCGTGTCCGGCGTCGGGACCCGGCGGTTGTGGTGGCTGCGATTTCCAACATGCCGGCCCACAGTTGCAGCGCGAGCTCAAAGGGCACGTGGTGGCCGAGCAATTGCGCCGGATCGCCGGCCTGGATGTCGCGGTGACGGTGCAGGAACTGCCCGGTGGCACATTGGGCTGGCGGACCCGGACCCGGCTGGCGGTGGATGACGCCGGACGAGCCGGTTTCCGGGAACATCGCAGCCATAGGGTCCGGGCGGTGCCGGCCTGCCCGCTGGCGGTGCCCGGCTCCCTGGATCCGGTGTTGTCGCGTCGCTGGCGCCCGGGTGGCGAGCTGGAGGTGGTCACCGACGATTCCGGGCAGGTGCATGTAGCGGAGTTGCGCCCCGGTCGGCCGCCCACACAGCGTCGAGGCACCGGGCGCGTGGCACGGCATGCCGCCGGTCGGCGCTGGGAGCTGTCCGCGCACGGCTTCTGGCAGGTACACCCCGCTGCGGCGGATGCGCTGGCCGCACTGGTCGGCCAGTGGGCGGTGGCCCCACTGGGAGGTAGGGCGTGGGACCTCTATGGCGGGGTAGGACTGTTCGCCTCGGTTCTCGCCGGTCAGGTCGGGCCGACCGGCTCGGTGACGGTCGTGGAGACCTCTCGGCGCGCAGTGGCGGACGGCGCGGCGGCGCTGGCCGACCTCGCGCAGGTGCGTTTCGTCACCAGTCGAGTCGAGCGGGCGCTGGATCAGCTGCCTGGGCGTCCGGACGTGGTGGTGCTCGACCCACCCCGCTGCGGAGCCGGTCGGCAGGTGGCCACAGCGGTGGCCAACCGCGGACCCACCCGCATCGTGCAGGTGGCCTGCGACCCAGCGGCGCTGGCGCGCGACATCGCGGCTTATCTCCAGTGCGGTTACCGGCTGCTGGAGGTTCGAGCACTGGACGCTTTCCCGATGACTCACCACGTCGAATGCGTGGCTGCGCTGATCCGCTGAAGTCTTCTCCGTAGACTGGCCGTCCGTAGATTGGGGAATCGGTGACGCTATTGCAGTCGGTGCGCAGCCCGCAGGACATCAAGGCTCTCGATGCGGAAGCGCTGACCCAGTTGGCCTCCGAGATCCGCACCTTCCTCGTTGACAAGGTGTCCCGCACCGGAGGGCATCTGGGCTCCAACCTCGGCGCGGTGGAACTCACCCTCGCGGTGCATCGAGTGTTCGACTCTCCGCACGACCCGGTGCTTTTCGACACCGGCCACCAGGCGTACGTCCACAAGATCCTCACTGGTCGAATCGAGGGTTTCGACCGGTTGCGCAAGCGGGGTGGCTTATCCGGCTACCCCTGCCGCGCGGAAAGTGAGCACGACTGGGTCGAGTCCAGTCACGCGTCGGCCGCGTTGTCTTATGCCGACGGGTTGGCAAAAGCATTTGCCCACCGTGGAACGACCCGCTGTGACAGCCTCACCCACCGGGCGGGCAGGCACGTTGTCGTGGTCGTCGGTGACGGCGCGCTGACCGGCGGGATGTGTTGGGAGGCGCTGAACAACATCGCCGCCGGTCAGGACCGGCCGGTGGTCATCGTGGTCAACGACAACGGTCGCTCCTACTCACCGACCATCGGGGGACTGGCCGATCACCTGTCCACACTGCGGTTGCAGCCGGGCTACGAGCGGGTCCTGCGCACCGGTAAGCAGGCCCTGCAGCGCACTCCGGTGGTGGGCCGGGTGATCTATGCCGGTCTGCACGCGGCCAAGCGGGGTCTCAAGGACGCCCTGACGCCCCAGATCCTCTTCGAGGACCTGGGACTGAAGTACTTGGGTCCAGTCGACGGGCATGACATGCAGGCCATGGAGTCCGCTTTGCGCCGAGCTAAGGACTTCGGTGGACCGGTCATCGTGCATGCGGTGACTCGCAAGGGCAATGGCTACCCGCCCGCGGAGAAGGATGCCGCCGAGCTGATGCATCAGGTGAAGGTGATGGATCCGGAGACCGGGGTGCCCATTGCGCCCGCCGGTATCTCTTGGACCAGCGTGTTTACCGAGGAGTTGATCAGATTGGCCGGTGAGCGAGAGGATGTGGTCGCGATCACCGCAGCGATGCCGGGCCCGACCGGATTGGCCGCCTTCGCCAAGCGTTTCCCGGACCGCTGTTATGACGTCGGCATCGCCGAGCAGCACGCGGTCGCATCGGCGGCGGGGCTGGCGCTGGGTGGCTTGCACCCGGTGGTGGCGCTGTACTCCACGTTTCTTAATCGCGCGTTCGACCAGCTGTTGATGGACGTCGCGTTGCTCGGTGCCCCCGTCACCATCACCCTGGACCGCGCCGGTGTCACCGGTGATGACGGTGCCAGCCACAACGGCATGTGGGACCTGTCGGTACTGGGCATCGTGCCGGGGATCCGGGTGGCCGCGCCCCGGGATGCCGGCACGTTGCGAGAAGAGCTGGCCGAGGCGGTCACAGTGGACGACGGACCAACCGCGGTGCGCTTTCCCAAGGGCGCAGTGATCGATTCGGTGCCGGCTTTGGAGCGCGTCGAGGGAGTGGACGTGCTGGTCCGGCCGGGACCGGCGGACGGGCATGACGTCCTGCTGGTGGGCGTCGGCGTATTCGCCGTGCTGGCAGTGGCTGCCGCCCAACGGCTCGCCGATCAGGGGATCGGGGTGACCGTCGTCGACCCCCGCTGGGTATTGCCGGTGCCTGGGGTATTGCTGCGGATGGCGGCACAGCACCGGCTGGTGGTTAGCTTGGAGGACGGTGGGCGGCACGGCGGTTTCGGCTGGGCGCTGGCCGCCGCGCTGCGCGATGCCGAGCTCGACGTGCCACTTCGTGATCTCGGTATCCCGCAGCGGTTCCTCGAGCACGGCTCCCGCGACGAGGTGCTCGCAGATGTCGGTCTGACCGCTCAGGACGTTGCCAGAGCAGTGACCGGGTGGGCGGCCGGATTGATCGGATCCAGTGAACCCACCGCGGTCAAAGACCCCCGGACGCTGTAGTCAGCGCTGAGGCTGCGGTGAGCCGTCGCCGCGGCGTCAGGGGGGTGTGGCACCGTTGAGGGGTGCGCATTCTGATCGTGGAAGACGAGCAGCCACTGGCCGACGCGGTCGCTCGTGGCTTGCGGCGTGAGGGCATGGCTGTGGACGTGGCCTACGACGGCGACACTGGCCATGAGAAGGCTGCGGTGACCCGGTATGACGTCGTGGTCTTGGACCGCGACCTGCCCGGGATGTCGGGTGATCAGCTGTGCGCTGAGATCACCGGATCCGGTGCACTGACTCGGGTATTGATGCTCACCGCCAGCGGCACGGTGTCGGACCGGGTGGCCGGGCTGTCTCTGGGTGCCGACGACTACATGGCCAAACCGTTCGCGTTCGCCGAGTTGGTGGCCCGGCTGCGTGCGCTGGGTCGCCGAGCCACCCCCGCGGTGCCGCCGGTACTCAGCGCCGCCGACGTGCTGCTCGACCCTTCCCGGCGCACCGTCAGCCGGTCCGGCACGCCGATTGACCTCACTCGTAAAGAGTTCGGGGTGCTGGAGGTGCTGCTCTCAGCCGGGGGAGGGGTGGTCAGCAGCGAGGAGCTGCTGGAACGGGTGTGGGATGAGCACGCTGACCCGTTCACGACCACGGTCCGGGTGACCGTGATGACATTGCGCAAGAAGCTCGGCGAGCCCGGCATCATCGAGACCGTGGTCGGCTCCGGCTACCGCGTATCCACCACCAACCCGGTGCCCGGCTGAGCACCTGATTATGGGCGCCTAGTGAGACCCCGCCGCGGGCCGGGCCTGCGGGCTCGGCTCACCTTGCTCGCCACCGGGCTGTCGGCGGCGGTGAGCGCGCTGCTGTTGTGGCTGGGCTGGTTGCTGGTCGGCGGGGTGGTAGCTGCGGTACCGGACCTGCCGCCAGGCAGCACCGTCGAGGTCGACGGCATGCCGGTGGCCGCCGACCAGCTCGGTGCGGCGCTGCAGGAGGCGGCCAGGCAACGTGTGCTGGAGGTCGGGTCAGTGGCCTTCCTGCTCGCGGTGACCGCCACCGTGCTGCTGGCTTGGGTGATCACCGGTCAGGTGCTGCGGCCGCTACAGGACGTGACCGCCACCGCGCGCCGTTTATCCGCCGAATCGTTGGATGAGCGGCTGCGACTACCTGGGCCGCGCGACGAGGTGGCCGAACTCGCCGATACCTTCGACGCGATGCTCGACCGGCTGCAAGCCGCCTTCGAGGCCCAGCGCCGGTTCGTCGCGAATGCCAGTCACGAACTGCGCACTCCGCTGGCGGTCCTGCGCACCGAGGTAGATGTCACGCTGGCGGATCCCGCCGCAGACGAGGCTGAACTGCGCCGTATGGCAGCGGTGATCCGGGATGCAACGCTGCGCGCCCAGCAATTGGTGGACGGGCTATTGGTGTTGGCCAGGACCGAGGGCAGCACGCTGCGGGCGCGGGAACCGGCCGACCTCGCCACCCTGGCCTCGGCCGCGCTGCGGATCGTCGAGCCGGAAGCGCACAGCCGCGGCTTGCAGGTGACCACACGGATGGCGCCAGCATGGACCGTTGGTGATCCTCCGTTGCTCGAGCGAGTGGTTGGCAACCTGGTGGAGAACGCGGTGCGCCATAACGTCTGCGGTGGCTGGGTAGAGATCTGCACGGATGGAGCAGGACACTACGCGACGCTGCAGGTCAACAGCTCGGGAGAGGTGGTCGCGCCGGAGAAGGTGGCCGCGCTGTTCGAGCCGTTTCACCGCGGGGGGGTCGCTCGCACCTCCCACGACGGGGCGGGCCTAGGCCTGTCGATCGTGCACGCCGTGGTCACCGCACACGGTGGCACGGTGCATGCAGAACCGGTACCCGGCGGCGGGCTAGCAGTGACCGTGCACTTGCCCGCCGGTTAGGCGCCCTCCAAGGACTACCAACCCCCGTCGCGGAGGCTGTTAACGACTACCAACGTGTTCGCGGCCAGGTGAGGCCGCCTGCGTCCGCGTCTCTGGGCGCAGTCAATGTCAACTTCGGTATCACAGCGCCTGCGGACCTGCGCGCTGTTCGCTAGCCGGCTCGCATTACGCCTTTGGCCACACGAACCGGGGGTTGGTAGCCGTTGACGACGCACGGGAGCAGGGTTGGTGGTACTTGAAGGGCTACCTCAAGGGGGATTGAGTGCCGTAGTGAGGGGGTGTGCGGTCAGTTCGCATTGCCACCGTCGTGCCCCACCAGCGGCAAGCTCCCGGTCCACCGTAGCGACATCCAGCGGCTCAGGAGGTTCCCAGCACAGTCGGCGCACCAAGTCCGGCTGCAGCAGGTTCTGCAACGGCAGGCGGTGGTGCTCGGCGATCTCCGCCAGCACTGCACGCGCCGCAACAAGCCGGACCGCTGCGGCCGGATCCCGGTCCGGCCAGCGGTTCACCGGAGGTGGGCTCCCATTATGGGCATGCACGAGCGGCAGCTCTCCGGCCGGCAACGCCCTGGCGGTCTGCAACGCGGTCAGCCATGTTTTGGCCTGCCGGCGCTGCGAACGGCCGCCGAACACCGGGCGGGACAGCAGCGCCGCCTCGTCCGGCGGATCGGTGAGTGCCGCATCGATGATTGCCGCATCAGGCAGCACCCGACCGGGTGCGATGTCGCGCTGCCGGGCCAGCTGCTCGCGAGCCAGCCATAGCTCACGCACCGCGGCCAAGTCGCGCGGCCGGTGCACGCGGTGCACTCCCGAGGTCCGGCGCCACGGGTCAGGGCGCGGTGCGGGTGGACCGGCGGTCCGCACCGCCTCGAACTCCTCGGCAGCCCACACCGACTTGTCCTGGGCATCCAATTCGGTGGCGATGACAGATCGCAGAGGGAGTAGCAGTTCGACGTCGAGCGCGGCATAGGTCAGCCACTCCGACGGCAGCGGCCGACGTGACCAGTCAGCAGCGCCGTGTCCCTTTTGCAGGTGATATCCGAGCAGTTCTTCGACCAGTGCCGCCAGGCCAACCCGCTCAAGTCCGGCCAGCCGCGCGGCCAACTCGGTGTCGAAGATCTCGTGGGGCCGCAGCCCCAGCTCGGCCAGGCACGGCAGGTCCTGGGAAGCGGCGTGTAGCACCCATTCCAGCGGGTTCAGCACTTCGGCGAGTCCAGAGAGGTCATCCAGACCGATCGGGTCGATGAGTGCGGTGCCCGCGCCCGCTCTGCGGAGCTGGATCAGGTAGGCACGCTGCCAATAGCGATAACCCGAGGCGCGCTCGGTGTCCACGGCGACGGGGCCGGTACCGGCACCCAGTACAGCCACCGCAGCGTCCAAAGCGGCCGCCGAGTCGACGACCGACGGCACCCCGGCGGCCGGCGCCAGCAAGGGAACCGGGGTGGTCTCGGTCAGCGGATGACCCCCGCACGCATCGCTAGAGCGACCATCTGCGCGCGGTCACCGGTGCCGAGCTTGCGCCCGATACGAGACAGGTGACTTTTCACCGTGAGCGCGGACAGTTTCAGAGCCTCACCGATCTCCTTGTTGGACTGGCCATCGGCGACCAGTTGGAGCACCTCAACCTCCCGGGCGGACAGCTCGCGCGGAGTGTTGTCGGTGCCCGGTACTCGCGTGCCGGACGCCAGCATCGGTGCCACCGTCGGGTCTGCGTACACCCCGCCATCGAGCACTCGGCGCACACCGTCGGTGACCACCGAAGGGGACGCCGACTTGAGTAGGTACGCCTGCGCACCGGTCTGGAATGCGGTGCGGACGGCATGCGGGTCGTCCGATGATGCGAGCACGACGATGCGCGGCCAGCCTTGGGCACGCAGCTCCCCGATCAGGTCCAGCCCGCTACCGTCAGGCAGGGTCAGATCGAGTATCGCAAGGTCGCACGGACCCGAGGCGTGAGCGCGTGTTCTCGCCTCGGCCACCGATGCGGCCTCATGCACAGTGACCGCGCCCATCGTCACTAAGCGTGAAGCGATAGCTTCACGGAGTAACGGATGGTCGTCGACCACCAGCACGGTGAACAGTTCCTCCCGCGGATGCGGGACCAATGACGCCGGCACGGCGCCGGATGGCGCCGACCTGACGGTCGCGCCGTATCCGACAGCAGCCACGTCGCTACCTCCCTGGAGTCGGTCGTGCCCCCGACCGCACACCGGGACCCCGTCGAGTAACCGCGCCGCCACTCGA
>DASVWA010000190.1:0-23827 GCA_036389855.1 Pseudonocardiaceae bacterium
AGTTATCGGGGATTATGGTGATATGGGAGAAATTGTCTTCGTAATATTCTGGTTCCTACTATTCCTGCTGGAAGAATCACTTTAGGTATTACGAACCGTGTCGCAATCGTGTACTAGCGACCCACAACGACAGCTCTCACGCGGCCTCACCACCGGATCGGCGCCCTTGTCGACGCTGTACTGGGGGTGGCCACCCGCAAGCAGACCTTCGCCGCGCAGCTGATCAGCCGGTTTTGCGCTATCAGCCTGACAACAGGCGTCAGCGATTGGCGCAGCGCTGCTGTGGCGGGTTTCGGGACCTCATCGAAGACCGCCCGGCAACATGTGCCTGCTTTTCGAATAGGACCACACTATTGTGCACGGGCAAGGATGGCGCATCACACTCGACGCCCGTGGACAACCCCGAATTATCCCGCTCCGACAATAACAGCGACGCTGCTCACCGCTGGGCTAATCATTGGGTCGACCGGCTCAGGCCAGGAGTCCAGGCTGTGCGCTGAACAGCTGCACCGGACCGGTACCCGGGCACACCTCAACCGCCGGGTCCGAAGCGGCCAACCATACCGACCCCCCGCGGCGCACCGTGACGCTGCTGCCGTCACAGGCACGCAACTGCGCCGCCCCTTGGGTGCACAGCAAGATCTGCGACCACGGGCTCTGCAGCCACACCGGGGTTGTGTCGCCGTCCACCCATTCCAACCGGGTCAGCCGGAACTCCTCGGCGGGGGCGCGGTAGGCGGTTTCGTGCGGCCCAACCGGCTTACCGCGCTGCACCAGCAGCTCGCCGTGGGAGAAGTCGAGCACCCGCAGCAGCTCAGGAACGTCGATGTGCTTGGCAGTCAAACCGCCGCGCAGCACGTTGTCCGAATTCGTGCTGATCTCCACCGCAGTGCCCCGCAGGTAGGTGTGCAGCTTGCCGGCCGGTAGGTACATTGCCTCGCCCGGCGCCAGCACGACGTGGTTGAGCAGCAAGGCCGCAAGTACCCCGACGTCGTCTGGATGCGCCTCGGTCAGCTCGAGAATCACCCGGCACTCGCTGCGGAAATCGTTGCCGTGAGAGCGAGGAAAGGAGCCGCCAACCCCGTCGCGGCGCAGCAGCGCAACGCAGGCGTCCACGATGCGGGGCAGTAGTTCCTTCGCTGCCGGCTGGGGCATCGTGATCCAGGTGGTGAACAGGGCGCGCAGCCCATCGGCATTGGGCTCGGCCTCGAGCATCGCGCGGTAGGGCGCGAGGAGGGGTGTGTCCAGCTCAGCGAGCAACTCGACGGTACGCAGCGGGTCCCGGAAACCGGCAAGCGCGTGAAAGTCGGTCAGCGCGCAGATCAGTTCGGGTTTGTGGTGGGGGTCGGAGTAGTTGCGCTCCGAGGCGTCCAGGGGAATCCCCCGGGTCTCCTCACGGACGAAGCCCTCGGCAGCCTGCTGCGCAGACGGGTGGGCCTGCAGGCTCAGTGGTTCTTCGGCCGCAAGCACCTTGAGCAGGAACGGCAATCGGCTGCCCCAGCGGCGCGCGCAGTGCGGCCCGAGGTAGTGATCCGGATCGGTATGCAGAGCCTCCAACAGGGAGGTCTGCGTGCCATCTGCGTGCAGCAGCACCGACGGACCCGCCGGATGCGCGCCGAGCCACAGTTCCGCCTGCGGATGCGGGGCGGGCACCGGGCCGCCGAGCAGCTCCGCGATCGCAGTCCGGGATCCCCACGAGTACGGCCGAACCACGTTGCGCAACAGCTCCACAGACCCTCCTTTTCCGGCTGGCCGCTCGCTCATTCGACAGCTGACTCGGCTGGGCCGGCCCGGCCGGGCCCGGTCAGCACGCCCCGGCCCAGCCCGAGATACAACGCGGCGAAGTCGAACCGTAGGGCCAGCACCGCAGCTGCGCACGCAGCAGCACCGGGTTCGCCCTGGCGGACCATGAGCTCCTCATCAGCGGTCACCACATCAGCGCGGGGCAACGCGTCCAAGGCGGCGAGCCGTTCGGGCTCGGCGCGGGAATCGGGAAGCGCACCGAGCAACACTGGCCGGACCGCTGGCATCCCACTGCGCTGGGTCCGGTCAGAGAACGGATCGTGAAACACGTCGGCCTCTCCACCGGCGCGGGCCGCCTCCTGGCGCAGCGCCGGCAGCGCTGCCGCCTCATGGAAGCCGGCGGCGTGCGCCACCACCCCCGCGTGCGCGGCGAGTGCTCCAGCGCTATGCCCGGCCACCGCGGTGGCCACCGGATCGGTGCCCCACAGCAACGGGGTTCGCTCGCTCAGCCGCAGCGCCAGCGACTTAGCCGGGTTGACGAACGATTCGTGCGCGATGTGGTCGCGCTCGGCCTCACGGTCCAGCTCACCAGCCAGCTCCTCGGGATCCATCGCCAGCAACCCCAAGGTGTCCAGCAACAACAATCCGGCAGTGAGCGTGCGCGGCAGAGCCAACCCCGGCGGTATCTCGATCCGGGGAACCAATAGCACCGATCGACCCGCGGCCGCGGCCGCCACCGGACCGTCGGCAGGCGCGGTCAGCACCACCTGAGCCCCCCGGCGGACCGCGCGGTCGATGCCTTCCGCCAGCTCCGGGTCGCCCGGATCGGCAGTGTTCGCCAACACGATATCCAGCGCACCTACCCACATCGGCACCGACCGCGTCGTCACCACCGGCACCGGGCAGGACGGTCCGAGCAGCGCGAGTAATAACGGTGCGGCGGCCGGTGCCGCGCCCGCCCGGGTCAGCAGCACCAGCGCACGCGGACGTTCCCCGGCCAGCCGCCGAAGACCTGCCTCTTCCGCGGCCGATGCCGTGGAGCGCACCTGGGCGCCAGCGGTGGCCGCGGCACGCAGCAACCCACCGGTGTCAGTGGCTTCCAGGCGCCTGGGGTCATCGAGCAGGTCGTCGTCAAATACCCCTTCGAGTTGCATCACCCGCACCCGAGCTCGCTGCCACCACCGTCCCGGCCACCTGCAGCCGGTCCAGTTCCGGGCAGTGCCTCATCAAGTAGCAGCACGGGGATGCCATCGGTCACCGGAAAACTGCGCCCGCAGGCGGTGCACGTCAACGCGTCCGCCTCGGGGTCAGCAACGGTGCCACTGCGCAGCTGGGCATGTTCGGGGCACGGGCAGGCCAGAATCGCCATCAGCTGAGGATCCACATCCACGGCCATCGTCGTCCTCCTCCTTACCGGGCGGGTTGGTGGCTCTTGAAGGCCACCTCACTGGCCGGTGGTAGTGCTTGGAGAGCCACCACGTACCAGTGCGAGCACCTCGTCACGTAGCGCCGCTACCGCTGCCGTGTCACGGGCCTCGACGTTGAGGCGCAGCAGCGGCTCGGTGTTCGATGGGCGCAGGTTGAACCACACACCGTCAGGCAATCGCACGGTCAGGCCGTCGACCTCATCGAGTTCGACGCCGTCGCGCCGACCGAACCACTCCCGCACAGCCGCCATCCTGCCCTGCTGATCATCGACCGTGGAGTTGATCTCACCGGAGGCGGCGTAGCGGCTGAACTCGGCCATCAGCGCCGAGAGCGGGCGCCGCTGATGACCCAGTGCTGCCAGCACGTGCAGCGCCGCAAGCATCCCCGAGTCGGCTCGCCAGAAGTCCCGGAAGTAGTAATGCGCGGAATGCTCGCCGCCGAAGATGGCCCCTGTCTCGGCCATCTTCTGCTTGATGAACGAGTGACCGACCCGGGTGCGTACCGGGCGCCCGCCGTGCTCGGCGACGATCTCTGGCACAGCCTGCGAAGTGATCAGGTTGTAGATCACCGTAGCGCCCGGCTCGGTGCGCAGCTCCCGGGTCGCGACCAACGCGGTGATGGCGCTGGGGCTCACCGGCTCACCGAGCTCGTCGATCACGAAACAACGGTCGGCATCGCCGTCGAAGGCCACACCCAGATCGGCACCGTGCTCGCGGACCGCGGTCTGTAGGTCCACCAGATTCGCCGGATCCAACGGGTTGGCCTCATGGTTGGGGAAGCTGCCGTCCAGTTCGAAGTACAACGGGATGACGTGCACCGGCAGTCCCCGCATTACCGCGGGCACGGTGTGCCCCCCCATCCCGTTACCGGCGTCTATGACCACCCGTAGCGGCCGGATCCCGGACAGGTCCACCAGCGAGCGCAGGTACTCGGCGTAGTCACTGAGCATCTCCCGCTCGGTGACACGACCACCGCCGGGCCCTGGTTCGATCCCGCGCTCGACGGCAACCCGGATCTCATCCAGCCCGCTGTCCTGGCCGACCGGCGCAGCACCGGCCCGGCAGAGTTTGATGCCGTTATAACGGGCCGGATTGTGGCTTGCGGTGAACATCGCGCCCGGCAAGTCGAGCCGCCCGGAGGCGAAGTACAGCATGTCGGTGCTGGCCAGTCCGACTGAGACGACGTCGAGACCGCACCCGGTCACTCCCTCCGCGAACGCTCCGGCCAGTCCGGGCGAGGACTCCCGCATGTCATACCCGACGACCACTGCATGTGAGCCATCTGGGTTACCCACGAGCTCTGCGAACGCGGCTCCGATATCGCGTACCACCGCAGCGTCCAGCTGCTCACCGACGACACCCCGGATGTCGTAGGCCTTCACTATCGCTGACAGGTCAGGCACTGCGCTCCCTCATCAGGTCCGGCTTCGTGGACCCTGCGTCTATTCCAGCGGGTGACGCCAGCGAGCCTATCTGCGCGGCGATCCCTCCCACCGCAACGCTAGAGAACGGGCAACCGGCTCAGCTATCGACTGGGTCCGGTAGCACCCTCAGGTGACCCCGGCGACCGCTACCGCTCGCTGTGCCAGCCAGGACGGGATCCATCGGACGGTCTGCCCGGCCGGCCTCCCGTACCGCCTCCGCCAACGCGGTCAGGTCGTCCACCGACGGCTCCAACTCGGCGAACTGACCGTCATGCCGTACGACATCCCAACCTCGTGGAGCGGTCAGCCGCAGCGCATGCCGTTCACATAGATCGTAGGAATGCGGCTCACTGCAGGTGGCCAGCGGGCCCACCACAGCAGTGGAATCTGAATACACAAAGGTAAGCGTGGCGACCGCCGGGTATGTGCACCCGGTCTTCGAGCACCGCCGCACGCTGCGCACGGTGCCGACCATAGCGCGCAGATCCGGCTGGTTACGCAAGGCGCGCTGTGATGTCTCGGACCATCCCGGCCGGTGCGCTGCGGCGTAGGCTCAACGAATGACTGTGACCCGGTCAGCCCGCTCGGCTCTGCGCAAGCGCCGGGACCGGCGCGGTCGCGGGGTGCGGGGGCTGTTGTTTCCTGCCACGCTGCCCGCGGCCCGCAGCCGCTCGGAGCGGTTCGACGCGATCGTGCTGGATGCCCTGGAACCGATCGACGAGCGCTGGCACACCGAACTCGAGAGGCTCGACGTCGCCGTCGACGAGGTGCCAGAGATCACTGACTGCGATCCGGCCACGGTAACCTGGGGCAGCGATGTGGTGGAGGACGGCAAGGTTCCGCTGGCCCGCCTGATCCCCGCTGGCGTAGACCGCACCGGGCTGCCCACTCGAGCCAGAATCGTGCTTTACCGGCGGCCGCTGGAGAATCGCGCGCAAGGCGGCGGCGACCTGTCCGACCTTGTACACGAGGTGCTGGTCGAGCAGGTTGCAAGCTACTTGGGGGTCGATCCGGACCTCATCGACGGTCCCACTCACGGGGGCTGACCCACGCAGATCAGCTCAGTGCCGGCGCGCTAGCGGGCCGCACGGCGCCGGGAGGGCACCGCGGTACCCGCAACCAACAAGAGCACCGCGCCTTCAGCGAGCAATAGCGAGTTACGGGTGACATCCGAGCGATCCACCCGCACCTCTGCCGCGTTGCCCTGCACGGGCACCGCGACCTGATGGCCCCAACCACGCACCACAGGCACTTCACGGCCATTCACGCTGGCCCGCCAGCCTGGCTCATCGTTGGCCGCGACCACGAGCAACCTGCCCTCTGCGCCAGGCGCGACCCGTACTGCCACCCGGGGGGGCGCAGCAGGTGCCAGGACTCCGCTGACGCCAGGATCGGTGGGCGGGGAAGCGCCGGTACGCGCCTGCGCCGCCAGCGCGGGTCCCAGCAGCTCCGCGCCTGGGACCGGCCGGGTCACCCGCAGCACCGGCCTGCCGTCCGCGGTCGGAGGAGCAGGTTTGGCCAGTGAGCCGGCTGCCGCAAGGGCTCGAGCACCCTGGGCTGGGGTAGGTAGGACCACGAACTGCACCCCGGTGGCGGCCACATTGGCGATCGCGGCGGATGTCTCACCCGGTTTGCCGGCCCGCAGCGCTGCGGCGATCCGCTCAAGGCGGGTCCCAGTAGCGCGCAGTGGAGCGATGTCATCGTCGCCGAAGCGGGCAGTGTGCGACCTAGTCAGCCGCACCGGCTCACCGGGGGCGCCGACGACCAGGACAGAGGTGCCGGACCGGGCCAGTTCAGCGGCCAACGCCGGGGCCAACACCGGTAGGCCAGCCGGCGGGCCAGCGGTGAGGGGACCGCTGGCGCCGACCGCCACCGCTGCGGTCGACAGCGCGGCTACCCCGACCCACGGCGTGACAGACAGCGCCCTGTTCCACCGATCCCCGACCAAGCGACCCCACTGATCATTGACCCACCATCGGGCCCGCTGCCCACGGCGACCTGCGAGCAACACGATCCACAACAACCCGCATCCGACCAGTAGCAGCGCACCCGCGGTTGAGCCCGGCCGGGGATCACCGCCGACCAGCGGCGGCATCGGCGACTGGACCAGCACCACTACCGCGGCGACGCCCAGCAGGACCAAGCCCAGACCCGGCAGCATCGCCCGGGACGGTCGGGCCACCAGCGCGATCACCGCAGCCATCAGCACTACCGCGCCCACCCACGGTGCGGCGCCCGGGCCACCTGGGTCCAGGGCGAGCAGCTGCAGCCAGCCGGGCAGCTGCTCGGGCACCACTGCGCCCACCCCGTGTAGCAGCACCGCGGGGCGCTGGACCACCACAGCCGGCCACGGCACCAGCAAACCCAATGGCAGCAGCACTACCGCGAACAGCCCGACCGCGCGACGCAACGTCGATACCTGGAGCGCGGGGACCACGACGAAGCCGACGACCACCACCACCAGCACCAGCAGGTGGATCAGCGGAGCGAATGCACCGATGACGGCAAGTCCGAGCGCGGTGCCGGCCGCGGTGGACAGCCAACCACCCGATCGCCCGACAGTTCCTCCGCGCAAAACGGCGACGGAGCCGGCCAGCACCAGAGGAAGCAGCAGGTGCACCAACACGACGTCCAACCGGCCCTGTGCCAGACCAGCCACGGCCGGTGGCAGCAACGCGTACCCGGCGGCGACCAGTGCGCGCCGATTCCGGCTGACGGGCAGTGCGCAGGTGGCTCGGTAGGCAGACAGAGCGGCCAACGGGAGCTGGGCCAGCAGCAGCAGCGACACAGCCACGGCAGGCGATCCCACCGGCAGGCCTAATACACCAATCACCGCCAGTGCAGCCGGCGGAGGGGCCGCGCTGCCGCCACCGACCGGATGCCAGGAGGCCATGTACAACGACCAGGTCTCGATCAGGCCCTCGATGGGCAGCAGCCGACCCCCCGCCAAGTTCAGACCCAGCCGATCGCGGTTCACCAGCACGGCGAGCACGGTCATCACCACAGTCAGCACCGTGGGAGGGGCGAGCAGGAACTGCCGGATACGGGTGCCGATCCCGACGTCCACCAATGTCAGCACGTCTGAGTCGCTGCTGTCGGCGGCGCTTCGCGCAGCATCGGGGTCGGAGGGCCTAGGCAGCGGGGAGGGCCGGGGACGGGTGCGCGTGGTGGTGACGCAAGAGCCGTTGTTCGGGTCGTTGCCTGAGCCGTTGCCGATCACCGGTGCGACCACGGTGTTGGACCCGCGCCTGCCGTCCGAAGGCGACCCCGAACGCCCCTCGTCATTCCCAGGAGGTTCCCCAACAGTGCCCGACACACCGACCCCTCCTGTCCGTACCCCGTTGGTGGGGGCACACCGTACGTGTCCGGCTCACCATCGCGGACGCCGGGAGGTGTCCCCGTTCAGACCGCCCGGCGTTTAATCCTGCGGCGCTCCCGCTCCGACAGCCCGCCCCAGATGCCAAACCGCTCGTCGAACGCCAGCGCGTACTCCAAGCACTCAGCTCGGACCTCGCAACCTGAGCAGATCCGCTTTGCTTCCCTGGTTGAGCCGCCCTTTTCGGGAAAGAACGCCTCGGGATCGGTCTGAGCGCACAGCGCCCGCTCCTGCCACTCCTGCTGGTCAGGCTCGTCGAACAGGCCTGCAACCAGTGGGATCTGAGGGACCGGCGCCCACCGGTCCTGATGCAGGTCCCTGTTATCTGGAGAGCTGCTGCCGCTGCCGTCCATCTCGTCCATGGCGGTCCGCCTCCTCGCCATAGAGTTCCTCCCCAGTCCGCGCCCCGGGCTGGCGCGAACAATAACAAGCCTGTGATTACACCCGTGTCATCGGGGTTGCAACTACCGAAAGCGATCACAGATGCATCCCTCGGCGTGTCGGGATTGACACGCGGCAGCAGCCTTGGCAAACGAATGCGGCCCGGCCCGGTGGACGGACCGGCCGGTTAGTGAGCGAGAGTGAGGGCGTGCGCGCCACCGACCTGGCTCCCAGCCCGCTTTTCCTCCTACTGGTGGCGATCACTGTGGCCGGCGGCGCGCTCGCCGCGATGGCCACCGGCCCGGCCCGCACCGCCGGCGTCGTGCTACTGGTGCTCGGCGGCTGGGCGGTCGCGCTGTGCCTGCACGAGTTCGGGCACGCGCTGACCGCCTACCGGGGCGGCGACCGTTCAGTGCGCGCCAAGGGTTACCTCACCCTCGACATCCGGCGCTACACCGACCCGGTGATGTCCCTGCTGCTGCCTTTGCTGCTGCTGGCCTTCGGCGGGATTCCGCTGCCCGGCGGCGCAGTGTGGATCAACCGCAACGCCCTGCGCTCGCGAGCGATCGCCTCGGCGGTGTCGTTGGCTGGGCCGTTGACCAATCTGGTGCTCGGTACCGTACTGATCACAGTGATCGGCATCGGCGCCTTCCCGGACGGGCTCGCCGCCGGGCTGTCCTACTTGGCCTTGGTGCAGGTGCTCGCGTTCGTGCTCAACATCCTGCCGGTACCGGGGCTGGACGGGTTCGGCGCTGTGGAGCCCTACCTGCCCGAACGGGCTCGCCGCATCGCCAATACCGCCAGCCTGTACGCCATCGTGGCCCTCTTCTTGCTGATCATAACCGTGCCTGCGGTGGCCGACGCGCTGTTCGGCGCCAGCTTCGCACTCTTCGCCATGCTCGGCGGCGACCCACTGGCAGCAGCTGCCGGCCTCCGGGAATTCCTGTTCTGGCGCTGATCGGTTACCGGCGCGGCGGATCAACGTCATAAACCGGCGCGGGTACCATACTGTATTGCCGGGGCAAAGGACGTGGGGATGGGTATAGCGGCTCGACTGGACAATTTCCAACGGCGCCATACCTGGTTGGGCTTCCCGGTGGCGGTGGTCTACAAGTTCATCGACGATCAGGGCGGC
The DNA here is from genome assembly GCA_036389855.1 of Pseudonocardiaceae bacterium. Lineage (GTDB taxonomy): Bacteria > Actinomycetota > Actinomycetes > Mycobacteriales > Pseudonocardiaceae. The sequence continues at coordinate 9,487 of DASVWA010000190.1, forward strand.
TACCTGGCTGTGCTGATCACCTACTACGGTTTCGCCTCGCTGTTCCCGCTGCTGCTGTTGCTGGTGAGTGTGCTGGGCTTCACGCTGGAAGGCGATCCTGCCCTGCAGCAGGCGCTACTCGGCTCAGCGCTGCAGCAGTTTCCGATCATCGGCCCGCAACTGCAGCAGAACATCAGTGCGATCCGCGGCAGCACCGTGGGTGTGGTCCTGGGCATCATCGGCGCGGTCTACGGCGGGCTGGGTGTCTCGGTGGCCATCCAGACCGCGCTGAATCGGGTGTGGGCAGTGCCCCGCTTTGCCCGTCCCGACCCGGTGGTGTCCCGACTACGTGGCCTGGTGCTGTTTGTCCTTCTCGGTTCAGTCATTCTGATAACTACCGCGCTGTCCGCCCTCGGCCCGCTGGCTGCCGGCTTCGGCTACGGCATTGGCACGGGACTTCGCGTCGCCGCGACCGTCGTTGCTATTGCGGCGAACGTAACCGTTTTCCTGATCGCATTCCGGGTACTGACCGCCCGCGATGTTCGGCTGGCTGATCTGATGCCCGGAGCGATCGGTGCCGCGGTCGCCGTCCAGGCGCTGCAGACTGTGGGTACGTTTCTGGCCAGGCGCGGGCTCAATGGCGTATCACAGCTCTACGGCGTGTTCGGACTGGTCCTGGGGTTGCTGGCCTGGCTGTACCTGCTGGCGATGATCCTGGTGCTGTGCGCCGAGATCAACGTGGTGCGGGCGCGGCGGCTATGGCCCCGCAACCTGCTCACCCCCTTCATCGACGACGTGGCGCTCACGCCTGCCGACCAGGCCTCCTACCGCTCGTATGCGGACACCGAACGCTACAAACCCTTCGCGCGAGTGCGTACCACATTTGACCCCCCACCCAATCCGAAGTGACACAGGGATGCATGTGGTAGTTCAGCCGGCCGCTAGAGCAACCATCAGCATCCATATCGCGCTGGTGGATGTCGTCGAGCTGGATGGGTTGCGTAGCGTCGGAGGTCGTGAAGGTTGTGGTGCTGGCCGGGGGCGTCGGTGGCGCCCGGTTTCTGCTCGGGATGAGGGCCGCGCTTGGCCTGGCAGCCGCCGGCGCCGGCGTCGATACCGTTCCGCCCGAGCACGAGATCACCGCGGTGGTGAACACCGGCGACGACATCTGGCTGCACGGTCTGCGGATCTGTCCGGATCTGGACACCTGCATGTACACCCTCGGCGGGGGAATCGATGCCGAACGCGGCTGGGGCCGGGCCGGTGAGACCTGGGCCGTCAAAGCCGAACTGGAGCGCTACAGCGCCGATCCGGACTGGTTCGCGCTGGGCGACCGCGACCTGGCCACTCACCTGGTCCGCACCCGGATGTTGCGGGCCGGCTACCCGCTGTCCGCGGTGACCGCGGCACTATGCCATCGGTGGCGCCCCGGGGTGCGGCTGCTGCCGGCCACCGATGACCGTTGTGAGACCCACGTGGTGGTGGCCGACTCGCAGGGCCGTCGTGCGTTGCACTTCCAGGAATGGTGGATCCGGCACCGCGCGGCACTGCCGGCCAGCGCGTTCGTGCCGGTGGGCGCACACGACGCCGAGCCGGCGGCTGGAGTGTGCGACGCGATCGCCGAAGCGGATGCGGTGCTGCTCGCGCCGTCCAATCCGGTCGTGTCGATCGGCAGCGTGCTGGCCATTCCGGGCATCCGGCAGGCTGTACGCAGCACACCCTGCCGGGTGATCGGGCTGTCCCCGATCGTCGAAGGCCGCGCGGTGCGCGGGATGGCGCAAGCCTGCCTGGCCACCATCGGCGTGTCCTGCGACGCCGGTGCGGTCGGCAGGCACTACGGGGCCCGCAGCGAGGGCGGGATTCTGGATGGTTGGTTGGTGCACACCGGGGATGCCGCAACGGTGCCGGGGGTACAGGTCAGGGAGGTGCCGCTGCTGATGTCCGATGTGGCCGCGACCGCCGTGATGGCCCGGGCGGCATTGGAGCTGGCCGGGCTGGCAACATGAGCGCCTCCGGCGCGGGCCGTATATGACACCGATTCGGGACCACGCCGCCCAGGGTGAGGTTCGCATCCTGCCGGTCCGCGGGCTGCCCGACTTCCGGCCGGGTGACGACCTGGTCGCCGCGGTGGCCAGCGCAGCGGCGTGGTTGATCGACGGCGACGTCGTCGTCGTCACCAGCAAAGTGCTGTCCAAGGTGGAGGGACGGCTGTGCGCGGTACCCGCTGACCCGCTGGCCAGAGATGCCGCCCGCCGCAAGTTGATCGATGCTGAGGCCCGGCAGGTGCTCGCCCGCCGCGGCCGTACCCTCATCACGATGAACGCGCTGGGCGTGGTTCAGGCCGCCTCGGGTGTGGACGGGTCCAATGTGGAGTGTGATGAGGTCGCGCTGTTACCCGTCGATCCGGACGCCAGCGCAGCGCGGCTGCGGGCCGGGCTGGCCGCAGCGCTGGGTGTCGACGTCGCCGTGGTGATTACCGACACCATGGGTCGGGCGTGGCGAGTAGGGCAGATCGACGCGGCGATCGGGGCCGCCGGGCTCAGCGTGCTGCACCGCTACGCAGGCGCCGTCGACCGGTACGGCAACGAGCTGGTCAGCACCGAGGTGGCAGTCGCCGACGAGGTCGCTGCGGCTGCCGACCTGGTCAAGGGCAAGCTGGGTGGGGTACCAGTGGCGGTGCTGCGCGGGTTGCCGCGCGACGATGACGGCAGCACCGCGGCGGATCTGATCCGCCCGGTGGCCGACGATCTGTTCTGGCTGGGAACAGACCAGGCCATCGAACAGGGGCGGGCGCTGGGCCGGGCCGAGGCGGTGCTGCTGCGCCGATCGGTCCGTTCGTTTCGCGCCGAGCCGGTGGACCCGGAGATGCTGCGCCGTGCGGTGAGTGTGGCGCTGAGCGCGCCGGCACCGCACCACACCCGGCCGGTTCGCTTCGTCTGGCTGGCCGACCGGCGCCTGCGGCGACGCCTGCTCGACGCGATGGCCCAGGCGTGGCGTGCTGACCTGCGCCGTGACGGGCTGGCCGAGGACACCATCGAGCGCCGGGTCCAGCGTGGGAATCTGCTGCGCGACGCACCGGAGGTACTGGTGCCGGTCGCAGTGCCCGACGGCGCGCATACCTACCCCGACGCGCGGAGGAAAGCCGCGGAGGAGACGATGTTCACCGTGGCCGCTGGTGCCGCCGTGCAGGGTCTGCTGGTGGCGCTGGCCGCCGACGGCCTGGGCTCGTGCTGGATCGGCTCGACGTTGTTCTGCCCGGACCTGGTCCGCGCCGAGCTCGACCTGCCGCCGGACTGGCGGCCGCTCGGCGCGATCGCCGTCGGTTACCCTGCCCACCCGCCCCAGCCACGTCCGGCGCGGGATCCCGATGATGGGTTGGTGCTGCGATGACCACTGTGACAACGGTGGCGGCAGCCCCCAACGCCGCGGTGCACGCCGACGCGGTGCGCGTGCTGTCCAGCTGGGCACCCGATGATCCCAGCCAGCATGCGCTGTGCCACGCCTTTCTCGGGTTCCTGACCGCTCGCCCGGACGCCTGCGCTCGTTCCTGCGCACCCGGACACCTCACCGCCTCCGCTGTGGTGCTCTCGCACGACGAAGCGCATGTGCTGCTCACCCTGCACCCGCGGGTCGGGCGCTGGCTGCAACTCGGCGGACACTGCGAGCAGGCCGATAGCGGGCTCGCTGCGGCGGCATTACGCGAGGCGACCGAGGAGTCCGGCATTCCAGATCTGGACATCGACCCGAGGCCGCTGCACCTGGACGTGCACCCGATCACGTGCTCGCTGGGCGTACCCACCCGGCACTTCGATGTGCGGTTCCTGCTGCACGCTCCCGCGGATGCCACGCCGGTGCGTAGTTCAGAGTCCACGGATTTGGCCTGGTGGCCGGTGGACGCACTGCCGCCCGACGTAGCGCCCGTGCTAGCCGCCCGCGCCCACTCCTTCCATAACAGGGACTAGGCTGGCACCGCCTCCAGGAGGCTGATCCGCCGCTACCCGGGACGACACGAGTCAGCCGAAGGCCGAAAGGCCATACAATGTGGGGCTCCCGCATCAGTGCGTTGGCGCCCACTGGAGGTCGTTTGCGGGTCACGGTCTGCGGGTCACGGTCTGCGGGTCACGGTTTGCGGCCGACCGCTCCAACGATGCAGTGCTGCACGGGATCCAGTGGCTTGATCTGCGGACCGTCGGGCCACCAGTCGCAGCACCGGGTCAGCCCCGGCTCGACCAGTTCAAGGCCTTGAAACATGCCTTCGATCTCACTGCGGGTGCGGAACACTCCACTGCCCATCGGGCTGTGCAGGAAAACCTGCTCCATCTTCCGGGCGAACTCGCTCAACTCACTGGTCTCGGGATCGAAGAAGTGGCTGATCGCCACGTATGAGCCGGGCGACAAGGCATCGATGTATTCAGCCATAATGTTCTGCGGGCTGCGCTCGCCATCGTAGTGGTGCAACGTCCCCAGCTGAAACAGTGCGATCGGTTGGGATAGATCGAGGCACCTGCGGACGACCTCGTCATTGATTATTTCGCGTGGCGTAAAGATGTCTGCAGCGCTGAAGTGTGTCTGATCGTTCTCCTCCAGCAGCGCCCTGCCATGTGCCACCACGACCGGGTCATTGTCGACGTACACCACGCGGGCGTCCGGCTGGATTCGCTGGGCGACCTGGTGAGTGTTCTCCGCTGTGGGCAGTCCAGACCCGCAGTCGAGGAACTGAATGATGCCCGTCTGGCTCGCGATGAAGCGGGTCACTCTAATGAGAAAATTCCGGTTGTCCCACGCGAGTTGATTAGCCTCTGGGGCAACCTGCCGGAGCCGTCGAAGAACCTCGCGGTCGATCTCGTAGTTGTCCTTACCGCCAAGGGCCGCGTCGTAGACACGAGCAATGCTGGCCTTGCTCGTGTCAATATGAATTGGTGTGACATCATCCGACAATGGTGCGTCGGTACCGGACATCGAGGCCTCACAAGCATCGCAGTGCAGCTGGACACAGCTAGGGTAGGAGCCGTGGGTATGCCTCGGAAACCACGGGTGGTGTGTTGACCCACTGTCATCGCACTGTACGTTGAGTGATCGGGTGTCCGTCAGTGACAGCGCTACCAGTGACAGCGCCACGCCGATGGGGGACACTTGAAAACATCGGAGGTGCGTCATGGCCACAGACGATCCCGCTGAGGCATCTCGTGGTTCTGGCCAAAGCGGCAGCCCCACGGCTCGCCGCATCGTGTTGGGCGCACGCCTGCGCCGGCTGCGGGAGGCCGCCGAGATCTCGCGCGCAGAGGCCGGTTACGCCATCCGTGGCTCCGAGTCGAAGATCAGCCGGCTCGAGCTCGGCAGGGTGAGCTTCAAGCCGCGGGACGTGACCGACCTACTCACCATGTACGGGGTAACGGATTCCGAGGAGCGCGAGGCGTTCCTCGAGTTGGTCAAGGCGTCAAACGAGCCCGGCTGGTGGCACCGCTACACCGACATGCTGGCCGACTGGTTCCAGGATTACCTTGGACTGGAGGAGTCGGCCTCCCGGATCCACACTTACGAGCTGCAGTTCATGCCTGGCCTGATGCAGACCGAGGACTACGCGAGGGCGATCGCGACCCGCGGTTGGTTTCAGGTGGCGAGCCGGAGGGCGGAACGCCAAGTCGCGATGCGGATGCAGCGGCAGTCCCTGCTTGCCGGGTCGGACGCACCCAAGCTGTGGGCGGTCATCGACGAGTCCGTGCTACACCGGCCGATCGGCGGCAGGCGGGTGATGCTGGCCCAGATCGAGCATCTCCTCGAACTCACCAAGCGGCCCAACATCACCCTGCAGGTGGTGCCCTACCAGCTCAGCGGGTACGGCGCTGAGGGTTCGTTCACGATGCTGCGCTTTGCACTTCCGGAGCTGCCGGATGTGGTGTATATCGAACACCTCAACGGCGCACTCTATCTGGACAAACGATCCGAGACTGAGCTGTACGCCAGGGTCTTTGACCGGTTGACGGTGGACGCCAGGACTCCCGACCACACCAGGCAACTGCTTGCCAAGGTGCGCGCCGACATGTGAGTAGCTGAGCTGGGGTCAAGCCACTCCAGCACCCAGCCCCGCGCCGAGTTCCCACGTTGGTTTGCTGAGTCCATACGCCTGATCACCCTTGCGTGCACGTGCATTGAAGCGTACGCCCGCACGTGCTAACTTTTAGCTCGTGCACGTGCACGTGCAGATGCATACGCTACAGTGGAGGCGATCTATGTTGAACTCGGTTCGCAATGGCACGTCCGCCAACCAACTTGCCGGGGTGACCTGGCGGAAGAGCAAGCACAGTGGCCAGATCGGCAACTGCGTGGAGACAGCATCACTGGACAGCGGAGAAGTGGCCGTGCGCAACTCGCGCTATCCAAGTGGCCCGGCTTTGATTTTCACCCGCGATGAAATGGCCGCCTTCTTGGCTGGCGCCAAGGATGGCGAATTCGACGACCTCGCAAGCTGAGTCGACCAGCGTCGAGGTAAATCGACTGGTCCACCGACAGCTTCGAGCGCCAGGATGCGGGGAAGATGCATCAACCGACGACCAGAGCGAAGTTAATGACTTGGTTTACCTGCGCATTTGACCGTACCGATCATGCGATCAGTGATGACAACATGGCAATCGGATTTTCCGTCGGCTCAGGACGATATGCGGCGCTCTGCGGTGCTACGGTGTGCGTCTCATCCTTGAGGAGCCCACCGGGTCGTCGTTGTCCGTCGTGCGAAGCGATCGTGCAAGGGCTTGGCCGTGAATCAATGCCTAGCAAGGCCGGAGTACTCGCCCGCTATCTAGGGCGTCGCCGGCACCGCGACAGCACAACAGGCCTATGAATCGACAGGGTCGTTGCCAGCGCGGGCGAGATGCCCATCGCCCCCGCCCCATGGGCTCGCACTGGCCCGACGGCCAACTCAAGCCACGGTGGAGCCGGGGAGCATCAACAACGCCCCCGGCTTTGGCGTGCCCCACGATCACACCCAATGACCAGACTCGGTCGGCGCGTTCTGCGGGACGTTGCCTTCCCTGCCGAAGCTGGAAACCGTCGAATCCGGGCAGGGCATGCCCTGCCCGATGTGCGTACTGCAGCATGCCGCCACGACGCAGGCCCCGCGAAACGAGACGGACTACAGCTTGCGTGCCGCCGCCCTGGCCCGAAACGGTCCAGGTGGTCACCGGGATGCTGCCGCTACCCCCCAGCCATACCCACGCGGGCGTGCACTGACATCAACAAGCACCACACCATCCGCTGGCCCACCTGCCGAGAGATCGACATCTTCTCGGCAATTCGCGCCGCTGGGCCGCTGCGCACGAGCAGAGCGGAACTTACAGGGCGCGGTAGTCCCGAGGACTGAATCGGGGGCCAAAGCGGGGGCGGCGGAACCCGGAGGCCTCGACATAGCGCACCGCCCGGTGCCGCTGCGGCGAGTAGGGTGCAAGAACTTCGAGCATGCCCTCGTCGTCCAATGGCCGACCCAGCAGGGCGTAACCGACGATGGAAGGGATATGGAAGTCGCCGACGCTCACCGCATCAGCGTCTCCCCAGGCCCTTTGCGCTACCTCGGCTGCCGTCCAGATCCCGATTCCTGGAACCTTGCACAGCAAGTCACGACCGGCCTTACCGCCCAGTGCCACCGCGCCCTCCAGCCGGTGCGCCACCGCAGCCGCCGCCAGCAGGGCCCGGCACCGCGCGGAATCCACCCCGGCGCGGTGCCACTCCCAGTTGGGGATGGCGCGCACCGCCGCCGGGCTCGGCGGCACCCGCAGCTTGCCGGGACCCGGCGCCCGTTCTCCGAACCGCCAGCACAACTCGCGCCAGGAGCGCCGAGCTTCGATACCGGTGACTTTCTGCTCCAGCACGGCGGGCACCAACACGTCCCACACCCGGTAGGTGGCACCCAAGCGCAGACCCGGCATTCGGCGTCGAGCTTGCGCGACCAGCGCGTGGTGCGAGACGAAGGCACTATCGTCATCGTCGGCACCGAGCAGCGCCGGCAGCCCATCCAGCGTCCAGGTCGCGCCCGGTCCCCACGCGGTTGCGTGCACGGTCCCGTTGTCACGGCGCAGCGCCAGAGTGGCAGCACCTGCCGGCGTGGTACTTGCGCGCCACACGGTGGCGTCGTCCACCCGCATCGTGGGATCGCCCCGGCCACGGCGTAGCGGGGCCAGGACAGCGCGAAGGTCCAGTGGCCGCTCGGGGGTCCAGGACCGGTGCGAGCAGGTCTCAGGACCAATGCTTCGACCGTGCGAACAGCTCTTAGACATCGGCGGAGAAGCGCACGCCGCCGTCGGACAGCACGACCCCCGGCCAGACCCGCAGGCCATGGCGCAACTCGCAGCCCGCGCCGATCACCGCGCCGTCGCCGACCACCGCATCGTGCAGGACGGCGCCCGCTCCCACCTGTGCACCTGCACCCAGCACGCTGCGCTGCACATCTGCGCCGCCAGCGACCCGCGCGCGGTCCATCAGCACCGAGCCGAGCACCTGCGCTCCACCTTCCACCACGGCCCCCGCACCCACCACCGAACCCCCTCCGACCCGCGCTTGCGCATGCACGGTGGCGTCCGGCAGCAGCAACGCCTCTCCCACCGGCCCGGGCAGCTCGGGCGAGGGAGCCAGCCCGCGCACGAGATCCGCGGAGCCCCGCACGAATGCCGCTGGAGTGCCCAGGTCCAGCCAGTAGGAAGCGTCCACGTGGGCGTGTAGGCGCGCCCCGGCCGCCAACAACCCCGGGAAGGTTTCGCGCTCCACCGACACCGGACGCCCCACCGGGATCGAGTCGATCACGTCCCGACGAAACACGTAGCAACCGGCGTTGATCTGGTCGGTTGGGGGGATGTCGGTCTTCTCCACGAACCCGAGCACGTCACCGTCTGGACTGGTCGGCACGCAGCCGAAGGCCCGAGGATCCGGTACTCGCACGAGGTGCAGCGTCACGTCCGCCGCCGCGGCGCGATGGGTTCGCACCACCTCGGCCGGGTCCAAACCGGAAAGCACATCACCGTTGAACACCAACACAGTGGGCTCGCTCAAGGCAGCTGCCGCGTTGCGGATCCCGCCTCCGGTGCCCAGCGGCTCATCTTCGACGATGTAGTCCAGTTTCAGGCCGAATGCCGACCCATCACCGAAATGGGCCGCGAACACTTCGGCGCGATACGAGGTGCCCAGCACCACGTGCCGCACCCCAGCGGCGCGGATACGTCCCAGCAGGTGGGTAAGGAACGGCACGCCCGCAGTGGGCAGCATCGGTTTGGGCGCGGATAGGGTCAGTGGCCTCATCCGGGTGCCCAGACCCCCGACCAGCACCACAGCCTCGACACCCGGCAACGGTGCCGGCGCGGCAGGACGTAACACCATGGCTGTGTCTCCTCGACGTTTAGCAGCTATCGCCGGTGGCGACTAGTGTGGCCGCGGAATGCTTCGACGCGTGCGGCGGGCCACCGAGGCGGTGCCCTCGTGGCGACGCAGGAGCGACAGGAGGCACACCCGTGGACGCTCTCGAGCGCGCGGAGCAGGTGCTGGCCCGTGCACGGGCTCGCCGGGCCGACATCATCACTCCTGATACGGCGACCTCACCAATGGACCAGGCCAACACCGTACAGATCCCGCTGGCGCTCGTGGCTGCGGCGGACCGGCGAGCCGCCGAACCCGACGACACGATCACCGTGCCGAACGCTGTTTTCAGCCGGGCAGTACGTGCACACCGAGACGCCGGTCCGGCCCATCCACACCGCTCATGATCAGCGCCCCCAGGACGCTACTCGGCATCCCAGCCCGCGAGCGTGGGTCGAGCAGTACCGCTGTCGGTTACCGCCCACACGGCGGAATGTAAGCGAACCGTCCGCCGGAAAGTCAACCCGTGGGCGAAGGGTAACGGATATGAGATGCGGTTCCGCTATGACCCGCCGGTGATTTGTCCGCTCACGGACGGCCAGCAATACTCGAGCGGACCGCGGTCGAGGGCGGGGCGGTTGCGCTGGGTGGCGAATAAGGCAGGCCTTCGTGGACCGGCCTCGCGGCCGGGTCGAGTCTCGGGTCAACTACAGATGCATGTGATCCGCCGACGCATCAGGCAAGACAGTGCCCGCTGACGTCGCTCGAGACGGGATGGTAGGCCAATGGGTGACGTCAAGGGTGTGTATCGTACTCAACCGTGCTAGTTAATCAACGTCGAGCGACTGCATGTAATAGCCCGTCGACTCCGGCTCACACCCATCGTCGCCACTGCTGTGCTCTGTCCTTGCTGGCCCCCAGCGTGCCGGCGTCGGCAGCCGCCGATCCGCGATCCGTCCAAACGGTGCTCAAGAAACGTGGCGCCGAGGTTTTGGCTGGACTCCAATGCCAGCAGCGGAATCTGAAGCGACCACTCCAGTCAGCTGGCGTCATGCGGATGAAATTGCTGTGCAAATGACTCAGCCATTTTTTTACCGATCTTACCTTGCACAACAGTTCCGGCGATTCAGGCTGTCGACAGCATGAAAGACCCGAGGCGCACTACAGTACCGTTGGCGAGTCAAGAAGCAGCGTCGGGGGGGAGCACCTCGACGGACAGCCCGCAAACGGCGAGCCAGAAGACCCCTCCGCATATCAATACTACCGTGGTGCATTCTGCTCGATTCTGGAACTATTTGCTGGGCGGTAAGGACAACTACGCCGTCGACCGGAAGGCCGCAGAACAGATTCTTGGGCTCGTTCCGAGTCTCCGCGACACTGTCCGCGCCGAGCGTGGATTTCTAGCCCGCGCTGTCCGGCACCTGGCAGGCAATGCTGGGATTCGCCAGTTCCTGGACATCGGCACTGGTCTGCCCTCAGCCAACAACACGCACGAAATCGCCCAGGCGACCGCACCGGAGTCCCGCATCGTCTACGTCGACAATGATCCCCTGATCATGGCTCACGCGCGCGCCCTGCTCACCAGCACCCCAGAAGGCGCTACCGACTACATTCACGCCGACCTTTGCAAACCAGATACGATTTTGCAGGAGGCCGCCCGTACACTAGATTTCGCCCAACCAGTCGGACTCATGCTGTTAGGGGTTCTCAATTTTATCACGGACACCAACGAGGCTCACGCTATTGTCAACCGGCTCTTAGCCGCTCTACCCTCGGGTAGCTACCTGGTGATATCTCACCCCACTGCAGAGATCGACGGTGCGGCAATGAAAGAGGCCATGCGGCTTTGGAACCAGAGCGGCGCAGCCCCGATAGTGGCCCGCAGCCGTCAGCAGATCATCCGTTTCTTCGATCATTTGGAGTTGTTGGACCCTGGCGTGGTTTCGTGTTCCCTGTGGCGACCCGATCACCCCGAAATCGGTGCCCCGGTGGAGGTTTTTCACTTCAGTGGCGTCGGACTAAAGCCGTGACGCTTACCGATCCATGATCGCATTGCCCACCTTCGACTGCTCTCGCACCAACGCCCGCATCTCGGCTTCATTCTATTCTGCGATGTTGAACGGCGCGCCTTGGTGCCGCTGCCTGACTGCCTGTCTATAGTGAGTTCGAATTCGTAGTGATATTGGCTCCTGGGAGGAATGACGTGGGCGCGCCTTGGTCGAGTGAGGATCCGCTCGGTGGCCAGTCGTTGATACAATCGCAAGGGCCAACTGCCCTGCGCATCATGTTGGGTGCTCAGCTACGTCGGCGTCGTGAAGCCCGTGGCATCACTGCGGGGGCCGCCGGCTCCGCAATCCGGGCATCCCACGCCAAAATCAGCCGTATGGAACTGGGGCGGGTTGGTTTCAAGGAGCGCGACGTGGCCGATCTGCTCACCTTGTACGGTATTACCGACGCACAGGAGCGAGAAGCATTCCTGCTGTTGGCTCGGCGGGCGAACGTGCCCGGTTGGTGGCATCAGTACAGTGACATCGTGCCGAGCTGGTTCGAAATGTACCTCGGCTTGGAGCAGGCTAGTTCCGTCATCCGAATGTATGAACCGCAGTTCGTGCCCAGCCTGCTACAAACCCGGCAGGTCGCCCGCACAATCATCGAGCTTGACTATCCCAGCGCATCCGCTGATGATATTGAGCGTCGCGTCACACTTCGGATTACGCGTCAGGATATTCTCACCCAGCCCAATGCGCCCAACCTGTGGGCTGTGATCGACGAGGCGGCGCTATGGCGCTCAGATGGACATTCCGCCATACGGGCACAGATCCAGCATCTGATCGAGATGGCCGAGCTCCCCAACGTCACACTCCAGGTGATACCGATCCGCTCTGGTGCACAGGCCGCCGCAGGTGGTCCATTCACGATCTTGCGGTTCTCCGAACCCGACCTACCGGACATTGTGTACCTTGAGCACCTGACCAGCGCCCTCTACTTGGACAAGATCCAGGATGTCGAGCATTACTTGATGGTCATGGATCGGTTGTGCGTCCAGGACAAGTCTCCCGCCGAAACAACCACGTTTTTAAGGAACATCCTCCAAGAGCTCTGAATGCAAAGCTAGTCAAGGCATGCGCTTCACCACGAAAATTCGTACACCTTGGAGCATTACAAGAGCTGACAGTTGAGTCGGTAGGATCGAGTGCGGTCACTGCGGTGAGGCAAAGAGGCGGGGACGGCGACCGAATACCACGCCGATGATCTCCTGGTTGCAGTTGCCTCAGTAGTAGAATGATGTCGCACCTTCTCGTGCGCGATACGCCATTATCGAGCTCTACGCTACTAAGCGTGGTAGTCGGCCTCTGATCGGTGTGGCGCGGATAGTGTCCCAGTCAACGCCGCAGTGCAGTAGGAGGCGGAGCCGGTAGTTGTCGAAGTTGCGGAATCCGTGGCCGACGCGCTTGATCTTTTTGATCAGTAGGTTGATCGCCTCGGTGGGTCCGTTGGAGACTCCACCGGTGTCGAAGTAAGCCAGCAATTCGGTGCGCCAGGAGTCGATGGTGGTCGCCAGGCGGGTGAGCTCGGGGATGTCGGCGTCGGCGCAGTAGGTCAACCACCGGTAGAGGGCCTGCTCGGCGCGGGCGCGGTCGGGACAGTGGTAGATCAGCCGGAGGTCTTGGGCGGCGATCCAGGTGCGGGCCAGCTGCTCGTCGTCGGTGTCGCCGGTGTCGAGCCCGGTCAGCAGCCGGGTCCAGGAGCGGTCGGTGTGGTGGTCGGGGGCGCGGCGTAGCAGTCGGCGGATGCCATAAAGCGGGTCGCCGGTGCGGCCGCGGTGTCCGGTCTGTTGACGTTGGATGCGGCAGCGGACCTCGTCGACGGCGGCGAAGCCCAGGCGCACGACGTGGAAGGCGTCCAGGACGCGCACTGCGTGCGGCAGGGTGGCCCGCAGCGCCGAGGCATAGCCGCGGTAGGGGTCCAAAGCGGCCACCCCGATCCCGGCGCGCCACGCGGAATTGCGCAGGCTCATCCAGCTGACCAGGGCTGATGCGCTGCGGTCGTCGATCACATCCAGCAGCCGCGCCGAGCCGCCCCAGCGGCGGGTGAGATCGACGACGCCGGTCACAAAGCTCGTCGACCAGGTCGCCGAGGCAGCCTGGAACGCGGTCTCATCCAGCCCCACCGCCTCGACCCCGCCCAGCCGGGTGGGGTCATCGACCCGGGGTGTGCCGTAGTCGCGGACCGCGGTCATTGCGGTGCGCCACCCGACCCCCAACTCCCTGGCCACCGCCGCGACCGAGGCTCCGCCCTCGCCGACTCGACGACACATCTCCGCGCGGGCCCGCTCGGTCAGCGACCCCCGCGGTGCGATCACCGGCGAAGTCTCCGTCCAGGTCCGTTTCGGGCACAACCGATACGGGCAGCGCCAGACCCGCTTAACCCACACCAGCATCACCGGCCGTCCACCGGCAGGCAGGTCCCGCACCCAGCACGGGCGCCGGCCGTGCAGCTGGGCCACCGCCCCGCACTCCGGGCAGCCCACCAGATCAGCCGTAGTCTCCACCGCCTGCTCCAGCTCGCCGTCGACCTCCGACACGGCCAGCACAACAAAGCCGGGCAAGCCCAACATCGCCGCCGCGGCACTACGCTGTCTTTCCACCTGGGGCCTCCATCTCCGTGTCTGTGAACACCACGGATCATGAGGCCCCAGGCCCGTCTCCGGACCTAGGCTGAAGATCGTGTCTTACAGCAACACACCACGCTCAAAGACGAAGAGCCCAAAAAATCGGGTCGATGCTCCGACGATCATTTCGCAGCTTCAGATCATCTGCCGCTACGACTCCAACGATGGATGCCTGGCGAGTAGGCAAACGGGCCGCTGGAGTCTCGCAGGTGCCGGGTGGCAATCCTTGTGACGGCCCACGTCGTGACGGCCCACGTCGGCAACGAAGGCCAGCCTGACCGGGTCCCGCGCTGTGCGGTTATCGGAGCAGTCCGAGCACCTGCTCGGCAGTCAGGCACCCCGCAGTGGTGAGAT
>DASVWA010000191.1:0-8889 GCA_036389855.1 Pseudonocardiaceae bacterium
GCGACATAGCCGTCGGGCTTGCACACCCGGCGCATCTCCCGCAGCGCGGCGACCGGCTCCGTCAGATGCTGAAGAACCTGATGGGCGTGTACCACGTCAAACGTGCCGCCCGGGTAGTTCAGCTGGTAAACGTCGCCCACCGTGAAGGACACGTTGCCGATGCCCTGGCGCTGGGCGTCGACCCGGGCCGGTTCGAGCGGCGCCGGTTCGTTGTCGATGCCCACCACGTTGCCAGGGGCCACCATCTGGGCGAGGTCGATGGTGATGGTGCCAGGGCCGCAGCCGACATCGAGAATCTGCTGCCCCGGCTGCAGGTGCGGAGTGAGGTAACCGGCGGAATTGTGGACCGTCCGCCAGTGGTGTGACCGCAGCACGCTGTCGTGGTGACCATGGATGTAGCTGCTCCGCTGATCTGACACCGCCCCAGCCTGCCAATCGCCCCGTCAAGCCCCAAGCGGCGGAGGTAGGGCACCCGCTAGCGTGAGCCGGTGAGTGATGCGGCGTATCTGTGTGTGGCCCATGTCGCTCGGGGCTTGTTTCGTGCCCTGGATCTGCGGATCGACGTCGCCGGGCAAGAGCACATCCCGGCCACCGGCGGCGGCGTGGTGGTGATGAACCACATCGGCTACCTCGACTTCGCGCTTGCTGGTCTGCCGTTCTGGCAGGAGCGTGGACGGCTGGTGCGCTTCATGGCCAAGCAGGAGGTGTTCACCAACCGGGTCACCGGGCCGTTGATGCGCGCCATGCACCACATCCCGGTTGACCGCGCGGCCGGGGCGACCTCGTTTCGAGCAGCGGTTGAGGCGCTGCGGGCCGGCGAGTTGGTGGGGATATTCCCGGAGGCGACGATCAGCCGCAGCTTCTGCCTGAAGGATTTCAAGTCCGGCGCCACGCGGATGGCGCGTGCCGCGGGGGTTCCACTGATCCCGGTCGCGCTGTGGGGCAGCCAGCGGGTGTGGACCAAGGGTCGCAAGCCGGCCATTCGCGCCGCGCGGCATATCCCGATCGGCATCACCATCGGGCCGCCGTTGCGGCCCGGGCGCGGCGCCGCGCCCGACATGGAGCTGATCGACGCGATCAACGACCTGCTCGACGCCACCCGGGCCCGCTATCCCGCAGAATCCGGCAACGACCCCTGGTGGGTGCCAGCGCACCTCGGGGGAACTGCGCCGACACCGGAAAAGGCCAAGGCGCTGGACGCCGAGGAGCAGGTGGAGCGCGCCCGGCGCCGGGACGCCCGAGGATGATTACTGCTGGCTTGCCGCCCGCGCCTGCGCCTGCGCGCGGCGCTCCTCGAATCTGCTGGCCTGCCCGTCGAGTTGGGTGAGGAAGTCGGCGAGTTCGGCACATGCCTTCTCACCCTCCGCGTCGAGGCTGCCCAGCTCGAACACTCCCCACTGGCGCAGCAGCGGCCAGATCACCTCATCGTGGTGGATGCGCAGATCGTAGATGCCGGCCTTGGCGATCAGTGCGGCCTTACGGGCGAATCCGGGGATGACAATGCCGGGCATATGGAAGTTGGTCACCTCGTCGGTGATCGCGCGCAGGGTCGGGCCGGGAGAGATCTCCAGGGCAGCTTTGACGAGGTTGCGGTAGAAGACCATGTGCAGGTTCTCGTCGGTGGACACTCTGGTGAGGAGCCGTTCGGCGATGGGGTCTTCGGCGTAACGGCCGGTGTTGCGATGGGAGATACGAGTGGCGAGTTCCTGGAAGGACACGTAGGCGAGGACGCGTAGCAGCGGTGCGTCTTGGGTGTTGTAGCCGGTTTGCATGACCTGCATCCGGGCCCGTTCCAGCTCCACCGGGTCGACCCCGCGGGTCACCAACAGGTAGTCGCGGATGCAGTACGCGTGCCGACCCTCCTCGGCGGTCCAGCGATGCACCCAGGTGCCCCAGGCGCTGTCGCGTCCGAACGCGCGCTCGATCTCCCGGTGATAGCTGGGCAGGTTGTCCTCGGTGAGGAGGTTGACCTCCAGCGCGGTCCGGGCGATCGGCGACAGCCGCGACTGATTTGGGTCCCAGGCCTGCCCGCCGAGGTCGGCGTAGTCTTGGCCCAGGCTCCACGGCACGTACTCGTGCGGCATCCACTCCTTGGCGGCGGCCAGGTGCCGGTTGAGGTTCTCGGTGACCACCGGCTCAAGGTCTTGGAGTAACCGGACGCTGTCCGAGGTCGTCGTCATGGCGGTCCTCAGCTGCTGGTCGAGACGGGCTTGCTGAGGCAACCGTAGCGTTTACAACGCGGGTATCGGTGAAGCGTGCGCTCCCGCCTTCGGAGGAACCCGCGGTAATCAGGCACCCTGGACGGGTGCCGCGTCCGGATGCGCCCGAGCCGTTGACGGCGCTGCTGGGCGGTGGCCGAGCAGCGCTGGACGCCACCGCGCCCGCCGTCGCCTTCGTCGTGGTCTGGTTGGTGTCGGGTCGCTCCCTGGGGTGGGGGGCGGGTGCGGCAGTGGTCACTGGGGCCGCGGTTGCAGCGGTGCGCTGGCGCCGCGGTGACCGCCCGCTGGCCGCCCTGCTGGGTGTGCTGGGCGTCTCGGTGGCGGCGCTGATCGCGTTATACACCGGTCGTGCTGCTGACTTCTTTCTCGCCCAGTTGCTGTCCAACGTCGTCAGCGCCCTGGTCTGGGCGGTCAGTGTGCTGATCCGTTGGCCGCTGCTCGGGGTGATCGTGGGCGGGGTGCTGGGCCAGCGCACCTCCTGGCGGCGAGATCCAGCCCTGCTGCGGGCGTACTGCCTGGCGTCTTGGGTATGGGTGGGGCAGTACCTGATCCGGGTTGCGGTGTTCACGCCACTGTGGCTGACCGGCGCCGTGGTGGCCCTCGGGGCCGCTCGAGTGGTACTGAGCTGGCCGCTTGTCGCGGCTTGCGTGGCGGTGAGTGGAGCGGTCCTCATTCGGGTGCTGCCCGCGAATCACCCGGGGTTGCGCTCGGTACGTCGGTCCTGACCTGGCGTCACCCCTCGCTACGCGTAGTGAGAAGAACACTGACCGTATGAGTGACCATGGCCCGTCGAATGGGCTCTTCAACACTGTGTGACTGATCCGTAGCGTGGGGTCACTGTCGGGGGAGTCATGTGCTCCGTGTGCTTAAGGAGAGGACCGATCCGTGCTTCCCCGAAGCCGTGCTCGCTCGCTGGCTGCCGCCGTCTCGGGCTTGCTGCTCAGCCTGTGCCTCGCGCTGCCCGCTTCCGCGTCACCGGCGATCCCGGAACCGCTCAGCCCGCAACCGGTCGTCGCAGCGCAACGGCTGGCCAAGGAAGCTGCCGCCAGCGGTATCGAGTCGACGCTACGCAGCATGCTGGGCACGTCGTTCGCCGGTGCGTGGTTCGAGCCCGGCAATAGTGATCTCATCGTCGCCACCACCGACCCTGCCGCGGCGCAGCGGGTTCGTGCTGCCGGCGCCCAGCCGCGGGTGGTGTCTCGAAACCTGCTGGCACTGGACCGGGCCATGGCGGTACTGAACTCGCGAGCCGGCAGCGTTCCCAACACGGTGACCGGCTGGCACGTCGACCCGGCCAGTAACTCCGTTGTGGTGTCGACCACCGACGATGCGGCCGCCAAGGCCTTCACGGCGGATCAGGACGCGGTGCGGATCGAGCACGTCGATGCCCGTCCGGTGCCACTGGCCGACCTGCGCGGCGGCGACAAGATCACCACTAGCGAGGGTGGGCGCTGCTCGGTCGGTTTCAACGCCATCTCAGGCAATACCCGCTACATCATCACCGCCGGGCACTGCACCAAGTTGGGCGGCACCTGGGCCGGACCGGATGGCACTCCTATCGGTCCGGTGGCCAAATCATCATTTCCCGGTTACGACTTCGGCTTGGTCGAGGTGGCATCGGGATCCTGGAAACAAACCCGCGACGTCTACACCGATAGCGGCTACGTCACCGTGACGGGTACCGAGCCGGTCGCGATCGGCTCCTCGATCTGCCGGTCCGGGGCCACCAGCGGCTATCACTGCGGCCGCGTGGAGGCCATCAACGAGACCGTGAATTACGGAAGCGGTGACGTCGTGCGTGGACTCACCAGGACCGACATCTGCGCGGAAGCCGGCGACTCCGGCGGTCCCTTCGTCAGTGGCTCGCAGGCTCAAGGCACGCTCTCTGGCGGTTCCGGCGGTTGCCTGCTGGGCGGGCAGAGCTATTTCCAGCCGGTTCGTGAGGTGTTGTCCACCTATGGGCTGACGTTGCTCACCGGGGAGCCGGCCAGGGACAACAGCTAGCGCCGCGACGCGTGCAGTCGCTGCGCGAAGGCGGCAGCGGCCGCCTGCGGATCCGCCGCATCGGTGATCGCGCGTACCACCACAACGCGGTCAGCACCGGCGGCGAGCACCTCGTCCAGCCGTTGTGTGGTCTCGATACCGCCGATGGCGAACCAGGGACGGCTCGACCTCGCCCCGGTTTTGGTTACTGCGTTGGTTACCGTGTTCGCACTCGTGCTGCGCACCAGGTCCAGTCCGGCGGCGGGGCGACCAGGCTTGGTCGGGGTGGGCCAGCACGGACCGACGCAGAAGTAATCCACGCCGACCTGCCGGATGGCTTCGGTCACCTGCACGGGATCATGAGTGGACCGGCCAATCACCACGTCGTCGCCGAGCACCCGGCGTGCCCAACCAACCGGTAGGTCGTCCTGGCCAAGATGCAGCACGTGTGCACCGGCCGCGAGCGCGACATCGGCCCGATCGTTCACCGCCAGTAGTGCGCCATGCCGCTGGCACGCCTGCGCGAGAACTTCCAGCGCAGCGAGCTCGTGGCGGGCCTCCAACGCCTTGTCCCTCAGCTGCAGGACGTCCACCCCGCCGGCCAATGCCGCATCGGCGAACTCAGCGAGATCGCCGCGCTGGGTCCTGGCGTCGGTGCACAGGTACAGCCGCGCAGCGGCCAGTCGGGCCCGGATCCGTACACCGTCCATGCCGGCACCGTATCGAGGTAGGCTGAAAACCGGTCCGCACGGGAGCCCGGGGCGACACCGGGCTGAGAGGGGGTCATGGCGACCCCGACCGTCGAACCTGATCCGGGTCATGCCGGCGCAGGGAGCGTGATGAGCAGTGGCCTTGTCCGGGGGTCTTTCCACTACCGTGGCTGTCGTCGGTGGCGGTGTCATCGGGTTGAGTTGTGCCTGGCGGGCCGCGTCCGCGGGCTTCGCAGTGACCGTCCACGACCCGGCGCCGGGATCAGGCGCTTCGCGTATCGCCGGCGGGATGCTCGCCCCGGTCACTGAAGCGGTGCCCGCCGAGCAGGAGGTGCTCGCGCTCGGGGCGGCTTCGCTGCGCCGCTGGCCGGACTTCGCCGCCGAACTCGCTACCGCTGGTGCCGACCCGGGCTTACAGACTCGAGGCACCTTCGCGGTCGCGCTGGATCCTGGGGATCGCGCCGAACTGGACCGGCTCGCCGAGCAGCTGTCCGGGATGGGACGGCAGGTCGACGTGCTCTCGGGTCGGGAAGCGCGCCGCGCTGAGCCGTCGCTGGGCCCGCAGGTGCGCCGCGCGTTATCAGTGCCCGGTGACCTGTCCGTGGACAACCGGGCGTTGCTGAACGCGCTGCTGATGGCGTGCCGCAGTGCGGGGGTGGAGTTTGACGGCCGGCGCTGTACCGCGCTGCCGGCAGCCGATGTGGTGGTGCTGGCTGCGGGCGCGCACAGTGCCGGGCTGCACCCCGCGCTGGCCCGTGTGATCCGGCCGGTCAAGGGCGAGATTCTGCGGCTGCGGTCCCGCCCGGGCACCTTGCCGCCGCCGTCGCGGACCGTTCGCGCGATCGTCAGTGGAAGGCACAGTTACCTGGTGCCCCGCAACGGCGGGTGGCTGGTCCTGGGAGCCACCCAGCGTGAAGTCGGCTTCGACACCGACGTCACCGCCGGTGCGGTGCGCGAGCTGCTCGCCGACGCCGAACGGGTGCTACCCGCGATCGCGGAGTACACGCTGCACGAGACGGCGGCGGGACTGCGCCCGGGTAGCCCGGACAACCTGCCGGTGATCGGGGAGTTGGAGCCCGGGGTGCTCGCCGCGACTGGGCATCACCGCAACGGGATCCTGCTTGCCCCGCTGACCGCCGACGCCGTGCTGGCGCTGCTGCGGGGGGAGGCTGTTCCGGTTGAAGCCGGGCCCGCCACACCGGCCCGGCTTCAACCGGAACAGCTCGTGAGTGTGAATCGGTGCTATAGCACCGATTCACACTCACGAGGCTCGCGGAGCGAGCCATGACGGTGACCGTGAACGGCCAGAACTGGGAGCTGCCCGACGGTGCCACGCTGGTCGACGTGCTAGGACGGCTCGGCGTGCCGCCGGCCGGTGTCGCGGTGGCCCTGGATGGCGCCGTGGTACCGCGGCCGTCCTGGTCCGGCACGTCGCTGCACCAAGACGCCCGGATCGACGTATTCACCGCAGTGCAGGGAGGTTGACGCCGATGGCTGACGATCCGCTGGTCATTGCTGGACGGCAATTCGGCTCGCGGCTGATCCTGGGAACCGGGGGTGCCGGCAACCTCGCCATCTTGGAACAGGCGCTGCTCGCCGCGCAGACCGAGCTCACCACGGTGGCGATCCGCCGGATGGACACCGGCGCGCACACCGGCGTGCTCGATGTGCTGGCGCGCCACGGGATCGAGCCGTTGCCTAACACCGCAGGCTGCCGCAGCGCCGCCGAGGCGGTGCTCACCGCCCAGCTGGGCCGCGAGGCGCTGCAGACGTCCTGGGTCAAGCTCGAGGTCATCGCCGATGACCGCACCCTGTTGCCGGATCCGATCGAGCTGCTCGACGCCGCCGAGCAGCTCGTCGACGACGGTTTCACCGTGCTGCCCTACACCAACGACGACCCGGTGCTCGCTCGCAAGCTGGCGGATGCCGGATGCGCGGCGGTGATGCCGCTGGGCTCGCCGATCGGTACCGGGCTGGGCATTCGCAACCCGCACAACATCGAGATGATCGTGGCGCAGGCCCAGGTGCCCGTCGTCCTTGACGCCGGGATCGGAACTGCCTCAGAAGCGGCCCAAGCGATGGAGCTGGGCTGCGATGCGGTGCTGCTGGCCACCGCGGTGACCCGGGCCGACGATCCACCGCGGATGGCCGAAGCGATGCGGCTGGCGGTGCAGGCCGGTCGGCACGCAAGGCTGGCCGGCCGGATCCCGCAGCGGTTCTGGGCCCAAGCCTCCAGCCCAGCTCCCTAACTCCCGCGTGTCCGGCCCTGCTGCCCGGTGTGTCGACCGATGGTGCCCGGTGTGTCGAAGGACCCTCACCGCCCCCGGCCGGTCTTTTCTTGCAACTGGTCGATCAGCTCGGACGCTTGGGCCTTGGTCAGGTCCGCCGGAACGTCCTCACCGGCCTCCCGGGCGAGCGTCTCAAGGTAGCTGTGCTGTGGCCCGGTCATCGGCTCGTCACCCGTGGTCCAGTCTTCGGGGTCCTTCTCCGGTGAGCTCATCGTTGCGTCAGCCATGCCCGCGCCATACCCCGTGAGCATCTGCCGAAAACCAGGCTCAGCCCGTGTTGCGCATCCCGGCAGCGATTCCGTTGACGGTTCGCAGCAGGGCACGACGCAGATCGGGGTCGGGCTCCTCCATCTCGCGGTGGCGGGCCAGCAGCGAGATCTGGAGGTGGTGCAGCGGCTCCAGGTACGCCGCCCGCACCTGCAGGGTGTGGCGCAGGAGGCGGTGACGGGCCAGCAAGGTCGAGCCACCGGTGAGGCGTAGCACTTCGCGCTTGGCCAGCTCGTACTCACCGACGATGGTGTCGAACAATGGCTGCAGGCTGGGCTCGACGAGAACCGAGACGTAGCACTCCGCGATCCGCAGGTCGGTCTTGGCCAGCGTCATCTCGACGTTTCCGAGCAGGTTGGTGAAAAACGCCCAGTCCTGCATCTCCTCGAGCACCGGACCCAGCCCGGCGTCACGGGCGGCCCGCAGGCCGCTGCCCACGCCGTACCAGCCCGGCACCACCATCCGGGTCTGAGTCCATCCGAACACCCAAGGAATGGCCCGCAGCCCTTCCAGCGTGGTCTTGCCACTGCCCGGCCGCCGCGCCGGTCGGGACCCGACATTGAGCCAGCCCAGCTCGTCGACTGGGGTAGCGGCGGAGAAGAACTCACTGAGTCCGGGAAGGCCGACGAAGTCGCGATAGGCCGCACAGGCGGCCCCGCTCACCACGTCCATCGCCTCATCCCAACAGGCCAGCACCTCCAGGGGCACCCGCGACGCCTGGTGCAGCAGGGTGGCCTCCAGCACCGCAGCAAGCAGGATCTCGAGGTGGTCGTGGGCCAGCGCGCTGATCGAGTACTTGTCGGAAATGACCTCGCCCTGTTCGGTGACCTTCAACGTCGCGTCGACCGTGCCGTAGGGCGAGGCGGCCACCGCTTCTCCAGCCGGTCCGCCGCCCCGGCCCACCGAACCGCCGCGGCCGTGGAACAACCGCAGCCGGACCCCGTGAGCGGCGGCGGTGTCGCGTAGCTGGCGCTGCGCCCTGTGGATGTCCCAGTGTGACGTGGTGATCCCGGCATCCTTGTTGGAGTCGGAGTACCCGAGCATCACCTCCTGCAGATCCCCCCGCGCGCGGACCAGCTGGCGATAGGAGCGATCCCGCAGCATCGCATCGAGCAACTCACCTGCGCAGCGCAGTTCGGTGGCCGTCTCGAACAGCGGCACGACATCGATCGTGCACCTGCTCGCACCGGCGGGGTCCGCAGGTGATGTCTCGGGTGGTGCCAGGGCCACAAGACCGGCTTCCCGGGCCAGCACCGCGGCGGCCAGCACGTCGTCGACTCCCTTGGTCATCGAGACGATGTAGGTGCTGGCAGCTGCCTCACCGAAGGTCTGCTGGGCAGACCGGATCGCGTCAAAGACGGCGAGCACGTCGGCGGCTGCTGGTGGCAGTTCAGCGGAGCGGGCGGTCAGCGGCCGCCGTCC
>DASVWA010000192.1:0-4491 GCA_036389855.1 Pseudonocardiaceae bacterium
CCGACGCGCAGGGCCTGCTCGAAGTGGTCAGCGACCTGGAGCGTTGGTTGGCCCAGCTCACCGGTTATGACGCGGTCAGCCTGCAACCCAACGCCGGCAGCCAGGGCGAATTCGCCGGCCTGCTGGCGATCCGCGCCTACCACCGCAGCCGTGGCGAGGCCGGCCGCGATGTCTGCCTCATCCCGTCCAGCGCACACGGCACCAACGCTGCGTCGGCGGTGATGGCCGGGATGCGCGTCATGGTCGTCGGATGTGACCGTAACGGCGACGTCGACCTCGACGATCTCCGCGCGAAGATCGCCAAGCACGGTGCCGAACTGGCCGCCATCATGATCACCTATCCGTCCACGCACGGCGTGTATGAGCCGGCTGTGACCGAGGTGTGTGCGCTGGTGCACGACGTCGGAGGGCAGGTCTACGTCGACGGGGCCAACCTCAACGCGCTGCTCGGGCTGGCCCGACCGGGTCGCTTCGGTGCCGACGTCAGCCACCTCAACCTGCACAAGACGTTTTGCATCCCGCACGGCGGCGGTGGGCCCGGAGTAGGCCCGATCGGAGTCCGAGCCCACCTGGCGCCCTTCCTACCCGGACACCCGCAGACGGCTCCCGATGCTGTGGTCGGTCCGGTGGCGGCAGCACCGTGGGGCAGCGCATCGATCCTGCCGATCTCCTGGGCCTACATCCGGATGATGGGTGCGCAGGGCCTGCGCCGCGCCACGCTCACGGCGGTGGCCGCCGCGAACTACGTGGCCCGGCGCCTCGGACCGCATTTCCCGGTGCTCTACGCCGGCAGCCGTGCCGATGGCTCGCCAGGGCTGGTTGCCCACGAGTGCATCCTGGATCTTCGACCGATCACCAAAGCCACCGGCGTCACCGTGGACGATGTCGCCAAACGGCTGGCTGACTACGGGCTGCACGCCCCGACCATGTCCTTCCCGGTGGCCGGCACCCTGATGGTCGAGCCCACTGAAAGTGAGAACCTTGCTGAGCTGGATCGCTTCTGCGATTCGATGATCGCGATTCGGGACGAGATCGACCGGCTCGCCGAGGGGGAGTGGCCCGCCGAGGACAACCCGCTGCGTTGCGCTCCGCACACCGCCAGCTGCCTGGCCGACAAGTGGGATCACCCCTACAGCCGGGAACTCGCCGCCTACCCGATGGGTCAAGCGGCCGGCAAGGTGTGGCCGCCGGTGCGCCGGATCGACCAGGCCCACGGGGACCGCACGCTGGTCTGCTGCTGCCCCCCGGTGGATAGCTCGTGAGTGCGTAACAGTCTCATGACACTGTTACGCACTCACGGGCGCGCGGCTTCGACGTGGGTGGCGTCACGGACCGTGCCGACGTACTCCTCGACCAGGTCCTCCAGCGCGACGACTCCCGCGGTGCTCCCGTCGGGACGCACGACCCGGGCGAGATGGCTGCTGGAGCGACGCAGCAGGGCCAGGGCCTCGTCAAGTTTGGCAGTGGATGGCACCTCGGGTAGCGGGCGCACACTGCTCGGTGGTACCGGCGTGTCCGATGGCCGGCCGAGCAGGTCCAGCACATCCTTGACGTGCAGATATCCCACCAGCTGCCGGTCGGCACCCAGCGGCCCATCAGACAACGGGAAACGGGAGAAACCAGTCTGGGCCACGGCTCGTTCGATGTCGCCCAGGGTGGGTTGGGCGGGGGCGGTGATCAGCTCGGAGATCGGGACCAGCACCTCGCCCACCGTGCGTTCCATCGTCGACAACGTCTGGGTCAGCCTGCGATGCTCTTGGCTGTCCAGCAGCCCCTCGCGGCTGGAGTCGGCGATCAGGTTGGCCAGCTCGTCAGGGCTGTAGGCACTCTCCAGCTCGTCGCGGGGCTGGACGCCGAACGCACGCAACACGTGGCTGGCGATCCAGCTCAGCACCGCGATCACCGGACGCATCAGCCGCATCCAGGCAACCAACGGTGGCACCATCAACAGCGCCGTGCGCTCCGGCCCGGCGATGGCGATGTTCTTGGGCACCATCTCCCCGAGCAGGATGTGCGCCACCGTGACGATGCCCAGTGCGATGACGAAGGAGATGGTGTGCAGCACCGCGTCGGGTATCCCGAGCGGGCCGGCCAGCCACTCGAGCTGGTGGGCGACGACGGGCTCGCCGAGCGCGCCCAGCCCCAGCGAGCTGATCGTGATTCCCAGCTGCGCCGCTGCCAGCATCAGCGACAGCTTCTCCCCGGCCCGGATCACCGTGCGCGCCCGGTGCACCCCGCGCTTGGCCATCGAGTCCAACCGGTCCCGTCGCGCGCTGATCAACGCGAATTCGGCACCGACAAAGAAGGCGTTCGCAGCCAGCAGGAACAGTGCGCCCAGCAGCGCGACGGTATTCACTTAAGTCACCTGCTCAGCCGGGGCCGTCCGGGTGAGCCGCAGATCGGCGATGCGACGGCGGTCCATCCGGATCACGGTCAGCCGCCAACCGTCGAGGTCGATCTCGTCACCGACATCGGGTATGCGACCCAGCCGCTCCAACACGAGCCCGGCCACCGTCTCGTAGTCACCCTCAGGCATCGCGAGCCCGACGGCATCCGCCACCTCATCGACCCGTAGCAGCCCGGAGATGATCCACCTCTGGTCGCCTAGCGGCTGGACCTGGGAGATCTCCATGCGGTCGTGCTCGTCACGGACGTCGCCGACGATTTCCTCCACCAGATCCTCGAGGGTCACGATCCCGGCGGTGCCGCCGTACTCGTCGACCACGATCGCCACCTGCAGTCCCTGGCCGCGCAGCCGATCGAGCAGTGCGTCGCCGTCCAGCGAGTTCGGCACGGTGGGAACCGGATTGGCCAGCGCGCCGACCGGGGTCGCGGCGCGCTGGTCGGCCGGCACCGCAAAGGCCTGCTTGACGTGCACCACGCCACGCACGTCGTCGAGGTCGCTGCCGTAGACCGGGAAGCGGGAGTATCCGGTCCGCCGTGCGGCCTCGACCAGGGCAAGTGCGGTCGCGTCCGCCCGCAGTGCCTGGACCTGCATCCGGGGAGTCATCAGCTCCTCCGCGGTGCGTTCGCCGAAGCGCAGCGAACGGTCCAGCAGGGTCGCGGTTCCTTGATCCAGGGTGCCGTGCTGGGCGCTGCTGCGGACCAGGGAACCCAGTTCCTGCGGGCTACGAGCGGAGCGCAGATCCTCGGCCGGTTCGATGCCCAGCCGCCGCACGATCCAGTTCGCCGAGCCGTTCAATGCCGAGATCAGCCAGCGAAACGCGGTGGAGAACGCGTTGAGTAGACCGGCGACCTGCCGTGCGGTGGGCAGCGGCCGGGTGATGGCCAGGTTCTGGGGCACGAGTTCGCCGAACAGCATCGACAGCGCGGTGGCCAGCGCCAGGGCGATCCCCAGCGACACGCCCCCCGCAGCGGCATCGGGTAGCCCGACGGCGTCGAGCCCGGGTCGGATCAGTCTGGCGATGGCCGGTTCGGCGATGTATCCGGTGACCAGGGTCGTGATCGTGATACCGACCTGCGCCCCGGACAGCTGAAACGACAGCGTGCTGTGCGCGTGCTTGACGTGGTGGGCGCGGCGGTCGCCAACCTGCTGCACGTGTGCGTCGACGGTGCTGCGTTCCAGGGCGGTGAGGGCGAACTCGCCGGCGACGCACACGAAGGTGCCTGCGGTCAGCGCGACCATCCCGAGCAGGCCAAGGAGCGAGAGCGCAACGTCCATTTATGCCGTCCGGGAGGACGGCGGGTCGGGGTAGCCGGGCCAGGAGCCCGGCCCCGTACTACAGCCGGGGGCCGATGCGGCAGGCACCGAGTTCGTCACTCCTTGAAGGCCGGATCCGCCCGATTCTACGGGTGGCCGGTGGACTGTCGAGTACCGCCGCAGGCACGGGACCTCCGTTCGGACTAACGTGTCTGATCGTGCGGATCGGAATCCTGGGTGGACCCGGACTCTCCGCTGGCGCGCCGTTGGACGGAGCTGTGCAGCGGCTGGGTACCGAGCTGGCTCGGCGTTGCTGGGGCATGGTGATCGGAGTACCCGGATCATTCACCTTCGACGCTCTTGAGTCCGGGGTGGACGTCGTGGAGGTGCTGGCGCGCGGCGCCGAGCCGAGTACCAAGACCACTGATCTACGAGCAGTGGACGGGCCGGCCACCCGGCTGGAGATGGTCCGGCTGCTATCCGACGCCATCGTGGTGCTGCCGGGCGGGATCGACGTGCTGGCCGACCTGCTTGCCCTGCTCAGCGAGCAGGCACTGGGACTCAGCGACAAACCGTGCGGCGTGCTGGACCCGACCGGGTTGCTCGACCCGCTGGCCGAGCAACTCGACGCGCTGGACCGCGCCGGCCTGCCGGCCGCACCGCTGCTGCGGGCAGATGACCCCTCCGCACTGCTGGACCGGCTCGCCGCATGGCGGCCCAGCGGGGGCGGCGACCTGCGCGACGAGGTCGCCTGGTTACGGATCAGTGATTCCAGCCTGACCCTGCTGCCCAGCCCGACGGGGCTGTCCCTGCCCGGTGGACCACGTGAG
>DASVWA010000193.1:0-2757 GCA_036389855.1 Pseudonocardiaceae bacterium
TTTGCGGCGGAGGCCGGCTCGCCCAGCAGCCACGTCACCGACACACCTATGGTCGCGGCGTTCAGGCGACTTGCACATTCAATCCGGAGGCAAATTCACACGCCTCCTAAGGGCGAGGTCGAGTAAGTCTGACAGTTCTACGAGCGGAAGTCAGCTCACAATTTCTGCACAATCTGTGAATGGTGCGTGTCGCCCTTGATGGGCAACGGGCTCCTGTCGTTTTGTTTCGTTGCCGACCAGGGAGGTTGTTCACAAGCTGCGAAGAAGTAGAGTCCGGTGACGGCTTGTAGCATGCTTTGGTACTTTTCTATCGGCGCTCGGTACCGGCCGCCTTCCTCGCTGAGTATTCGCCAGGTCTTGAGATGGGCGATGGCGTGTTCGACGGCGGCGCGGATTTTGCTGAAAGTGGCGTTGAACTCGGTTTGGCTGGTGGTGAGCTCGGCACCGGGGAGCCGTTTGAACGGGACAATCTCGATGCCCTCGACCCCGACATAGCCCAGGTCCGCCGCGGCCGAGATGTCGGTGAGCAGGGTGGTCAGGCCCGAGGCGGCGAAGGCGTGGGCATCGTGGCGGGCGCCGTGCACCGGGATCGGGCCCACAGCGGCCAGACGCCCGGCCAGCGTGGCGGCGATCTGGAGGTTCATGCCGGCATATCCGGCCTTGGCCGAGTACAGATCGGGGATGTGGCGCCAGTCCCAGGTGGGGCAGACCGTGCCGTCGACCAGCATGGTTCCCGCTCCCACCAGCTCGCTCGGGTCAGGCACGAACTCGGCGAGGGCCTGCCCGATCAGTGGACGCAGCAGGTCCCAGCGCCGGCTGACGGTGGGTTGGCTGACACCGAAGATGGCCCCGGCGAAGGCCTGGGTGACGTTCGTGCGCATCAAACACACCACCAGCGCCACCGAGCCGAACAGGCCCAGCGCGTAGGGACGACCGCGGGAGGTGAACCTGGTGCCGCGGGCGGCGTGCACTCGGATCGTCAACTCGGTGAGTTGCTCATTGCTAAGTCCTGTCATAGCCTCATACCGCAACGGCTCCTCCGTTTTGATTTCACTGTCTGGCAGACACCGAAACAAAACGGCAGGAGCCGTTGCTCTTCAAGGATGACACGCGCCATTCACCGATTGTGCAGAAATTGTGAGCCGACTTCCGGCAGAGAACCGCTAGGCTCACCCTGACCCTACTTACTCATAAGGCTTGTGAATTAGCCTCCAGGTCGACCTGATCGACCCGGTACTCGGCCTAACCGACCTGGTACTCGGCTTAGTCTTACCTGGCTAATCTTGGTGGCGGAGTGATCGGGCGCTCAAGCAGGACATGACCCTAGTGTAGTGTCTCGTTATTGATTTTCCACGTGCTGGAGGGCGACCTTTCCGCGGGCGACCTTGGCGAGGATCTGCTCAGCGGTGGCGGTCCAGATGAATGGTTTCGGGTTGTCGTTGTTGATTTGCAGGTAGTCCTCGATTGCGATAACGAGATCATTTATGCTGTGGAACACGCCCCGCCGGATGGCCTTGTCGGTCAGGTCACGAAACCACCGCTCGACCAAATTGAGCCACGACGAGGAGGTGGGAGTGAAATGCAGGTGAAACCGCGGATGCTTTGCCAGCCATTCGGTGACGTTGGCATGTTTGTGGGTGCCGTAGTTGTCGCAGATGATGTGGATCTGCAACCCTGTGGGCACCTCGCGGTCGATGACGCGCAGGAACTTTAAGAACTCAGTATTGCGGTGCCGGGGCAGACAGCGACCGATCACCACTCCAGTGAGCACGTTCAGCGCGGCGAACAAGGTGGTAGTGCCGTGACGTTTGTAGTCATGGGTCATCGTGGCGGCCCGGCCCTTGGTCATCGGCAGCGACGGCTGGGTGCGGTCCAGGGCTTGGATCTGGCTCTTCTCGTCCATACACAGCACCACGGCCTGGTCAGGCGGGTTGAGGTACAGACCCACCACGTCGATGAGTTTGTCCTCGAAGCGGCGATCATTGGAGAGCGTGAAGGTCTTCACCAAGTGAGGCTTGAGTCCGCGCGCCGACCAGATCCGCTGCACCGATGCCGAGCTCACCCCCACCCGTGTCGCCATCGACCGGCACGACCAATGCGTCTGTCCTTCCGGTTTCGAGTGCAGCGTCAAATCCACGATCTCGGCGACCTTCTCCGCACTGATCGACGGTTTGCGGCCTCGTCCTTTAGCCACCTCCCCGAATCCGATCAGTCCGTCCTTCTCGAACTGGCCACGCCAAGCCAGCACGGTCGGACGAGATACACCACTAACCTCGCTGATCTCGGAATTCGACACGCCATCGGCGGCCAACAACAATACCTGTGCGCGTTGCACTAGACGGTACTCCGCGGTCCGTGAGCCGGCCAAGGTATCCAGAACTTTTCGCTGCCCATCGGATATCGCCAATGGTGCCGCTGCTCGACTCATGCTCACAGCATAATGCACTGTAAATTCAATTGCAAGACACTACACTAGCATTCACCCTGCCAGTGAAATACCGGCCGCCCAGCCCGTCGTGCGACGATGGGATTTCCATTACCGCTGCGCCGGAAGGAGGTCGACCATGCCGCCACCCTCCTGCATGGTGATTCACTGCGGCGGTCACTGCAGCGATCCGCATGATGAAGTGACTATCAGCAGTATCACCACAGACGACGAGCCGCCGCCGGCACCGGTGTGCGCCGAGCACATGCGGCGGATTGACCGCGGTGAACCGTGGCTGTGGGTGCCGGGACGGCGGTTGAAGGGAGTCGGCT
>DASVWA010000194.1:0-11907 GCA_036389855.1 Pseudonocardiaceae bacterium
GGCGATGACTTTTGGGTGCTGCAGTCGGTGCTCTGGTACCTGGCGGTCGCCGCGGTGTTGCGCTTGGCCTGGAACATGTTGGAGTGGTGGGTCGAGCAGATCGTCATGACCGACGAGCGGTTCCTGATCACTAACGGCATCATCGTGACGAAGATCTCCATGATGCCGATCAAAAAGGTGACCGACATGAGCTACATGCGGAGCTTCGGTGGGCGGCTGCTCGGTTACGGCACGCTGAGGGTGGAATCCGCTGGGCAGCAGCAGGCCCTCGAGTGGATTTACTACCTGCCCAAACCCGAGGCGACCTTTGATGCGATCTCTGAGCTGATTTTCAACACGAAGGACCAGGCTCGTCCCCGTCGTCGTCCCATTTCGCCGCCGCCTCCCCGCAAGCGTTGGACGCGGACGCCTGCGAGGTGACCTGCAGGGAGACCAGTAGCGTGCGTATCGACCTGCATGCTCACTCCATCGCATCCGACGGAACCGATACCCCCGCTGAGCTGGTCGCAACCGCGGCCGCGACCGGTCTGGACGCGATCGCGCTGACCGATCACGACACCACCGCCGGATGGACCGACGCCGTTGATGCCTTGCCGACGGGCCTGCGGCTGATCCGCGGCGCGGAGTTCTCCTGCACTGCGCCTGACGGCCGGGGTGGGCGCATCTCGGTGCACCTGCTGGGATACTTGTTCAATCCTGCCTCCGAGATGATCGTCGCTGAGCAGGTTCGGCTGCGGCGGGAGCGGCGGGTACGGCTACACACGATGGCGCAGCGGATGGCCGCCGACGGATTGCCGGTAGACCCCGATGCACTGCTGGGTGACCTACCGAAGCATGCTTCAGCCGGTCGACCGCACCTGGCCGCAGCGTTGGTGTCGGCCGGTGTGGTGGGTAGTGTGGGCGAGGCCTTCTGCTGGTATCTGGCTCCTGGAGGCCCGTACTACACAGGCCGGGCTGACACCGACGTCCACACAGCGGTCCGGATGGTTCGTTCAGCAGGAGGAGTACCGGTGCTAGCGCACGCGGCGGCTCGCCGCCGGGGGCCGGTGGTCGGTCTCGACGTGATCGCCGAACTGGCTGCCGAAGGACTCGCCGGGGTAGAGGTCGACCATCCTGATCACGCCAGCGACGACCGCGCAGCGCTACGCGACCTTGCGGCCACATGCAATCTGCTGATCACCGGATCCAGCGATTACCACGGCACTAACAAGTCGGCGTGCCTGGGCCAGGAGACCACCGATCCGGAGATGCTGGAGTGGATCGAGGAACTGGCCGCCGGCAGCAGCGTCACGGCAGTAGTGGGGTGAGTACGGTAAGTGCGATGGCACCGCGAGCGCAGGGCGAGCTAGACCTCGGTGGCCTGCCCCGACCCCTGGTGCGAGTGACCCCTGCCAAGATCGCCACGTGGACCGGCTGTCCCCGGCGCTACCGGATGACCTACCTGGACCGGCCCGCGCCGCCGAGGGGCGGGGCCTGGGCGCACAACACGCTGGGCGCGGTGGTACACGCGGCATTGCGGGCATTGTTCGATCTGGCGCCCGAGCGGCGCCGTCCACACACTGCGGCCGCTTTGGTCGCCGATCGCTGGTCCGGCGAGGGTTTCGCTGACGACGTGCAGGCCGCCGACTATCTCCACCGCGCCCAGGACTGGGTAGCCCGATACGTCGACGAGCTGGACCCCGAACTTGATCCGGTAGGAGTGGAACGCTGGGTCTCCGCGCCGACGCAGCGGATCGTTGCCGAGGGACGCGTAGACCGCATCGACGAGCGAGACGGCGAACTCGTCGTGGTGGATTACAAGACCGGTCGGCACGGGCTGACCGTTGATGACGCACGCGGATCCCAGGCGTTGGCGTTGTATGCATTCGCGGCGCGGCGCACGCTACGCCGCGACTGCCACCGGGTGGAACTGCATCACTTGCCTACCGGCACCGTCGCCGGATGGGAACACACCGAGCAGTCGTTGAGCAGGCACTTGCAGCGCGCCGAGGAGGCGGCCGACGAGATTGCGCTGGCCACTGACACCCTGGCGGCGGGAGGCGACCCGGAGATCCTGTTTCCTCCCGCGCCGGGCCACGCCTGCTCGTGGTGCGATTTCCGGCGCCATTGCCCCGAGGGCCGCGCCAGTGCACCGGATCTCCGCCCGTGGGCGCTGCTCGCACCGTGACCACTGGGCTCGGTGTACGCGCTCTGCGCGGGCTGTCCGGTGTATTGGCAGGCGGCTTGGTTGCGCTTGCTGTCGCGGTTTGCGCAGCGCAGTGGCTAGCCGGTACATCAGGCCGTCCCGGCCCGGGCGTGGCCGAGGTCGTCAAACACGTGGTCGCGGCGTTGGCCGCAGTGGTGCTGCAGGTGGTGGCAGACCGCCTCCGGGGCCCACCCGTGGCGCTGGTATCCGGATCCGTGCTCATGATCGTCGCTGGGGTGCTCTGGTTCAGCTGGTGGGCCTGAGCCCTGTAGCGGCGAAGACGCTATGGCGAAGGCACGTGAGTGGCATTGAGTGCTATAACACTGTTACGCACTCACGAAGCCGTCAGCCAGCGTCGCCAGATTGGCAACAGCGCGTCGAGTAGCGCATCCGGGTTCTCGGTAGCCGGCGAGTGAGCGGCGCCGGGCACCACCGCGATCTCGGCACCCAGTCGCAGCGCCATCGCGCGCTGCGTCGGTACCGGCCACGCATCGTCGAACTCGCCGAAAGCCACCAGGCACGGGACGCCAGCAGTGCGCAGGGCAGCGGCCAGCTCGGTCACCCGGTCAGGCTCGGTGCGCAGGCCGATCGCCATACCGAGCAGGCCGGCGGTCGCCGAACTGAGGAAACGCGCCCGGAGCAGCGCGGCCAGTGCAGGCGGCTCGGCGATCCCGTCCTGCGTTTCGAGCAGTTGCTGGACGACTTCGATACCCTCGGTGCGCAGGACGGGCTCGGTGATGTCGATCAACGCCCGGCGTCGCCCTGAGGGCAGCGCGCCCGGACCCGACCCCAGCAAGGTCAGACCGGTCACCGGGGCTCCGGAGAGCACCGCCGATCGGGCCACCAATCCGCCGTAGGAATGTCCCAGCAGCAGCACCCGCTGCCTGCCACCGCAGGCCAGGTCGGTCACCAGTGCGGCCAGCGTCCGGCCCAGCGGGTCGGGGAGGTATTCGTCCTCTCGGTCGGGTCCGCCGGACTCGTACTGCCCAGGCAGGTCCACGGCCAGTACGGACAGCCCGGCGCTGCGCAACGGGTCGAGCAGTGCCGCGAAATCCTCTTTCGATCCGGTATACCCAGGCACCAGCACCGCGACGGCACTGGCCGGATCCACGGGTTCGGCCCGTAGCGCGGCCAGCGTTGTGCTGCCAGCCCGTACCTCGATCCGGGTGGCACCGTGCGGGGTGATCTGTGCAGGGCCCACGAGTCCGCTAACGCAGCGCGACCAGGGTGTCGCCGCGGCGCTCGAGCACAACGGCCCCGGAGCTGGCGGTGGCTACCGGGCCGCGGTAGTCGCCTCGGTCCACCGGCAGCGCCCCGACCTGCTGGCCGGTGGTCGTGTCGACAACGGCGAGGGCGCCCGGGACAGGCAACAGCACTCGTCCAGCAACCTCCGTGCCCGGGCCCAGCGATCCGGCCCGCGTCCACCGCGGTCGCAGGTCGACGATGTCCAATGCGACAGTGGCTGAGCCGGTGAACCAGTACATCGCCGTCGGGGTCACGGTGGCCTCGACCACACCACCGGGTGGATTGCCCCGCAGATCGGAGCTTGGCACCGCCAGTGGATGCTCGGCCACCGCCTTGCCCTGCTTGTCGAGGACCACTAGCCGGGCCGGATCGGGCACGGCCACGGCGACCCGGTCCCGGTTCAGCGCGACGACATGAGCTTGAGTGCCGCTCAACAAGGTGCTGAAGTCGACCTCCGGCTGGTCGGGTTGCTTGGGATCGGACCGCTGCACGGTGAGCCGCACGCGCTCGCCCGGGCATTGCTCGATCAAGGCCAGCCGGCCTGCGGATCCGGCAGCGCCCCCGAATCCAACGGCAGAGCCCAGCGCCCTCGATCCGTGGAGGCAATCCGGTCGCGGCTGGGCGCCCGGCTGCACCGGGGTGGGCAACCGCCCGTAGGCCAGCGTGCGCACCAGATCAGAACGCCAGACCTCCAGGTAGCGTTGTCCACTGGCGGCGACCCGATTGCCGTTGGAAACCAGCCTGGTGGGTGCTTCCACCGGTCCGGTGCGTTGCGCTGCACGCCGGCCGTCGGCCCAGCGCAACGCGGTGACCTCGCTGCAGGTACCGCCCCGCTGATGCACGGCCACCGCTTGCTGGAATGCGGCGGCCACCGTGCACAGCGGCCGGTCCCGCCGATAGCTCCAGCGGACTGCACCGGAGATGAGCTCGCGACCGGCGACCACGCCACCGTCGCCGGTGATCACCGTGCCGCCCTGCACCAACGGCACCGGAGTCGCTGGGCTCGGCGCCCGCCAGGCCTCGGTCAGCGCGGACGGCAGCTGCGTGTTCGCGGAGTCCGTATATCCCGCGGCCCTATCGCCCGGGGCCTTATATCCCGGGGCCGGACCAGGGGCGGCGGTCAGGGTGGTGTGTCGCGCGTCGCTGGTCCACCACAGCGCGCTGGACACGCTGAGCACGGCCACCACCAATACCGCCGTAACGATCAGATCCAGCCGGCTGCGGCGTTCAGGAGCAGGCATCCGGCCACAGTCAGTCCGCGGCGCGCGGGTGGCTGCCGTGCTGCTCCTGCGCCGTACCATCGTTCGTTACGCCAGCGCCACGACCTCTGCTGCGCCGACGCTTTCGGCGCGGCCGGGCGTCAGCGTCGTCACTCGGGTACTCGGGTGCCGGCGCAGCCTCGCCGGCACCGATAGCGTTTCCACCTCGCGTGCGGCACCTGCGGCGGCCGACCGGAGCGACCTGTGTGTCAGGCGGCGACCCACCGCGGGCGTTACGCCGGGCGACGGTGGCGCGCCGACCGCGGGGACGGCTGTCGTCGTCGCTGGGTTCGGCAGCCAGCCCGGCACGGGTACGTCGAGTCAGGGGGAGCCGCCCGGTGGAGTCGGTCGGGATGTCCAGATCGGTGAATAGATGCGCGGAGGTGGAGTATGTCTCCGCCGGTTCCGGCATGCTAAGGCCTAGAACGTCACTGATCAGCTTCCAGCGCGGCTCGTCATCCCAGTCGACCAAGGTGACCGCGACGCCCTCCCGGCCGGCTCGACCGGTCCGGCCGATCCGATGCACGTAGGTCTTCTCGTCTTCTGGACACTGGTAGTTGATGACGTGAGTGACCTCGGGAACGTCGATGCCTCGGGCGGCCACGTCGGTGGCGACGAGTACGTCGACCTTCGCTGAGCGGAACGCCCGCAGGGCCTGCTCGCGGGCGCCCTGGCCGAGGTCGCCGTGCACCGCCGCGGCCGCGAAACCACGCTCGGTGAGTTCGTCCGCCACCTTTTGAGCAGTGCGTTTGGTCCTGGTAAAGATCATCGTCAGACCCCGTTCGCGCGCCTGCAAGGTGCGAGCGAGCAGCTCCACCTTGTCCATCGCGTGCGCTCGGTAGACGAACTGCCGGGTCCGCTCGTGGATGGCGGTGGCGTCGGGCTCCTCGGCGCGGATATGCGTCGGACGGGTGAGGAAGGTTCGGGCCAGCGTAATGATCGGGCCGGGCATGGTGGCCGAGAAAAGCATGGTCTGGCGTTGCTCGGGGACCATCCGCAGGATCCGCTCGATGTCGGGTAGGAAGCCCAGGTCCAACATCTCGTCGGCCTCATCCAGTACGAGTACCCGTACCTTGCCCAGTACCAGGTGGCGCTGCTCGGCGAGATCCAGCAGGCGACCCGGGGTGCCGACGACCAGGTCGACCCCTCGGGTCAGCGCCTTGATCTGTGGTTCGTAAGGCCGGCCGCCATAGACCGGCAAGACCCGGACGCCCAGATCACGACCGGTCTCGGTGAGATCAGCGGTGACCTGGAGGCACAGCTCACGGGTGGGTACGACCACCAAGGCGCGCGGGGTGCCGTCGAGCGTGATATCTCCTGCGGTGATCCGCTGGATCAGCGGGACACCGAAGCCCAGCGTCTTGCCGGTGCCGGTGCGAGCCTGGCCAATAAGGTCATCGCCCGCCAGGGCCAGCGGCAGGGTGAGCTCCTGGATCGCGAAGGTGCGCTCGATACCTGCGGTGCGCAATGTGCGGACGATCTCATCGCGAACACCGAGCTCGGCGAAAGTAGGGGAGTTGTCCCGAACCGGAGCTCCGGCCTGCAACGGGGCTGGCGCGTCGAGGGGAATCTCGGAATCGTCGGGGCTTTGCGGGTGCTGCGCAGGTTGGACATCGGGTAGGTAGGTCGGACTGACGGTCAGTGGATCGCCTCTCTCGTACGGCGCGCCCGCCGCTGTCTCGCTCGACCAGCTCCGGGTCGCTAAGTGACACAGCGAAGCTGGGAACGAGGACACGAGGTGCGCGCTCACATGCATGCACTCGGTGGCATCAGCTTACCGAGCCGGACGCGTTGGCCGCCGGTGGCGTTACGCCCTGTATACATATCATACCCCTCTCTCGGCAGGCGCGCTTGTGACACTGCTCAACCTGCCTGGCACAGGCCTGCCCGATTGCCCCGCTGCAGGGCCTAGGCTCCCGTCGTGGACGTGGTACGTGACGGTGTCGTGGACCTTTTGGGGGTCCTCGCCTACGGAGAGCTGTCCGCGTTCGACCGGCTTGCTGATGCCTCCCGTGCCGCTCCCACGCTGACCGGGCGGATCGCGATGGCGACCATGGCAGCTGCCGAGATCGGGCACTTCCGGCTGCTCGAGCGACATCTGCACGGCATGGGCGTGTCGGTGGACGACGCGGTGCGTCCGTTCGTCGCGCGCTTTGACCGATTCCACGCCTCGACAGCGCCCCGATCTTGGCTGGAGTCGCTGGTCAAGGTCTACGTCGGGGACGCGCTGGCCTCGGACTTCTACGGCGAAGTGGGTGGGTGGGTGGACGACGCCACCGCCGCGCTGATCAAGGAGGTGTTGGCCGACACCGGGCATTCTGCCTTCGCCGAGCGAGAGGTGCGGGCGGCCTGCGAACGGGACCGCACCACCCGTGACCGGCTCACCCTGTGGGGCCGGCGGTTGCTGGGCGAGGCGGTGACCAATGCTCAGCAGGTTGTGGTTGAGCGGGAGGCCCTTGCCGAACTGATCACCCGTGGCTCCGGTGACCTGTCCGGACTCGCCACGTTGATCCGCCGGGTGCAGATCCTGCATTGCCGTCGGATGGCCGCTCTCGGGCTGGGGTGAGCAGCAGCGCGCCCCTCGACTAGCCTTGACCCAATTCCGATCACACCTGGAGGTTCTGCGTGGAGATCAAGATCGGCATCGCGGACAGCCCTCGCGAGCTGACGGTGTCCACGGCGGACGCCCCAGACCAGATAGAGGCACTGGTCACCGAGGCGCTGCGGACCGCTCAGGGATTGCTGACGCTGGTCGACGACAAGGGCCGACGGTACATGGTGCCCGCTTCGCGAGTCGCTTACGTCGAGATCGGACCTCCGGACAGCCGCCGCGTCGGCTTCTCGGTGGGCGGCTGACCAACGAGTTGCCTGCGGGGTGATCCATTAGGCTTATGGAGTGCCCCGGCTGCTCGTAGTGGAGGACGACGAGACCATCGGCAGCGTGCTGGAGTCCAGCCTGCGTGCCCACGGGCACCAGGTGGCGTGGCAGCGCACCGGTCGTCGCGCGCTGCGTCTGGCGTCGGAGGCGGAGTTCGACCTGGTACTGCTGGACCTAGGGTTGCCCGATCTGGATGGCGTCGAGGTGTGTCGGCAGTTACGGGCCAGCAATCCAACCACGGTGCTGGTGATCCTCACTGCCCGAACGGACGAGATGGACGTCGTCGTAGGTCTCGAGGCTGGTGCGGACGACTACCTGACCAAGCCGGTGCGGCTGGCTGAGTTGCTGGCGCGGGTCCGGGCCCACCTGCGCCGGGTGGCGCCGGCCACGCCGGGTTCCCCCCCGATGC
Source organism: Pseudonocardiaceae bacterium (assembly GCA_036389855.1). Lineage (GTDB taxonomy): Bacteria > Actinomycetota > Actinomycetes > Mycobacteriales > Pseudonocardiaceae. Next base: position 7,977 of record DASVWA010000194.1, read on the forward strand.
TTGCGGTCGCAGACCTGGTGGTGGACACCGGCAGCCGGCGGGTAACCGTCGCGGGACGGGAAGTGCCGCTGCGCGCCAAGGAGTTCGACCTGCTGGCATGCCTCGCGTCAGCGCCGGAGGTGGCGCTGAGCCGGGAAACCCTGATGGCACAGGTGTGGGACGAGAACTGGTTTGGCCCGACCAAGACTCTCGATGTGCACGTGGCCGCGCTGCGTCGCAAGCTGGCTGGGATGGTCGGGTTCGGTTCGGTGCCGCGGATTGTGACCCTGCGTGGGCATGGGTATCGGCTGGAGGCACCGGAGAGCTGACCGCGTGGTCAGCGTGAGGTGTTGTCTGCCGCCTGAAACCCTGGCCGGGACGGTCGGTCGATCTCGAACGGCCGCATGGCACCCGTCGTGGTATTGCCGATTACGGAGCAGTCGGTGGAGCCCATGCCGAGCTGCACGGCGCGCGAACCGGGCCCGGAAAAGCGGTTGTCGCGAACGATGACGCGCGAAAAGTTTTCCAGCAACACGGCCTGAGAACCGTTGACCGAACAGATGTTGCGCTCGAAGACGATCGCGGTGCGCCCTTGCGGACTACTGCGTGCACCGCTCTCCTTGGCGGTCGCGATCAAACACTGGATGTCGACGTTCGTGCAGTTGTTGTCGGCGATGACGATGTCGTAAGTGGGTGGGTCGCTGGCGTTGTTGTAGGTCTGGAAGCAGTCGGTGTGCGGCCCCCCGCGGTCATAGCCGCTGGCCTTGATGTCCTTGATCGTGTTTCCGATCAACCGGTGGCCAACTCCGAAAAATCTGACGCCGTCGGCATCGCCCTGAGTGCGTAGCACCGACTCGCTCACCGTGTTGTTCCGGACGGTGATGCGCTCACCGGCGAGGTAGATCCCGGTCCCATCGGCACGTTGCACGGTGTTGGACTCGATGAGCGTGTCCACGCATTGAAGGCAGGCCAGGCCGTTCTCGGCGGCGTTGTAAATCATATTGTCGCGGGCGACGAGTCCCCGACCGGCCATCGTGAGGCCGTCTCCATCGCGCAGCGTCAACCCCTGGATGACGACGTAGTCGGCCCGGACGTCCATGCTGCGTATGGTCACGCCATCGGCAACGATGGTGATCGGCTGCTCCGGCGTTCCCGAGGTCGTCACCTTAAGGTCGGCGTCGTGAAGATCATCGCTCAAGCACACCGTGGCACCCGGCCGAGCCAGCGCTAAGGCGACGCTGGTCTGCATGGACCCGGTGATCCAATCAGTGCAGTTCGCCGGCGACCGGCCGGCCTGGTTGGGGGAGGTAGCATCGGAGGATGACGAGCCGGGGGACGGGGAAGCTGTACAACCGCTGACGATCGATACCAGCCCGACAACCGTGGCGACCACGCAGCGGACGGCCACATGTCGGACGGTCACCGCCGTCCCCCCACCACGCAGCAGCCGAATTGCCATTGCAACGACCCTATCGCGGTGGTCTGAGCTGTCTGTTCGGGGATCAAGATGAGCGCAGAACCTGGTTACCCGCTAACCCGAGATCGGTTAGCGGTCGGCAAAATTTGGCGGGAGATCCGGTCGATCTTGCCCCGAGCATGCTGTGCTGGTAAGAGACCATGCTGTGCTGGTAAGAGACACTGTGTTGATCGAGCAGTCGGATGACAGGGGAGGGGCGTCGTGCGGACTCGGATTGTCGCCCTCGCCGTACTCGCCGCAGTGCTTGCCATCGGGCTGTTCGGGGTACCGCTGGCCGCTGGCGCGCTGAAGTATGCGCTGTCGGAAGAACGGACAACGCTGTTGCGAATGGCCGATGCCGCCGCCGTGGCCGTCACGGCGGACGTGCTCCGCGGGAACATGCCAACCGATCTGCCCCACCCGCAGGATGAGACCCACCTCGCGGTCTACGTGGACCGCGGCCTGCGCATTCTTGGTACCGGGCCACAGGGCGGGGACGCCATTGTCGACCGTGCCCTGCACGGTGACATCTACACCGGGGACCTTGCCGGCGACCTGGTCGTGGCCGTGCCGGTGACTCACGACAGCGATGTGATCGGCGCCGTTCGTGCCGCCAGCCCGCGCAGTGCCGTCTACCGGCAGGTCATGCTGGTGTGGCTGGCCATGCTAGGACTGGCCGCCTTGGCAATCGGAATGGTGTGGTTGGTCGCCCGTCGCCAGGCCCGGCGGTTGGCGGGTCCGCTCGAGGACCTTTCCGATGCGGCTCGCCGCCTAGGGGACGGTGATTTCAGCGTCCGAACCGAGTTAGTCGACATTCCCGAGATCGACGCCGTGGGCACGGCGCTGAACAGCACCGCCGGCCGTCTGGACGGCATGTTGGCCAGAGAACGTGCATTCTCGGCCGATGCCTCCCACCAGCTCCGTACCCCGCTGACCGGCTTGCGGCTCCGGCTCGAGGCGGCGCTGGATCGCCCAGGGCAGGATCTCCGTCACGCCATCACCGCCGGAATTGACGATGCGGACCGGCTGGAGCAGACCATCGAGGAGCTGCTTGCCCTGGCCAGGGACACCCGTAGTTCCAGCTCCGCGCCGCTGGACCTCTCGGGCTTGCTTGACGAGATCGAGCGGGGCTGGCATGACCGGCTGGCCGCCCAAGACCGCAAGCTGCAGGTGGCGGTGGACTCAGCGGCGCCGGTGTCACTTGCCTCGACCGCGGCTGTACGGCAGGTGCTGACAGTGCTGCTGGACAATGCGGCAACCCATGGCTCAGGCACGGTATCTGTGGCGGGGCGTAACGCCGCTGACGCCCTGGCCATCGATGTCTCCGATGAGGGCACCGGCATCACTGCGCCTGAACCGGAGCTGTTCACCCGGCGATCGCGCCTGGCCGACGGGCACGGGATCGGACTTGCGCTCGCCCGCAGCCTCGCCGAGGCCGAAGGCGGCAGGCTCCGGCTGACCCGACCCGCTCCCCCTACCTTCACGTTGCTGGTGCCCGCCCAGGGGTGACGGGCGCCTGAGCAGGTCCTGGAGGGGTCGCCGCTGTGGGCGCAACGAGGGTTGACAGGTCACGAGGTGGTCGCCGACGTGGCAAGTTCGCCCACCTGCACCGTGGCCACGACGGCAGCATCCACCTGGCACTGCCGATCCCGCTGGCCCAGGATGCTCTGGTCAAGCCTGTTATGTTGCAGCGTTATGGTGCAGCGGGAAGCCGGCCAGGCCTTTCCAGGCCAATGACGCCGTCAGTGCCACGGCCTCGTCTTTGGGTACTGCGCGCTGGTGGGACAGCCAGTACCGAGCACTGTGCTCGCTGACTCCGACGACTCCCACCGCGACCAGCCAGGCGCGGTCGGTGTCCAGGCCCGCATCGGCCACCACCGCCTGCGCGATGGCCGCCACGCAGGCGGTGTATGCCCGTTCCACGACGGTCTGAACGGCGGGTTGGTTACGCAAGTCGGACTCGAAAACCAGCCGAAACGCCCCACCGTCGTCATCGACGAAGTCGAAGTAGGCCCGGACCGCGTTGAGGACTCGCTGCCGGTTGTCGTGAATTTCCTCGATCGCCCCGCGAACCCGCCGGACCAGCTCGCCGGTGTGGCGCTCCAGCAGCGCCAGATACAGCTCGAGCTTGCCGGGAAAGTGCTGGTAGAGCACCGGCTTGCTGACCCCGGCATGCTCGGCGATGTCATCCATGACGGTGGCGTGATACCCGTTATTGACGAAGACGTCGGTCGCCGCGACGAGCAGTTGAGCCCGCCGCTCATCCCGGGGCATCCGCACTCCGCGGGGCGTCCCGCCCGCGCGGGTGGATACCGTCTCAGTCATCGCTCTCCTTCGCCTTGGCTGATTGGGTCGACCCTACTAGTCGGTATGCCGGTGCCGCCGCTGGACCACAGGACAGATTCAGCCGCTGCAGCGTGGTGATATGCGCGAAACACGACGAGAGCGGCTGTGCCATCCTTGCGCGGTGATCCGCCCGACGCGAGCCGATCCTGC
>DASVWA010000195.1:0-2838 GCA_036389855.1 Pseudonocardiaceae bacterium
CGTGCCTTCGGTCAGCGCCGTGCCGACCCGCAGCCCGGCCCGGTGCCGCTCGCCGTAGTCGACCAGCCGGTCGCTCTGCCCGACGAGGTAGCCGTCCAGCGCCCGCAATGCGGTCCACAGCTTGCGCGAGGGCGCGACGGACCCACGGCCGCCGGGCTCGCCTCGGAAGTGGTGCATCACCGCGCGGATGCGCTCGATGCTGACCTTCGCGTCCTTGGCCTTGCCGTTCCACAGCCGCCAGTGCAGCCGCTCGACCTCCTCGACGATCACCGCCTTCGCAGCCGCGCGCCCCGGATCATCGAACGACAGTTTGTCAGCGGTTTGCGTCAGGTGCCGCAGCCGCATGGCGAGGTGTCGGGTAGCCAGGCCTCGTTGCCGAGGCCCAGCCCCCTCAGAACCGGACGTGACGATTGCTCGTCATCCGGCTCAAGCCTCTGCCGCCCGGTACCCGATCCGCGCGTGGTGCGCATGGTGGCACCACCGGTGTACCAGTTGCAGATTGTCCGGCTGGTCCGTTCCGCCGCAGCAGCGCGGCATGGCGTGGTGTTCGTCGATGAGGGGGATGTCCTCGTCGGGGTCGAACCCTACGCCACACATCACACACTTGTAGTCCTGCCGCCTCAGCAGGGCTGAGCGCTTCGGAGACCGCGATGCCTCCGCGAGGCGCCGACGCCTCCTCAGCTCCCAGTATCCACGGTCCTCGGGGTTCAGCGGGCTGCGCTTCCCCTGGACCTTGCTGTGCCGAGTGACGGGGACCTCGTCGTGCCGTGCGAGCCGTGTTCGGCCATCCACGAAGTTCCATCCGCCGTCGAAGTACTTGGACCGGATCCAGGCCGCCGTCTTGGTGGGGTGGCGCCGCTTCGCCCACCGCCACAGCTTCGCCCGGACGTGGTGGTCCGCGGAGTGGAACGTGTGCTTCGACGCGCCGTGCCGATAGTAGTTGGCCCAGCCCCGGATCAGCGGGCCCAGGTCGCCTATGATCTGGCTGGGGGTGGCCTGCCGGTGCCGCCGCAGGTAGTCGTGGATGGCGCGGAGATGCCGCACCACCGTCTCCTGCTGCGGCCGCGTCAGGACCACTCCCCCGTAGCGCCGCACGGTGAAGCCGAGGAAGTCGAAGCCCTGATCGACGTGGACGATGCGGGTCTTCGCCTCGCTCAGCTTCAGCCCTCGCTCGGCAAGAAAGGCGCTGAGCTTGGGAACGACGTGGGTCTCCAGGACCTCACGTGTAGGTGCCGTCACCACCAGGTCGTCGGCATAGCGGACCAGGCTTATGCCGCGGTCTGCGCCACGGCGGAGGCTCGGTCGGATGTGTCGACCCCGATCATCCTCGGCCCCGAAGAGCCGTTCCATGCCGTCGAGCGCCACATTCGCCAACAGCGGCGACAGCGGGCCGCCCTGCGGCGCGCCTGCCGTCGTCGGCTTCCATGCGCCCAGCTCCACCGTGCCGGCCTTCAGCCAGCGCCGGATGGTGGTGAACACCGGCAGCCGCGCCAACAAGGGTTTGTGGCCGATGTTGTCGAAGCAGCCGGAGATGTCCGCGTCGAGCAACCATGCGCTTGCACCGGCCGGAGCCAGCGTCGCATGCAGGGCGACGATCGCGTCCATCGTGCACCGTCCCGGTCGGAACCCGTAGCTGTTCGTCTCGAAGCGTGTCTCCCATTCGGGTTCCAGCGCCATCTTGACGAGCATCTGCAGGGCCCGATCGCGAATGGTCGGAATGCCCAGGGGCCGGGTCCGGCCGTCCGGCTTCGGGATGTGCACCCGTCGGACTGGTTGCGGACGGTGGCCCCTGAGGCTCAGGCCAGCGGCCAACCTCATCCGGCTCTCGGGCGTCCGACACACCACGCCATCGACGCCGGGTGTATTCCGGCCCGCGTTCTGCTGGGTCACCCTGCGGACCGCGAGCCGCTTCGCGGATGTGGAGCGGACCAGGAGCTTCTGCAGGTTCCTCACCCGCCGTCGGTTCCCGGCCGCCGCGGCACGGTAGATCCGATCCTGCAGGCGCCTCACGGCGGTCTCCGCCGCGGCCCAGTCGATGTCGGACCACGTCGTCTGCCCCCGCTCGCCGGTCTGTTCGGCTTGCACCGTCTAACATCCCCAGCGACTCAAGCCCTGCACGTCTTCCCTACCGTGAGACCATGGCGGAAGTCGGCACCCTTTCGGGTCGGGTATCCCCTCGTCGCCGAGGCCCTGTCCGCCCCATTGCGGGGCGGCCTTCGCTTGCTCCGCCGTTCCTCTACCCCCTCCGCCGTCCCCTCCCTTGCGGTCGGGATACCGCCGCCTCGCGGCGACGGGGCGAATGGGGCTTACCCTGTTGTCCAATGGGGAGAAGCGGATGGGGAGGCTGCGCCCTATAGTCCGACGGGTCATGTTGCCACCGTCGCCGAGGGTTCCAATCGGCGATCCGACCCGCGTGGCATTTTGGCGCCGGCCTGTCAGCACCTTTGGCCGGTTCTGGATGACGGACCTTAACCACGGGCGTTCACTTGCGTTCAGCCATCCATCCTCTGCTGGACCGCCTCCGGATTGGTGCTCCCAGATTATGGCCGTTGTCCCCGGAGCTTCACACGTCGGATCGCTCCTTCGCATGTCCGGGTAGCAGCACTTGGGTGGACAAGGTTCCCTCACGGGACACTCCCTCATTGAACCTTGCGGATCGGCGGGGCGGTGTGGACCCCGTCAACCCTCAGGTCGCACGGAACCAGTCCAGGATCGGCGGACTTGCCACGCCGGCGTCGGCCAGAACGGAGCGCAGGCCGGGGCAACCGTCGGTGAACGCGGTCAGCGCCGTGTCGCCGGTCCGGCCCACGGCGTCGAGAGCGCGGCGGATCAGCGCCG
>DASVWA010000196.1:0-4930 GCA_036389855.1 Pseudonocardiaceae bacterium
CCCGAACGCGTATGGAAATGCCTTCGCCGAGTACCAGCAGTTCTACGCACTCGGCGTGGACGGGCTCTTCTCCGACGTCGTCGACACTGCCATCGCCGCGCGTACCGAGTTCCTCACCAGGCAACGCAGTGCTGCCTGAAGCTTCGGACGTGAACGCGACGCACACCATCCGGCGTTCGATTGCGCAGCTGCCGCTCCGGCGCAACCGCGTCCGGTAGCGAACCTCGCTGGTTCGGCACAGACTGAGGATTAGTTGGGCGCATAGCGGGTACCAAGGCGTACCCACCTCGACGTTCCCGCACTCGGACCCGGGCTCGCCGGAACGGTCGAGTAACAACGGCGCGGGACCCATGGGATACCCGGGTGGCGGAGAGGTGTGGGATGAGGATCGTCTACAACAGCTTCGGGGGCCGGTACTCGGACAACCCACGGGCTATCTATGAGGCGCTGGCTGGGCGCGATGAGGAAGTCACCTCCATCTGGTTGGCAGATCCACTGCACCAGCACGGCTTCCCGGCCGAAGTCGAGACCGTGCCGTTTGGCAGTGAGCAGTGTGTGCAGGCGCTGGAGTCGGCCGACGTGGTGGTATCCAACACGCACATCGGGCTGGAGTGGGAGAAAGCCCCGGCAGCGGTGTACTTGCAGACTTGGCACGGCACTCCCCTCAAGCACATCCACTTCGACTCCTTGTGGGCGCCACCCGGGTGGGTGGAGTACCTCAGCCGCGACGTGCGGCGCTGGGACTACCTGCTGTCGCCCAACCGTGCCAGCACCGAACTACTTCGTGGTGCGTTCGGGTTCACCGGTGAGGTGGCCGAGACCGGATACCCTCGCAATGACGTGCTGAGTGCGCCGCACCGCGACGAGGTTCGTTCCCGGGCCCGTCGTGAACTGGGGATCCCGGACGGCAAGACGGTGGTGTTGTACACACCGACCTGGCGCGACGACCTGCTCGACGAGAACGGGAACCAGGATTTCACCTTGCACCTGGACGTGGAGGAGTTCGCCGAACGGCTGGGCGAAGACCACATCCTGCTGTTGCGCCTGCACTTCCTGATTTCCGGCTGGCTCGGACGGGTCGATGGCTGCAGTGTGCGCGACGTGTCGTCACACCCCGACATCAGCGATTTGTATCTGGCCGCCGATGTCATGGTGACGGATTACTCCTCGACGATGTTTGACTTCGCCGTCACCGGTAAGCCGCTGCTGTTCTACACCTACGACCTGGCGCATTACCGGGACACCCTGCGAGGTTTCTACTTCGACTTCCACGTGCACGCGCCCGGACCGTTGTTGCATACCAGCCGGGAGGTCATCGACGCCCTCGCCGACCTGGGGCGGGTACAAGAGCAGTACCACGACGCCTATGCGCGCTTCCAGGACCGGTTCTGCCACCTCGATGACGGCTGCGCCACGACGCGGGTCGTCGAGCGGTTCTTTCCGTCGCAGCGAGGCGACTGGGGTCTCGCGCCGGCCGGCGGCACGGCGGCCGGGTCATGAACCAGGTCCAGGCCGTCATCCTCGCCGCCGGCATGGGCACCCGCCTGGGCCGCCCACTGCCCAAGCCCCTCACGCCCTTGCAGGACGGGCGCTGCATCCTGCGCCAGCAGATCGACAACCTGCGCAGTGTGTTCGAGCCCGAGGTGTCGATCACCGCCGTCGTCGGATTTCGAGCCGACGTAGTCATGGCGACGGCCCCGGACCTCCTGTTCGCCTACAACCCGCATTACGACCACACCAACACCTCGAAGAGCCTGTTGCGGGCCCTCACCACCAGCCGGCCGGGCGGTGTGCTGTGGCTCAACGGCGACGTCGTCTTCGATCCACGCATCCTTGGCCACGTGCTGCCCCGAATCCAGGCCGACCAGAGCTTCGTGTGCGTCAACACCGCTTCCGTCGGCGAGGAGGAGGTGAAGTACACCCTCGACAGGCAGGGATATCTCCAGGAGCTGTCCAAGACGGTGCTGGGAGGCCTCGGAGAGGCCGTCGGGATCAACTACGTGGCGAGCCACGACAAGCCGATCCTCGTGGAGCAACTACGCAACTGCGCCGACGCGGACTACTTCGAGCGCGGCATCGAGACCGCGATCGCGCATCACGGGCTGCGGGTGCACGCCGTCGACATCACCCGCTTCGCCGCGGTCGAGGTCGACTTCGAGGACGATCTACTGCGGGCCAACCAGATCCACTACACCCCCAGGGCCGCCGGTTGACAACCGCGTACATCACTGCTGAGGGTCTCGCCGTCACGGGCGGTCAGCCCGTGACGTAGGCACATCGCGGCTTCAACGGCCGGCGTGTCCGCCGCGGGTCATGAAAGGTAGACACCGGCCAGCAGCGCCCGCAGGGGTTCCCACAGTGCTGGCGGCGCGGCCAGCACGTCGCCGCTGGGGGGCCAGGTTCCCTCCGCGGATCCACTGAGGTCACCGACCACGCAGCCCGCCTCGCTGGCCAGCAGCACGCCCGCCGCGCAGTCCCACGGCTGTAGTCCCGGTACCCATACCGCATCCGCCCGGCCGGTCGCGAGCTGGGCAAGCGCCGATGCTGCGCTGCCGCCGCGGCGGATGTCACGGACTCGGGGCACCAACGCGTCGACCATCCGGCCGGCGCGCGCCTTCTGGTCCTCCCGGCCAAGATTCATCTCGATGATTGCGCGGTGCAGCTTCTGTGCCCGGACCGCGGCCACCCGCCGCCCTCCGGCCCGGGTGCCGGCGCCCCGAGTACCGCCACCGAGCCGGGCCGCGGTGAGCCGCCCGAGCACCGGCTCTGCCACCGCGGCGGCCAGCAACCGGCCGTCGGCGACCCGGGCGGCGGCGACACTCACTGCCCAGTCGGGCCGGCCGTAAAGGTAGTTGGTGGTCCCATCGATCGGGTCGACGATCCACCGCACACCCGAGGGTCCGGTAGTGCTGCCGCCCTCTTCACCGAGCACGCCGTCGTCCGGCCGGCGCTGCGCCAGAACCGCCCGGACGGCGCACTCGGCGTCGCGGTCGGCCTGGCTGACCAGGTCATCCGGTGCGGCCTTCTGCTCAACTCGCAGCTCGTCGGCCCGCGCCCACCAGGCGAGCGCGACATCGGCACCGGCCCGGGCGGCCGCGCACGCGACGTCCAGCAGGCCGTCGAGGTCACCGCCCATCCCGGCGGATGGGACGCCGTTCGGTGCGGTCACCGCTGCGTGGCCGCATCTGGCCGCTTCCCGTCCGATGCAGCCACCGCTGCCCACGTGGCCCGCCCGACCGCGGCGCGGCCAACGGGCACGAGTGCTGTGCCGAGGAGCCGGCCGACGCGACGCAGCGGGTAGCCCATGCTGCTCAGACTTTGCCGGGTGCAGACCACATGCGCACCGAGCACGGCAAACCAGGGCAACACCGCGACGACTGGGTTGGCCGCCCCCGACGCGGTGAACACCACGGCGAGGGCGGCGGCGCCAAGGAACACGGCGCAACGCCGCCAACGGGGCGCGAAGAGCACCGTGGCCGCGGCCACCGCCCCCGACGCCGCCGCGAGTAGGGCGGCGGCCGCCGGAGCGGGCCCGGTGAGCAGCCGGCCAGTCAGCGCCGCGGCAGTGCCGGCGAGCAACGCCGCCACGTTCCACGGCGCCGATGCCCGCGTTCGCCCGCGGAGGGCCGGCCAGTCGGCCGCCTGCCCGCCCGTTACGTGCGGCACGTCCTGAGTGGGGATCTCGGTGGGCAGCCACCGCACCAGTGCAAGTGAGTGCTCCCGTGCCTGCTCCGACCGCGCACTCCATGCCACCTGTCGGCCCTCCAGCCGCGCGAACGCCAGCGTCTCCAGGGCCCAGCGCCCGGATACGAACGCCACTCCGAATGACCAGAGCGTGACGACCGAGGCGGCGCCAAGCAGCGGCTGCTCGGCAAGGTCAACCGCGAGCGCGAGCCCCGTAATCCCGCGTATCGCGTATCCGGCGCCGACCACGAGCCACAGCGCAACCAGCGCTGGACGCAGCGGAGGGGGCACTCGCCCGGTGCAGCCGGTGGTCCGAGCGCGCAGCGTCTCGTAGACCGCGGCGACGCCGAACACGGCGGCCGTGACCGCGGCGAGCTCCCCACCCAGGTGCAGCGTGGGCAGCGCCAGTACAAGTCCGGCCGCGGCGGCGAGCCGGGCAAGCGCGACGGCGGAGCTGGCCAGCACGCGTTCCCTCGCCCGGTCCAACGGGCCCGGGAGCCGGCCGCGGTCCTGTACGCCCGGGTGCTGCTGATCGGCCACGAAGCCGCGCACGTCGTTCCACTGGTACCGCGCCGGGTACACCAGCAACTCCAGCGCCGCCCACACCACCAGTGCGCGCAGCAGCTGCTCGCGGCTCGTCCCGCCGGCCGCCAACGCGCCGACACCGAACGCGAACGGCACGATCAGTCCCTTAACCAGGTCCTTCGGTCGCGGAACCAGCAGGTAACCGAGAATCGTCCGCCCGGGTGGACCCGGGGCGGCGACCTCCGGCCACCGAGCCCCTGTCCCCGAAAGGTATGCCGTCACGGGCCCGGCTTCCCCGTTTCGGTCGCGACAAAACGGTGCGACTGCGTCTTGTCATTGGCCGCGCTAGCTGCTCCAGCTCACTGTGGGCGCACCGACATCACACCGGGCGTTTCAACGCGGCGGATAAGAGGTATATCGAGGGGACCTCGATGGCGCGCTGAGAGCACAGCGCTCCCGGGGAGCCGTGGCTTTTCCTCACCTCCCCGCGAAGGCACCCATGGACAACCTCGACTTGCGCTGCGCCCGGACGGGGCTGCCCCTGTCTGAGAAGACCCTGCTGATGCACTCCTCCCGCGTGCCGGGCCCCACCTACAACCGAGCAAGCTTGGACCCCGGTGTCGTGCATATCGGGGTCGGCGGCTTCCACCGTGCCCACCAAGCGGTGTACCTCGACGAGGTTGCCGAGCGCGGCCTGTCCGTCGAGTGGGGCGTGGTCGGG
>DASVWA010000197.1:0-5409 GCA_036389855.1 Pseudonocardiaceae bacterium
CGGACCGCTCAGACACGAAGATCGCATGTGACAGCTCGACGGCCGGAGCGACGTCGACGGCGACAGGCCCCGCGCCCCGCGAATTGGCCGGCTCGGTGTGGGACAAGCTCGCGGAGCTGGGACTGGCAGGCAGCGGCTACGAGTGGCCTCCCACAGAAGCACCGTCGCCAGTCATGTAACGACACATCCGGAACGGATCGGTGCTTCCGGGGTGATCCTGGAGGACCAGAAGCGGCCGCGCCGCTGCGGGCACGCTGATGGCAAGCAAGTCTTGGCGCTGGAGGAGTACCTGAAGAAGTTGGATCTGGTGCTTCAAACCCATGAGGACCTGCTGGTGGTAGCCCGCACCGACGCCACCGAGGAATCAGAGATTCTGCGCAGGGCCGCGGCAATAGCAGCCACCGACGCCGACGCGGATCGCGAATGGTGCTTAGCCTGTCAAGATCTTGATTGGATTGCTGCGACAGGTCCACGAGTCTGCGGTGAACGTGCGGGCCCGACCCGAGGTCACCGGTGGCAGCGGACGGGGTTTATAGACCGTCGCAGGTCTGCGGCCTCGTCCAGATCCTGCCGACCCCAGCCGACAGGAGTTGAGTTGCCCCTTCTCAGTAGCCTGGGGTGGTGAGCATTGTGACCCGGCACAACATCAGCATCTCGGGGCCGCCGGACGGGCAACCGATTCTGTTCGCACACGGGTTCGGCTGCGACCAGAACATGTGGCGCTACGTCGCGCCTCGATTTGAAGACGAGTTCCGTGTGGTGCTGTTCGACAACGTCGGAGCCGGAAACTCCGATCCGTCGGTGTATGACCCGCAGCGCTATTCGTGCCTGTCCGGCTACGCCGGGGACGTCGTCGCAATCTGCACAGAGCTCGAGCTGCAGGATGTGGTCTTCGTCGGGCATTCCGTATCGGCAATGATCGGTGTCCTGGCGGCGGCTGCCGCACCTGAACTGTTCGTCAAATTGGTGCTGGTCAGCCCGTCCCCGCGCTACCTGAACGACGATGATTACGTCGGCGGGTTCAGCGTGGAGGACATCGACGACATGCTCGAGTCGCTGGAGAGCAACTACCTCGGATGGTCAAGCGCGATGGCTCCCGTGATCATGGGCCGTGCGGACCGACCCGAGCTGGGGAAGGAGTTGACTGAGAGTTTCTGCCGGACCGACCCGTCTATCGCGCGCCAGTTCGCCCGGGTCACGTTTCTTTCCGACAACCGTGAAGACCTGCCCGCCGTGGCGACGCCGACGCTCGTCCTGCAGTGCGCCAACGACGTCATCGCGCCCGTCTCCGTCGGCGAGTTCGTCCGCGACAGGATGCCGAATGCGTCGATGGTGCTGTTGAACGCCACCGGGCACTGCCCTAACCTCTCCGCGCCGGAAGAGACGGCCGCAGCGATCGATCAGTTCGTGCGTAGGTCGGCGCCCGCGCTGCGATGACGTCTAGCGGCGGCGAGGCGCTCGAGGCCTTTTATGAGGCGCTCCTCGACGATGATGCCGAACAGCTCTACGACCGGGCGCCGTGCGGCTACCTGTCCACCGCCCCGGACGGGACGATCATCAAGGTGAACCAGACGTTCCTGACGTTGACCGGCTACCATCGCGGACAGCTGATCGGACAGGTGCGTTTCGCGCAGCTGCTATCCGCGGGTGGGCGGATCTACCACGAGACCCACTACGCCCCGTTGCTCAGCATGCACGGCCAAGCGCACGAGATCGCGCTCGACATCATCCGCGCTGACGGATCGCGGTTGCCGGTGCTGGTGAACTCCGTTCTCGAGCGTGACCCGCACGGCGATCCGATGGTGATACGGACTGCGGTGTTCGACGCTAGGCTGCGACGGGAGTACGAACGTGAGTTGTTGCGTGCGAAGCAGCGGGCAGAGGAGTCCGAGGCGCGCGCAACGGCCCTGGCGCGGACGTTGCAGCAGACGCTCATCCCGCCGACCCCACCGGCCATCCCGAGCCTCGACGTCGCGGCGGCGTATCGGCCCGCAGGAGACGGTAGCGAGGTGGGGGGTGACTTCTACGATGTCTTCCAGATTGGCACCGGCGACTGGGTGGTGGCCATAGGTGACGTGTGTGGCAAGGGCGTCGATGCAGCCGTCGTGACCGCGCTTGCCCGCTACACGCTGCGCGCCGCCACCGTGCAGCATGCCGAACCCTCGAAGGCGCTCTGGACGCTCAACAACGTGCTACGCCAACACAACATCGACCGATTCTGCACCGTCCTCCTGCTGCGACTGAGGCAGGCTGGCGACGAGTGGACCGGCACGGTCAGCTGTGCGGGGCATCCCCTTCCACTCCTTCGACAGTCCAACGGGACGCTGCAGACCGTCGGGAAACCAGGATTGGTTCTAGGCATTGTAGACGCGCCGCGTCTGCACGATGTGCAGATCAGCCTGCTGGCGGGTGACACGCTTCTGCTCTACACCGACGGCGTCACCGAGGCGCGCAGTGGAAAAGACTTCTACGGAGAGGAGAGGCTCGCCACCGCCGCGGCGCGCTTCGTCGACTCCGCAGAAGGGTTGACCAGCGCCGTCCTCAACGAAGTACTGGCATTCCAAGCTGACAGGCCACGAGACGACATCGCCGTTGTGACCATCCGCGTCCCGGTGTGATGCCGTCGGGTCACAGTTGCGTTGACAGCCCGCCCGTCATCCGGCAACGCGTCAGACTCCGCCAGCCTGGTCTCGCCGCGCTCGCCGGGCGGCACGGTACGCCGGTTCTCGTAGAGAACGGAACGGTTGCCCGAGGGGGAGGCCCGGCAACGGGTTGAGGACCGGGTCGAAAGCGACCGGCACGTCCAACATGTTGTCGTCACGGGTCACCGTCAACTGCGCGAGCGGCGTCCAGTTGCCCAGCAGCGTCGCGACCATCAGCTGGAACGTGCGGCTGGCAGGCGCAAGTGCCCTCGCCACGTCGGCGTCACTAATGCAGTATGGCGCGCCGGCCTCGGGGACCGCCGCGATGAGCACCCTGCGTCCAGCGGCGTCGTATGGCAGCAGAGACCCATACGGCGCCCGCAGCGTGCCGTCGGGGCACCAACACATGCCGCCGGCCTGGGCGCATGCCCGTCGTAGCGAGCAGCAGGTCGTGCTGGGTGCCGACCGCCCCAAGCCGCAACGCGAGACCGAGCACGTCCGGTACCGGCGCGGGGAACCCGGCGGCGCGAGAGAAGCGCACAATTCCGACGTCGGTCCCCGGTTCATCGAGCCACGGGACGGCCCCAGCGTCCGTGCGGACCCCGTGCGCTTGACAACGGCTCAGGCGACGACTCCGCGCGGGTGGATCGGCTTGCCGTGGCGCAGCCGCGTCATGACTTTGAAGACGACGGCCAATGCCGCCCCAGCGACGCGTGGTGCGCCGTGGCTGCCGCTGTCGACCAGGACGGGCTCGACTACCTCAGTCACAGGTGGGCCACCCTTGCCTCCTGCCGGGCCGCAGCTCTTGCGTGCTCATCGAGCGGGCACCTCAGCGTGTTGAGCCAACCGTACCTCCGGCAGGTCCCGGGTCGGTGGTTGGCGCCAGTGCCGCTCCTCAACCACCCGGGTGTGGATGGTGACGCCACCTCGAACCCGTCCGCGGCTGCTTTTATCCCATCAGTATCGAGATGCGCTTTGCACATCCTCCTTGAACCGTAGAAGTGACACGGCGGTGAGTGAGGGTCTGGTTTCCTTGATTGCTTGAACGAAGTCCTCAGTCGTCGCCGGATGGGCTTGACCGCTTCGTACTCAATCTCGAATGTCCGCTGCGCGGCTTTTTGGGCTGCGAACTCAATATCGGCTGGGGTGAAAAATTCGCTGCAGCTCAGTGCTTGTGGAAGCGAGCTCGCTCAGGGAAAGCTCAACGAACGGCCACCCAAGGCGGCTGGCAATCGCCTTGGCGAATGTTGTCTTGCCAGTTCCAGGAGGTCCAAACAGGACGATGGCGCGGGGAGGCACCACACCATGACGGCTGGCGAGCTCAGGATGCGTCAGCGGGAGGATGATGCGTCGTTCAATGATTCTTTTCCTTCTCCATTCCTTTGAATGGAGTCCCATATTGCAGGATCGATCATCCGTCCGTGGACCTCATCGAGCGCTCGGTCGCTAGCATGGAGATCTTCGGTCCGATCGAACCATTGGATTGGCCGCAGAGCGAAGCTGCTTCTCTGTAGTGCCTCGACCCAATTGGGGAGTCCCGGGGCAGCAGGGCGACTGTTTTTGAGGCGCCGGATCTGGCAACCCACTCGAGTACCGCCTTGAGCAGGGCCGATTCGAGACCTCGGCCTGTCCAGTCCGGTGCGATGGCTAGCCTGCACATCCAAGCGCAACCCTCTGCCAAAAAGACCAGAACGCTCCCTACGAGTCGTCTATCGGCCACACCCACGAAGCAGGTCGATTGGGAACTTCGCAGAAGCACCACTGCCTCGTGGAGTGCCAGCGCGTCCCCCCCACCTGAGAGGAGTCCCACGTCCTCCCACAACCTGACGAGCCCCTCGAGATCCGGCTCGACATAGCTGCGGATTCACCAATCCGTCATCATCGCCTCCGCAGTAGAACTGCACCATCTCCAGGTCTCTCCAAGGTCTCGTCGAGACAGCTGCCAAGTGATGCCGCCCACCCGGGCTCAGCTCGACGTCCTCGCCGTAGGCGGCGATGCTCTAGAACTGATGAGATCGTTTGGTTTGACACCTGGTCTTGCTCGTTAGGAGACCTGTCAATGATCCGCTGTGTGATCATAAGGTGCGTGCTCGGCGCGGCTTGCTGGGCGGCCCCCTGACGAGGGATGAGGAAGCCGGCAAGACAGGTGTGAACCGCCTCGGGTCGGTTCAGGTGGAGTCGGACCGGGGTGAATTGAGACGGAAACTGAGACGGGGTGGGCACGAGCAGGCGGAAACGGTTCTTCGCCCACAACCGTGGCGTCGTTACCGTCCACAATGGCCTCTCCTTCGCCGCCCAACTCCCCCGCTACCTCGCTGGCCTGCCGCCGCACATCAACGGATCGAGCACAGGTCCGGCACCGTACTGGTCCTTGCTCGGGGATACGTAACGCCCGCTCGCCCAGCCACGACATAGCAATACCAGCGGAGAAACAAAAGATCACTAGTCAGACACCCCCGGCCCCGCTCCCTACAGAGATGACATCTAAACGAGCGTGGTTGGCTCATGCAGCAGGGCGACCCCATAGGACTGATGTGGGTTGCTGGTGCTGCGCAACGGGTGGGTAGGGTCGCCAAAGCCCCAGAGAGGGAGCCCCTTCCATGCGCATGATGATGAAGGTTGAACTCGATACGGACAGGGCCAGCGCGGCCATTCAGGACGGCTCGCTGCCCCAGCTCATGCAGGCCACGCTGGAGCGACTGCAGCCCGAGGCTGCGTACTTCGGCCCCGAGGCCGGCGTGCGCACCGCGTTCATCGTGTTCGACCT
>DASVWA010000198.1:0-12191 GCA_036389855.1 Pseudonocardiaceae bacterium
TGGTGCAGCGCCTGCACCCTGCTCATCGCGGACAGGTCGGCAGTCCCCAGGATGTTGAGAGCTTCGCCGTCGGTGATGCCGCCACTGGAGGACGCCGCCATTCCGTACACGTCCAAGCCCCGGTAGCTCACGTGCGTCGGGTCGGCGTCCAACGACTCGTAGGTCCGCAAGTCCCGCAACGTCATCAGGCCGGGCCGGGCCACCAGGGTGGCGCCGGCAGCCAGCGGCGGGTGCTGCACGGCGTTGACCAGATCGGTGCCGATCGGGCCGCTGTAGAGTTCACCGATCCCACGCTCGCCGATCTCCCGGTAGGTCTTCGCCAGGTCGGGATTGCGCATCACCGAGCCCACCGCGGGCAGCGTGCCGCCGGGCAGGAACAGTTTCGCCGTTGAGTCGAACTGGGCGAACCGCTTGGCGTTCTGCCGCGTCTGCTCGTGAAACGTCTCGTCAACCACGAAGCCGCGCTCGGCGACCTGCTCGGCGGGCCGCAGATTCTCGGCGAGCCCGAAGCGACCCCATCGCGCCAGCGCCCGCTCCCAAGTGGCCAGCGTGCCAGGTACCCCGACGGACAGCCCGCTGGTCACCGCGTCGGGCAACGACAGTGGCTGACCGGACGCGGGGTCGACGAACATCGAGGGCCCGGCGGCGGCCGGCGCGGTCTCCCGCCCGTCGATGGTAGACACCCGACCGGTACGGGCGTCGTAGTAGACGAAGTAGCCGCCACCGCCGATACCGGCGACGTAAGGGTCGGTCACGCCAAGCGTGGCGGCCACCGCGACTGCAGCGTCAGCGGCGGTGCCGCCCTTGCCTAACACCTCCAACCCAGCCTGTGTCGACTCCGCGGTGTCGGAGACCACCGCGCCGCCGTAGCCCTGTACCACCGGTGTCTTGGCGTCCGAGCGCAGTTGAGACGTGGCTTGCGCGGAAGCGATCCCGGTGATCAGGCCTGCTCCGAGCAGCAACGCGATGGCAAGGGCGGTGCCGAATCGACGTGCACGCATCCGCGGTCCCCCAACACTGGACGTCACAAACTCGATGTTCTGGTCTGGGGTTTACCCGCACAGCGATCACACCGCCATCGTGAGGACGCACTAGGTCGGCAGCAGATGCTCCCAACGTCGTGAGCCAAGGGGGCGACAGGTACCCGCCGCCCCCTTGTCGGCGGGTACCTGTCGCGGTCCCTCGCAGCCGCAGTGAAGCCGCCCAAGGCCTCTGAAGGCCCGCCCACTTCTCCGGCGGCTTGACTTCCGGCTGGCTACCAGCCGCCCCGCCAGCGAGTCGCTGATGTGGCGACGGCATGGACGAGGTGGCTGAAGAGCAACTGGAGCGTCACCTCGAAGTGGCCGTTCTCCACTGCGGGCGACATTCTCTTTGGTCGTTCCGATTTGTGCCTCTTGCGAGGATATCCGTCTCAATCCCGTGCGCAATACCAGTAACCCGCTCGTGGAACCATCGGCCCCAGCCCACCAGCTGATTGGTGAATTCATGCTGCTTGCAGCCGTGATGCTGCCGTCAATCATCCGCATGGCACACGGGACACGTCGGGGTTGAGCCGCGCCGGCTCGGCAGGTAGCTTGCGGTCCTCTCGGATCACGACACTCCTTTGTCCAGGGTTTCCCGTTGCGCGGACACCGACAGCGTGCAACCGGGTACTGGCGCCAGAAGGAGCCAATCGGCGGATGCCGGACAAGCATGGCGCAGCCCTTGCACACTTCGTAGCCGCTGCTGTCCTCGCATCGTCGGCGCAGCTGAGTGGACAGCATGGAGCTGGCCGCTGAAGAACGGCTGAAGTGCCACGGAACGGGGTCTGGGGGCATTGGTGGAGTTCCCAATTCTCAGTCCGCTCGAGGCGTGGCGTCAGCACCGCCGGATCGAAGTGTCCAGTGCCTAGGAAGCAAGACCTCGCGGCGGCCGAAGCCGCTAGCGGGGCACCGCCGCGGCGTCGAGCTGTGGCAAGAGGCTAGGTCGCCCTACGAGAGCGCGCGGTCAGGATGGCGCTGGCGCGAGCAAGTCCGGTCCTAGCTCGCCGCGGCAGCGGGAGGCAGCTGGCCGCGGGCGGCGACGTCCAGCGCGGCGGCCGCGGCGGGTGGCAACCGCAATGTCCCGCTGCGGTCCAGCTTCGCCAGCTCCGCTCGGGCCTTCGCGTAGGCCGCGATGCGCTCAGCGTCGTGGTCGGAGTCCCGGGCCATGGTGAGCAGCTTGATCGCTCGCTGCACCGTGGCACGCTCCGGCTCGGGGATGCCGGCCAGCCGGATGCGTTCCGCCGCGTCGCGTGCGGCGTTCCAGGCGCGCCACGCTTGTTCCACTGCGGTGGCGAAGCGAGCGTGATGCGCGGGCGGTGGCTCGGTGTCGGTGTCCAATGCCTGAGCCTCAGCGAAGGCGTCCACGAATCGACCGGTGGAAGGCACCGAGACGTCGGTCAGCGCAGGCAGCCGCAGCACTGCGAGCGGATCGCATTCGAACTGGCCGTACTCACTGCGCAACTGGGCGAACCGCGCCCGGGTAGTCAGCCAATCAGGGACCTGCGGGGCAGGCAACGGTGAGGCCGCAGGCGCCACTTCCGGCTGCTGCCGCGAGCCTGCCCGGCGGCGGTGCACGTGCCGCGCGACGGTGAACGCGCCCACTGCCGCCAGCATCAACGGCCCAACGGTGAGCAGCATCGCGACCACTGCCAAGGCGATCACACCAGCGCCGGCCAGGGCAGCCACGCACAGCATTACCAGCAGCGAACCGAAGGGCCGCCGCGCCAGATTCCAGCGGTGGTAATGGTGGTACGACGGTCTGCCCATGGCCGCATCCTTTCCGGTTTGCCACCTCCTTGATACCCCTTCTGCCCGTCGCACGGGGCAGCCGCCGTGCTCGATGGATTCGGGCATCCCCAGCAACCCCCGTCACCTGCGATGCTGCAGGTGACGAATCCGGAATCCGATCCCGGCCGACCGGTTGTGTGGGAAGGGAGCTGGCACGTGTTCAGCAAGGTGCTGGTCGCCAACCGCGGGGAGATCGCGATCCGGGCATTCCGTGCCGCCTACGAGCTGGGATGCCAGACGGTGGCGGTGTTCCCGCACGAGGATCGCAACTCCGAACACCGGCTCAAGGCCAACGAGGCCTACGAGATCGGCCAGAAAGGCCATCCGGTTCGGGCCTATCTCTCGGTGGAAGAGATCGTGCGGGCGGCCGAGCGTGCCGGGGCCGACGCCGTCTACCCCGGTTACGGCTTCCTGTCGGAGAACCCGAAGTTGGCCATGGCCTGCCAGCAGGCTGGCATCACCTTCGTCGGGCCACCGCCTGCGGTGCTGGCGCTGGCGGGCCACAAGTCGCGGGCGGTGGCCGCGGCGCGCGACGCCGGAGTTCCGGTGTTGCAGTCCGGTGCCCCGTCCGCCGACATCGACGAGCTGATGGCCGCCGCGGACGGGATCGAGTTCCCGATCTTCGTCAAGGCCATTGCCGGCGGCGGTGGGCGCGGTATGCGCAGGGTCACCTCGCTCCGCGGCCTGCGCGATGCGTTGGAGGCCGCCTCGCGCGAGGCTGAATCGACGTTCGGCGATCCGACCGTGTTCCTGGAGCGGGCCGTCATCGAACCTAGGCATATCGAGGTGCAGGTCCTTGCCGACTCGACCGGCGAGGTGATCCACCTCTATGAGCGAGACTGCTCGGTGCAGCGGCGCCACCAGAAAGTCGTAGAGATCGCCCCCGCGCCGAACCTGGACCCCGATCTGCGGGCGCAAATCTGCGCCGATGCGATGGCCTTCGCCCGGCAGATCGGCTACGTCAACGCGGGCACCGTGGAGTTCCTCGTCGATCGCGCGGGCAACCACGTGTTCATCGAGATGAACCCGCGCATCCAAGTCGAGCACACCGTGACCGAGGAGATCACCGATATCGATCTGGTCGCCTCCCAGCTGCGAA
The DNA here is from genome assembly GCA_036389855.1 of Pseudonocardiaceae bacterium. Classification (GTDB taxonomy): domain Bacteria; phylum Actinomycetota; class Actinomycetes; order Mycobacteriales; family Pseudonocardiaceae. The sequence continues at coordinate 3,910 of DASVWA010000198.1, forward strand.
TCGCGGCCGGGGAGACGCTGGCCGACCTCGGGTTGTCCCAGGACGCGATCGTGCCGCACGGTGCCGCGCTGCAATGCCGGATCACCACCGAGGACCCCGCCAACGACTTCCGTCCAGACATCGGAACGGTCACCGCGTACCGTTCCGCCAGTGGCGCCGGGGTTCGGCTGGATGGTGGCACCGTGTACCCGGGTGCGCAGATAGGCCCGCATTTCGACTCCTTGCTGGTCAAGGTGACGTGCCGGGGACGGGATCTGGGGTCTGCCGTGCTGAGGGCGCGGCGCGCGATCGCCGAGTTCCGGATCCGCGGGGTACACACGAACATCCCGTTCCTGCTCGCCCTACTCGACGAGCCGGACCTCCAGGCGGGTAAGGTCACCACCTCGTTCATCGAGCAACGGCCGTACTTGCTCACCACGCGCCAGTCCGCGGACCGCGGCACCCGGTTGCTGACCTACCTCGGCCACATGACGGTGAATCGGCCGCATGGTGAGCCCCCCGAGCTGGTCGACCCGATGCTCAAGCTGCCGCCGACCGACCTGGACGCACCACCGCCTACCGGATCCCGGCACCAGCTCCTCGCGTTGGGTCCGGAAGGCTTCGCGCGCTGGTTACGAGGCCGCGACAGTGTCGGCGTCACCGACACCACCTTCCGCGACGCCCACCAGTCACTGCTCGCTACCCGAGTGCGCAGCAAGGACCTCGTTGCGGTGGCGCCCTACGTGGCCCGGATGACGTCGCAACTGCTGTCGTTGGAATGCTGGGGTGGCGCGACCTACGACGTGGCGCTGCGCTTCCTCGCCGAGGACCCCTGGGAGCGACTGGCCGCATTGCGCGAGGCGGTGCCCAACCTGTGCCTGCAGATGCTGCTGCGCGGCCGCAACACCGTCGGCTACACGCCCTACCCGACCGAGGTGACCGCGGCCTTCGTCGAGCAGGCCGTCGAGACCGGCCTGGACATCTTCCGGATCTTCGACGCGCTCAACGACGTCTCCCAGATGCGCCCGGCCATCGACACGGTGCGCGCGGCCGGCCGGGCTATCGCCGAGGTGGCGCTGTGCTACACCGCCGATCTGTCCGATCCAGCGGAAAAGCTGTACACGCTGGACTACTACCTGCGGTTGGCCGAGGAGATCGTGGCGGCCGGCGCGCACGTGCTGGCCATCAAGGACATGGCGGGCCTGCTACGACCCCCCGCCGCCCGGACGCTGGTGACCGCGCTGCGCAGCGAGTTCGATCTCCCCGTGCACCTGCATACCCACGACACTCCCGGTGGGCAGCTGGCCACCCTGCTCGCCGCGATCGACGCGGGGGTGGACGCCGTCGATGCCGCCACCGCCTCGATGGCCGGCACCACGTCGCAGCCATCGCTGTCCGCGCTGGTCGCGGCCACCGACCACACCGAGCGCAGCACCGGGCTGGACCTGCAAGCGGTCTGTGATCTGGAGCCCTACTGGGAACTGGTGCGCAAGGTCTACGCGCCCTTCGAGTCCGGCCTGGCCTCGCCCACCGGGCGGGTCTATCACCACGAGATCCCCGGTGGCCAGCTATCCAACCTGCGCCAGCAAGCCGTGGCGTTGGGCCTCGCGGACAAGTTCGAGCAGATCGAAGAAGCCTACGCAGCGGCCGACCGGATGCTCGGCAGGTTGATCAAGGTAACCCCATCGTCCAAGGTCGTCGGGGATCTGGCGCTGCACCTGGTCGGCGCCGGGGTCGCGCCGAAAGACTTCGAGGCCGATCCAGCTCGGTTCGACATCCCCGACTCGGTGATCGGATTCCTGCACGGCGAACTCGGTGATCCTCCAGGCGGCTGGCCCGAACCCCTGCGCACCAAGGCGCTGAAGGGTCGCGGCGGTCCCAAGGGGATCGCGGAGCTGTCCGTTGAGGACCGCAAGGGCCTTCGCGAGGACCGGGCGCGCACCCTCAACCGGCTGCTGTTCGCTGGTCCCGCGGCGGACTTCGAGGAGCATCGCGAGTCCTACGGGGATACCTCGGTACTGCCCAGCAAGGAGTTCTTCTACGGGCTGCGTCCTGGTCAGGAGCATGCGGTAGATCTCGAACCAGGGGTGCGACTACTGATCCAGCTTCAGGCGATCGGCGATGTCGACGAGCGCGGCATGCGTACCGTGATGTGCACGCTCAACGGGCAGCTGCGGCCACTGCAGATCCGGGATCACTCCTTCGACTCGGAGATCCCGGCTGTCGAAAGAGCCGACAAATCCGACAGTAACCATGTTGCGGCGCCGTTTGCCGGGGTGGTCACCCTGCAGGTGTCCGAAGGGGACACCGTGTCTGCCGGGCAGCCGGTGGCCACTATCGAGGCGATGAAGATGGAAGCCGGTATCGCCGCGCCCAAGGACGGCACAGTGGCCCGTCTGGCCATCAAGACCGTGCAGCAGGTGGAAGGCGGTGACCTGATCCTGGAGCTACGCCCCTCGTGAGTGGCGTTGGGTGCTATAGCCCTGCTATTCACTCACGAGTGGTTCGGATCGTGGCGGGGGTGGCTGGTGGGCGGCGGCTGGCTGTGCCGCCGCACGGCACCCGACCGACGTCGGATCGGGTCCGGGAGGCGATGTTCAGCGCGCTGCAGGCCCGGCAGGACCTCAACGGTGCCCGGGTAATCGATCTCTACGCTGGATCGGGCGCACTGGGGTTGGAGGCGCTGTCCCGCGGAGCGGTGCACGTCCGGTTCGTGGAGTCCGATCGGCGCGCGGTCGCCGTGCTGCGCCGCAACGTCGAGGCGCTCGGGTTGCCAGGGGCGCAGGTCACCCCCGGTCCTGTGCAGGCGGTGGTGTCCGGTGATCCCGGTGAACCCTACGATCTGGTGCTCGCCGACCCGCCCTACGCACTGGACGACGCCGCTCTGGCCGGTGTGTTGAGCGCCTTGGCCAGCGGCGGTTGGCTCGCCCGCTCGGCGCTGCTGGTGGTGGAGCGCCCGGCCAAGGCACCTGAGCCGACCTGGCCCGACGATGTGGTGGCGCTCACGCATCGGCGGTATGGCGACACCGTGGTGTACTACGGTTGCGCGCCATGAGGCGCGCGGTGTGTCCCGGCTCGTATGACCCCGCAACCAACGGTCACCTCGACATCATCGAGCGGGCCGCGGCCCAGTTCGACGAGGTCGTGGTCGCTGTACTGATCAACAAGACCAAGAGCTGCCTGTTCGAGGTCTCCGACCGGATGGCGATGTTGAAGGAGATTACCGAGCATCTCGCAGGCGTTCACGTCGACTCCTGGCACGGGCTGCTTGTGGACTACTGCCGTGCCAACGGGATTGCGGCGATCGTCAAGGGCCTGCGCGCGGTCAGCGACTTCGACTACGAGCTGCAGATGGCCCAGTTGAACTATCAGCTGTCCGGCGTGGACACCATGTTCTTGCCGAGCAAGCCGGGCTACAGCTACCTGTCCAGCTCAGTGGTCAAGGAAGTTGCCGCTTACGGCGGGGACGTCGGTCACCTGCTACCGGCCACGGTGCACCACCGCTTGATCAACCGGCTCGCCCAGCTACCTGATGCGCAGCCACACTGACTCCCGCCCGTGGTGACACGCCGCGCGCCGCGCGCTCCCGCGTCTGAGCTACGCGAGCAGGCACACTGACGACCCGTGGCTGACGACACCAAGGAGGGGTCGGTGTACCGGGTCTTCGAGGCGCTCGACGAGCTGGTGACCACCGTCGAGGAGGCTCGCGGGGTGCCGATGACCTCGAGCTGCGTGGTTCCCCGCGGCGATGTGCTCGAACTGCTCGATGACGTCCGCGACGCGATCCCCGCCGAACTCGACGACGCCCAGGACGTGCTGGACCATCGGGACGAGCTGGTGGACACCGCGCAGCGAGAGGCGCGACGCGAACGCGAGGAAGCCCACACCGAAGCGGAGCAGACGGTGACCGGGGCACGCGACGAGGCGCAGCGCCTGGTCGCCGAGGCCCAGGCCCGCGCCGAATCGATGGTCGCCGACGCACAGGCCGAGGCGGAGCGCCTGACGGCCACCGGGCGCCAGGAGTACCAGCAGCTCACCGGGCGTGCCGAAGCTGAGGCGGAGCGAATGACCGCGGCCGGGAGGGCTGCCTATGAGCGAGCGGTCGCCGAGGGACATGCCGAGCAGGCCCGGTTGGTCGAGCAGACCCAGGTGGTGCAGGCCGCTCGAGCCGAGGCCACCCGAATCCACGACGAGGTCAGCGCCGAGGTTCACCGGCTGCGCTCGGAATGTGACGCCTATGTCGAGAGGACGCTGGCGGAGTTCGAGGAACTGCTCAACCGCACGATGCGCACTATCGGGCGCGGCCGCAGCCACCACGGCGGACCGGTGCCGGCGGGGATCGGCGAGTACCCTCGGTAGTGCTTGAACTCATGCGCTCGTGCAGCGTCATTTATCCTGGAATCCTCATGCCGCGCCACGCTTGTCCCCCCCGCCCCAACCCGTCCTCCCCATGGGTGATCGACACCCGGCAGTTGGGCAGGCGTCCCGGGGCGATGCGCTCCTACCATCGCGACGTCCCCGCACCGCCCGGGTTGGCGCTTGACGTGATCGGGATTCCCCAGGGAGATGAGCTGGCGCTGGACGTGCGGCTGGAGTCGGTCATGGAAGGTGTACTGGCGTCTGGCACAGTGGCCGCGCCGCTCGCCGGACAGTGCACCCGATGCCTGGATCCGGTGGTGGACCGGCTGCAGGTCGAGCTGACCGAGTTGTTCGCCTATCCGAACACCGCGACCGACGAGAGCACCGATCCTGACGAGGTCAGCCGGGTTGTCGACGACCTGGTCGACCTTGAACCGGCGGTCCGTGACGCGGTGCTGCTGGCGCTGCCACAGGCCCCACTGTGTCGCGACGACTGCCCTGGCCTGTGTCCGGAGTGCGGTGAAAAGCGGGCCGAACTCGATACGGATCATCGGCATGAGACGATAGATCCGCGCTGGGCCGCGCTCAAGCAGCGGTTCGGTGACGATTAACCTCAGTGTCGATGAACCTCAGCGACGACGAACCTCAGCGACGACGAACCTCGCTGACAATCAACCTCAGCGGTAGCGAAGAGGAGAACGACTAACGTGGCCGTCCCGAAGCGTAGGATGTCGCGGTCGAACACCCGCTCGCGGCGGGCGCAGTGGAAAGCTACCGCGCCGACTCTCGCGGCATGTTCGAACCGGGCCTGCCGGCAGCCGAAGCCACCGCATCTGGCCTGTCCACATTGCGGCAAGTACGACGGCCGCCAGGTCGTCCGGCCCGCCTGACGCCGACGACACGACGTCGCTGTGGGGGCTCGGTCCTCGCGGGGCCATAGATCGGATCTGGCTCCGCTACTTACCGCGCTCGGCGTCGATCTCGACCCCGAGCGGTTGACTCTTGCGCTGACCCATCGCTCCTACGCCTACGAGAACGGTGGTCTGGAACCCAACGAGCGCCTGGAGTTCCTCGGCGACGCGGTGCTCGGGGTGGTCGTCACCGATCACCTGTTTCGCACTCACCCAGATCTACCCGAGGGGCAGCTCGCCAAGCTGCGTGCCAGCGTGGTGAACATGCACGCGTTGGCTGGCGTAGCCCGGGGCCTGGGTGTGAATGGCTTGGGTGAGTACATCCTGCTGGGGCGGGGGGAGGAGCTCACCGGGGGCCGGCACAAGTCCAGCATCCTGGCCGACACCGTCGAGGCGCTGATCGGCGCGGTGTACCTGCAGCACGGTATGGACGCTGCTCGCCAGGTGGTGCACCGGCTGTTCGACCCGCTGCTGGTCATGGCTCCGTTACTGGGCGCCGGCCTGGACTGGAAGACCAGCCTTCAAGAGCTCACGGCCAGTAACGAGATGGGGGTGCCTGAGTACCGAGTGGTCGAGGAAGGGCCAGACCACCTCAAGAAGTTCACCGCAACCGCCGTGATAGCCGGCGTGGAGCAGGGAACGGGGCAAGGCCGGACCAAGAAAGAAGCCGAGCAGCGGGCTGCCGAGGTCGCCTGGCGCTCGCTGTCCGAGCTGGCCAGCGGGAGCGCCCCGCCGGCGGGATAGTGTCATGCCGGAGCTGCCCGAGGTGGAGGTCGTCCGGCTCGGCCTCGCTGAGCACGTCGCCGGACGTACCGTTGCCGCCGTCGAAGTGCGCCATCCCCGCTCGGTACGCCGCCACATCGCCGGTGAGCTGGACTTCGCCGCCCGGCTGGCCGGCCGTCACGTGCACGCGGCCCGGCGCCGCGGCAAGTATCTCTGGCTGGATCTGGGTGCCGAGGAGGCGTTGCTGGCCCATCTGGGCATGAGCGGGCAGATGCGAATCCAGCCTCCCGGGGCCGTCGACGAGACGCACCTGCGGGTGCGGTTGGCTTTCGCCGACGGCGGGCCCGAGCTGCGTTTCATCGACCAACGCACGTTCGGAGGCCTGTCAGTGGAGGATCTGGTCGACGGCCTGCCGGCACCGGTGGCGCATATCGCCCGGGATCCGATGGATCCGCGCTTCGATCTCGATGCTGTAGTCGCCGGGATTCGGCGGCGGCGCACCGGTGTGAAACGTGCTCTGCTCGACCAGACGCTGGTGTCCGGAATCGGCAACATCTACGCCGACGAGGCGCTGTGGCGGGCCCGGCTGCACTGGGCGCAGCCCACGGCGACGCTGACCCGCCCGCAGGGTCGCGCAGTGCTCGCCGCCGCCACCGAGGTGATGGCTGAGGCGCTGGCCGCCGGCGGCACGTCTTTCGACGCGCTCTACGTCAACATCAACGGCGCCTCAGGCTACTTCGACCGTTCGCTGGCGGTCTACGGTCAGGACAGCCGGCCCTGCCCGCGGTGTGCTACCCCGATCCGGCGGGAGTCGTTCATGAACCGCTCTTCTTACACCTGCCCGCGCTGCCAGCCCCGCCCCCACCACCCCCACTCGTGAGTGTGTTTCAGTGCCCTGGCACTGAAACACACTCACGACCCCGTACCGCACCCGCACAGGTGCGATGATGAAATCCGTGGCGGACATCGATGCCGGACGACTTGTGCTCCGTCCGATCGGGCTGAAGACGGCGCGGGCGCTTCTCGAGGGTCGGGTACCTGCCGGGCTGCGGGTGGCGGCGGACTATCCATCACAGTTCTCGCTGGAGGTCATGGATCTCATTGCCGGTCTCCGAGCCGTCGATGTTGAGCAGTTCCGCTCGTTATTCTTAATCCGCAAAACGGACGCCGCCGTGATCGGCGAGATCGGTTCGCAGCTGGACATGGCCACCAAGAGCACGCAGGTCGGCTATTCGGTTGTGCAGTCCTGCTGGGGGCAGGGCTATGCCACTGAGGCGCTGCAAGCTTTACTGGCCACCCTGCTGACTCGCGCCGACGTGCACCGGGTGACTGCCGAGACGATGGCCGACCACCGGGCCAGCCGCCGCGTGATGGAAAAGGCTGGAATGCGTCACTGCGGCCATCGGACCACTGAAGACAACGGCGCAACCGTCGAGCTCGTCCTCTACGAGCTGGTTTGCTGACCCGCTGCAGAGCTGGCGGGGCGCCCGAGATCATGTGGCCATGACGGCGCGGGATCGGGTCCGGATGACGGCCTGGGTGCATGGTCACGTGCAGGGGGTGGGATTTCGCTGGTGGACCAGATGCCGGGCACTCGAGCTGGGCCTGGTCGGTCATGCGACCAACCTGTCCGATGGGCGGGTCGAGGTGGTCGCCGAGGGACCGCGGGTGGCCTGTGAGCGGCTGCTTGCCGCGCTGCGCTCCGGATCCGCGCCCGGGTACGTGCAGCAGGTCACCGAGCGGTTCACCACCGCCCGGGGTGGCGTTAGCGGCTTCGTCGAGCGCTGAGTTCCCGCTGGATGCGCGGGCCTGGGTACCCTGCGCAAGCAATCGGAGCAGTGGGAAGTAACAGGGAGGGTTCAGCACACCGTGCACTTGAAGAGCCTGACGCTGAAGGGCTTCAAGTCCTTCGCCTCGGCCACGACGTTGCGCTTCGAGCCCGGCATCACCTGCGTTGTAGGTCCCAACGGCTCGGGCAAGTCCAACGTCGTGGACGCGCTGTCCTGGGTGATGGGCGAGCAGGGCGCCAAGGCGTTGCGCGGCGGCAAGATGGAAGACGTCATCTTCGCCGGCACCACCGGCCGTCCCCCGCTGGGCAGGGCCGAGGTCACCCTGACCATCGACAACACCGACGGTGCCCTGCCCATCGACTACACCGAGGTATCGATCACCCGGCGGATGTTCCGGGACGGCGCCAGCGAGTACGAGATCAACGGCAACGCGTGCCGGCTGCTCGACATCCAGGAACTGCTGAGCGACTCCGGCATCGGCCGCGAGATGCACATCATCGTCGGGCAGGGCCGGCTCGAC
>DASVWA010000199.1:0-3323 GCA_036389855.1 Pseudonocardiaceae bacterium
CCACAGCGGTCACTGGTACCCACCACCACAGGCCGGGCCACTTCTGCAGAGCCGCTAGCCCATGCCCGACCCCCACCAACACCGGAATTACCGGAATGGGTGGGGTGATCACCGGGGTCGGGTCACTGTGTCCAGGTTGCAGGGGAAGGCCTGGGACACTGCCCACAGTGACACCCGAGGTGCTCGCGAGCGCGGGAGTGTGACCACTTTCGACGGTGCTACGACCAACGAACATGGTCACCAGCACACAGGTGGTGAGGAGCACCACTGTTACAGCGCCGATCAGGAGTTGTTGGGGTCCTGACAATCCCTTGTACTCGGTCGGCGGCCGAGCGGCTGAGGCATCCACCCGGGTGGGCACCGCCGGGGTGGTGGTCTGCTCCGGTGCTGCTGGCCAGGAGAGCGTTTGCTGTGATCTGGCGGCCGGTTCCAAGGGCGGGTCGAATCGGGATAGCGGCAGCGTGGGAGCGGACAGATCGCCAAGGGATCCCGCCAGGCCGGCGGCGAGCGTGGTCAGCGCCTGTCGAGCCTGCTGCATGGTGGGGCGGTGCTCGGGGTTGCGTTCGAGCAGGCGCAGCACTAGCGGGATGAGCGCACTGGAGCTCCGGGGAGGGGTGATCTCGGTCGTGGCCACTCGGTGCAGCAAGGCAATCGGGTTGTCGCTGAGTCCAAACGGCGGCGTGCCTTCCAGCGCGGTGTAGAGGGTGGAGCCCAGCGAGAACACATCCGAGGGGAAGCCACCACTGTTTCCCTGGGCGACCTCCGGAGCCAGGTAGGCGGGCGTCCCAGCGAACATCCCGGTGGCGGTCACGGTGAGGTCACCTACGGCGTGGGAGACACCGAAGTCGGTGATCTTGGCGGTGCCGTCATCCGCGAGGAGCACGTTGCCCGGCTTGATATCCCGGTGCATGACGCCCGCCTGGTGCGCAGCGGCCAGCGCGGAGGCGATCTGACTACCGATACCGGCGACTATGTCCGGTGCCAGCACACCGTGGATGGACAGCACCGTGGCCAGGCTCCTGGACGGAAGATACTCCATGATCAGGCACGGTTGGCCATGGTGCTCCACCACGTCATGGACCGTGACCACGTGCGGGTGCTGCACTCGGGCAGTGATACGCCCCTCCTGCATCGCCCGGCTGGTGACCTCCTTAGCCTCGAGGTCGCTTAGCATCGGTGACAGCACCAGCTGCTTGATCGCAACGGTGCGGTATAGGCGCTCGTCGTGCGCCTGCCACACCACACCCATCGCCCCACTGCCCAGCCGCGAGATCAGGCGATAACGCCCAGCGATCAACTCCCCCTCGCCGCTCACTGCAACCCCGAACAGCACTGGACTACTTACTACCTTGCCTGCTGCGCCTACTGCTGCGGCCATCTCAGACCGACCTCCTCTACGGCGCTGCCGCCAGCACCAGCCGGGCACCTGCCGTGGCGGCGGCTGCGGCGAGGTCGTGTGCTCTGGAGAGCGTTTCGAGCGGGCCGGCTTTGTCGCCGCTGGCGCTGAGCACCCCGACCTGTTGCGTGTTGCGCACGTGGGTCTGGTGGCGGAAGCAGAGCCTGCGGTGCGTGCTCCGATGCTCCCCGTTGGTCAGAGCCTTCCCACTGATCCACCGCCGGTGTGCGCCCACCACAGTGGGCGTGTTATCCCGGGAGCAGTGTTTGCCGGGGTACTCGACCAAGTACGGGCTAGCCTCACTGGCTGAAACATCAGCGTTGACGCGCTCGCCATGCGGCTGGCCATACATCGGTGTCTGACTCACGGTGCGACACCATAGGGACGCCCCACCAAGAACGCCCTCCACAACCTGTGGACAACTCACCGAAACTGTGGACACCGCGGCAAGGATATGGAATCCAACGGATCCAATTGACCACGCTTAGTGACGATGACCCCGTCAGTGCAAGCACAATCCCGCTCCAGCTTCATTGTGTAAGCATGTGGTCAGCGGGTTCACCCTTGCGGTGCAAATTCCTCACGAAGGTGCTGTCGATCCTCACGAGTTGCGAAAGTATTATGACCATGTGGTGGACGGGCCCTCCGTCCCCTTGGCCCCGGCCAATCACAATCTTCTCGGACCATCGTCGCTAAGCGCGGGGCGCTGGACTGGGAGCTAGAGCGAAGGTGGATATCACCAGATGATTACTATCGTCGTGATCGTTTGGACACTTTTCGGTCACTAAACCCATCCGGACAACCCACCGCAACCAAAGACGACGAGCGTTTGCAGTCACGCTGCAGGTAATCAGCGCTATTCACAAATAACCACTACCTCAACCCGAGAACCCTGGATTCTGGGGTACTGAACGACTCCAGCCGCATGCCGAGGCCGATTGGTAGAGGGACCCACCAAGTTGTGGGCGACCATACAGGCTGAGCTGAACTTGCTATTGAGGCCGCTTGGATCAGCCCAGCCTCTGACCGACCGTCTCTATGGCTGCGTGAGCCGAGCAGCTAACTAGTAGTGGCCGCGACGGCGGCGAGTACCCCGCCCGCGAAATGCGTCCTTGACCTTCTCACCAGCTTGCTTCAGGTTGCCCATTACCTCATCGGTCCTGCCCTCGGCCTCAAGCCGCCTGTCGCCGGTCACCTCGCCGGTGTTCCGCTTGATACGGCCGCGCAGCTCCTGAGCCCTGGCCCTGAACTTGTCCGCGAAGCTCACAACAGCCTCCTTCCTCGTCGTCGAGGGTGTCCCGAACCCATGCTCGGGACGCCACCGACTCCTCCGAAGATACCCGATCGGAACCATGCCAGTCGTGGCGCGGCAATCGGCGGGCAAGTTCGTCCGGTTACCGCGGGCCGAGCAAAGCGCATGCTGAATTCTGCCCGAACCTGGCACGGCTTCGGAGAGAGGTCGGGTCGGCGGTGACCTTCTCACGGCACGCCGAGACGGCTGCCAACCGGCTTGAGTGGCACTTCCCGAGGGCACGGGAACCCGCTTTAGCTCCAACTGATCTGCTGGGGAGGACAACCAGCGTCGTGCTGTCCGCGTGCTGTTAGGAGGGGTCAGTAGCGGTCACTCGCGGTGCGCCACGGAGCAGGCCAAGCGCAGGTCAGCGGCAACGACCTGGCACGGTAGTGAGATTCCGGCCGCCCACCACGCCCACATCCGTGGTCGCCGGGGCCGCCTCACCATCACTCTGCACCCACGCCGCAAACAACGGGCCTACGGCCCGACAAGGCCCGCCGGGTCACCTCATTCACACCTCAGCGTCAAGGCGCCGCCTGCGGCGCGTCCCACCACAGCCCGAACGGTACCCACGCCGGCCCGAACCACGACACTGCGCGCGGCCTGACGGCCGTGCTCGGTCTCGACGGGTCG
>DASVWA010000200.1:0-15075 GCA_036389855.1 Pseudonocardiaceae bacterium
CCGGTGACTGGCACGTCGGCGACCCCGCCGATCCTCGCAGCGTCGAGACGTTGCGCCGAGCCGGCTACAGCTGCGAGCACATCGCCGCGCAGGTGAGCGCGCAGCACTTGTCCGCCGATCTGGTGGTGGCATTGGACTCCGGCCATCTTGCGGCACTGCGCCGGCTGGTGGCGCAACCGGATCGGGTGGCGCTGTTGCGATCATTCGACCCGGCGGCAGACGGGGACCTCGACGTGCCCGACCCGTACTTCGGTGGCAAGCACGGCTTCGACGAGGTACTCGGCATGGTGCACGCGGCGGTACCCGGATTGCTGGCGTGGGTACGCAGCCGGCTATGACGGCAGCCGGGACTGCGGTGGGAGAGGCCGTCGCTGCGATTATCGGGCAACCGGTGCGAGCCGCGACGCCGCGCGGCAGCATCTGGTTCATCGAGTTGGGTGACGGGCGCACCGTGGTGGCCAAGCGGGGCGAGCCTGGGCAAGCCGCGGCAGAGGCGGCCGGGCTGCGCTGGTTGCAGGTGCCCGGCGGTCCGCCGGTGCCGCAGGTGCACGGACATGACGCGCAGTGGCTGGTCACCGAACACGTGCCGGGCGGCCGGCTGGACGCCAAGGCGGCTGAGCGCCTCGGGCGTCAGCTCGCCACGCTGCACACCACGGGAGCTCCGGCCTTCGGCGCCGCACCGCCGGGAGCACCGCAGCAGGCGTGGATCGGTGCCGCCCCGATGGACAACGTCACCGGGGCGCAGTGGGCGCACTGGTACGCCGAGCATCGGGTGTTGCGCTACCTGCGCAGTGCCGTGGATCGCGGCGCCATGGACGCCACCGGGGCCCGTGCGGTGCACCAGGTCTGTGAGCGGATCAACGAGCTGGCCGGGCCAACCGAGCCACCGGCCCGGCTGCATGGTGACCTGTGGGCGGGCAACGTGCACCCCGGCGCCGACGGGCAGGTATGGCTGCTCGACCCCGCCGCGCACGGCGGGCATCGGGAAACCGACCTGGCGATGCTCGCCCTGTTCGGCCTCTCGCACCTGGAGCAGTTACTCGCCGGCTACCAGGATGTCGCCCCACTGGCATCCGGTTGGCAACAGCGCGTCGCACTGCACCAGCTTTTCCCGCTGCTGGTGCATGCGGTCCTGTTCGGTGGCGGCTACGGTGCCCGCGCGGCCGCCGCCGCACGCGCAACGCTGGGGTGAATACCGGTTACCGTGGTGGGATGCGGTGGCGGTTTCTGCTGCGTCCTGGCTGGATGGCGCTGACGGTGGTGGTGGTGTGCTTCTCCGTCGCCGCGTTCACCCTCCTTGCGCCATGGCAGTTCGGGCGTGCGGAGCAGCGGGCCGAGCGCAACGCCGCCATCGAACGTTCCTTTAGCATCCCGCCGCAGCCGCTACGCGAGGTACTCGCCCCCGGTGCGGCGCCGGCGCAGGGCACCGAGTGGCGGCAGGTCCTCATCACCGGGCGATACCTGCCCAACGCCGAGACGGTCGTGCGGCTGCGCACCGTGCAGGGCGAGCCGGCGTACGAAGTGCTGGTCCCACTTGAATTGGCGGACGGATCGACCGTGCTGGTGGATCGCGGCTATCTACGTCCGGTCGAGGGGCGGGTGCCCGCCTATCCCCCGGTTCCCAGTAGCGAGGTCACCGTGACCGGCCGGTTGCGAGCCGACGAGCCGGACCCGCACGGCGGTGAGGTCGTGGCCCAGGACGGTCACCGGCAGGTGTACGCGGTGAATACCCGCACCGTGGGCGCAGTCACCGGGCTGCGACTCGAACCGGGTTACGTGCAACTAGCGGATGGAGCGCCCGGGGTGCTGTCCGCGCTGCCGCTGCCGCAGCTGTACGCCGGGCCGTCTTTCGCCTATGCGCTGCAGTGGCTCGCCTTCGGCGCGATGGCGCCACTCGGGTTGGCTTACTTCGCCTGGCGCGAAGCGACCGACTGGCGCCGCGAGGAGTGGTCCCCGGATGCCGACGACCCGCATGATCCACCGATGGCCGCGCTCGCCGATCGTTACGGCTCGGGTAAGTATGGCTCCCCGGTCGGTACGTCTACTGAGCTACGGCCGCAAGCACCGCGCACAGTGCCGCGGCCGCCAGCCCGATGACCCGGGACAACTCGACTCCCCGGGTGAGGTCACCGGCGTCGGGAGTGCGGCCGTGGCCCAGGACCGGGCGCTGCTGCACCCCGTGCGGGTAAACCGTGCGCCCTCCCAGCCGTACCTCCAGGGCACCCGCGAACGCCGCCTCGACCTGCCCGGCATTGGGGCTGGGATGCGCTGGTGCGTCGCGCCGCCAGGCCTGCCACGCACCGCGGGCCGAACCTCCCACCAGCGGCGCGCACAGCGTGGCCAATCCGGCAGCGGCCCGGGACGGTAGCAGGTTGACCAGGTCGTCCAGCCGAGCCGCGGCCCAACCGAATCGCCGGTACCGCGGCGACCGGTACCCGACCATCGCATCCAGGGTGTTGACCGCGCGGTAGGCCAACAGCCCTGGCACCCCCGCCACCGCGCCCCAGACCAGCGGTGCGACGACCGCGTCGGAAGTGTTCTCGGCGACGGATTCCACGCTGGCCCTGGCCACGCCGGCCAGATCGAGCTCCTCCGGCGCGCGGCCGCACAGGTGCGGCAGCCGTGCCCGCGCGGCATCGAGGTCCCCGGCGTCCAGCGCCCGGGCCATCGCAGCACCTTCCTGGGCCAGCGAAGCGCCACCCAGGGCGATCCAGGTGGCCAGCGCGGTGCCCGCCACCTGCACACCGGCCCGTCTGCGTCCGGCTCGCTCCAGCAGGCCACCGATCACCGCCACGCCACCGACCAGGGTCCCGGTGTAAACCAACCCGGCAAGCCGGTGTTCGGCGTAACACACGCGTTCAGCGGTCGCGGCGAGTTGGCCGAAAGCAGCCACCGGATGATGGCGTCGCGGATCGCCGAATACCGCATCAGCAGCGACACCGACCAGCAAGCCGACCGCTCGGGCTACGCCCACTGTTTCGACCCCCAGATGTTCGGAGCGAAGCGGACACCTTACTGGCGCTGGCACACCCACTCGTCCCGGGGCCAAACTGCAGTAATCGGGCGCTGAAGCAGCGCATTGTGCCTCCCAAAACGCGCATTGATCAGCCCAGCTCGCTCTTGCGAACCTTGCCCATTTCATTGCGGGGCAGCGCAGGCAGGTAGTGCACCACCCGGGGCCGCTTGTGCGGTGCGAGCAGCTCCGCGACGTGCTCGGCGAGCTGCTGCGCGGTAGGTGGTGGGTCGAAGGCGGCGACCACCCACGCCACCACCCGCTCTCCGAGGTCGGGATCCGGCTGCCCGGTGACCGCCACCTCGGCAACACCCGGATGCTCTAGTAGGGCGTTCTCGATCTCACCCGCGCCGATCTTGTACCCGCCGCTGGAGATCAGGTCGGTGGCACGGCGTCCAAGCAGGCGCAGGTGCCCGTCCGGGCCGCAGGTGGCGATGTCGCCGGTGCGAAACCAGCCGTCGTGCATCGCCTCGGCCGTGGCATCGGGGCGGTTGAGGTAGCCCAGAAACAACGTCGGTCCGGCGACCTCGATCTCTCCGACGGTCTCATCGTCGGTCACCTGCAGGACCGAGCCACGCTCGTCCACCAGCCGCAGCGCCACCGCATCCAGCGGCGGCCCGACGGTGCCCGGCCTGCGTTGCCCGTCAGCCCGCACCGCGCAGGTGATCAACGACTCGGTCATCCCGTACCGCTGCACCACATGCTGACCGGTTGCCGCGGCGATGCGCTGATGATCGGACACGGGTAATGCAGCAGAGCCCGAGACGAGTAGCCGGGCCCGGCCAAGGGCTGCGGCGACCTGGGAGTCGTGCTCAGCTGCGGCGGCCAGCCGGTGGTACATCGTCGGCACGCCGAACAACATCGTCGTCCGATCACCCAACGAACAACCGCCCAATTCCCGGGCGGTCCCCTCCACGGAGAAGGAGCCAAGGTGGTGCAAGGCGCCCCCAAGTCGCAGCGGCCCGATGACGCCCAGTACCAGGCCGTGCACATGAAACAGCGGCAGGCCGTGCACCAGGACGTCCTGGGCAGTCCACTGCCAGGCCCGAGCGAGCGCGTCGACATCAGCGGCAAGCGCGCGCCGCGGCAGCACTACGCCCTTGGGCGGACCTGTGGTGCCCGAGGTATAGACAATCAGTGCTGGTGACTCGGGATCCGGCTCGGACGGCATCGGCGCAGCCCGCGACCGCAGATCGACGTCAAGCCGCGGCAGGGCACGCAAGGCCGCGGGCAAGGTAGCTCCCGGTGCGGTGAGCACCACGTCGGGTCTCGCATCGGAGAGGACATGTTGCAGCTCCCGGGTGCCCAGCTTGGGGTTGATCGGCACCACAGGCACTCCAGCCGCCAGCGCCGCCACAATCGCCACGCAGGTCTGCAGCTGCGGTGCGGCCCAGACCGCAACGCGCCGGGCGCCGGACAGCGGAGCTTGCAAAGCCGCAGCCACAACACTCAGTTCCCGATGGGTCACCGAATGCTGACCGAATCGCAGCGCCTCAGCGTCAGTGGGTTGATGCAATGTCGGCAACAATGGCGGGCAATCCACTCGCATCCTTTCGGGGTCCTTATTGAGGTAATGTCTGCCAGCATGGCTCAGCGCGCTGGCATCGTGGATGATCAGCCCCGGCCTTTCGAATGGTGGATGACCTCGCACCTTGCCCTGGCATTGGCGTTCAACTGCTTCCTGCCCGTTCTGCTGCCGGCGTACGTGCTCTCGGTCGGAGGGACCGCCATCGACATTGCGCTCGCGATGTCCATGGCCGGCCTCTTCGCCCTGATCGGGCCCTCGATCGGGAGGCTAGCGGCGCGCCACCGGGCCCATCGGCTGGTGCAGGCGCTGGGTGTACTGGGGATGGCCATCGGTCTCGGGGCGCTGGCCCTGTCCGGCGGTGATTCGTTATCGATCGTGGTCGCCATCGCGGTGATGGGTGTTGGTGCGGCGGCGGTGGCAGTCGCGGCTCCAACCTTCATCCTGGGCACCGCTCTGGCCCCGGACACCCAGGAACGGCAGTTGACCTGGCTGCAGCTCAACCTGGATCTGGGCAAGATCTTCGGCGGGGTGTTACTGGGTGCGATGGCAGCGGCGAAACTGCCGTTCCATACCCAGTTTCGGGTCGGCGGGCTGGCGATCGGCCTGCTCAGTGTGCTCGTGTGGACCACCAGTCGCTGCGCGGCCACCCGGATCCGCCAACCCCAGGCTGATCCCACCGAAGTGGACGAACCGTCGCGCACCGTGGTGCCCCTGAAGACACTGCTGCTGCTGTCACTGTTCGGCGTCCCCGTGGTTATCCATCTAGTGGGCAGTATGACGATGATGGAGGCGCAGATCTCCGCGATGTTGACCGTGTCCGGGCTGGTAGGCCTCGGGCTGTACTTTCTGACCGGTCGTTGGATGGCCCGGTCCAGCCCCGGCATGATCTGGGCGGTCGGCCACACCCTGCGCGGATTTGGAGGCATCGCGTTGGGCGTGTTCGGTGCTGTGCGTGGGATGCCCTACCTCGTCGTGGTAGCCACATTCCTGGTGATGGAATCGATTCCCGCGGTCGTGTGGATTGGCCAGGCACGGACGTCAGCGCAGTTCACTCCCAAGGTGACCGCGGTAGTTACTGAGGCGGTGAAAACCTCTCGACGCAGTGTGCCCGCCGGACGGCTGGACCAGCAGCGAGGCCGCCACGCGGAGTCCATCGGAGTCCTTCATGATTTGGCCTCACCGAGCGTTGTCCGGTCACAACCTGCTGCGCAGTGAAACACAATGCGCACTCCTTCAGCTTTCACCGCTGATTCGTCTCGGGCTGGCTACGCCGGAACAGGGCAAACAGGAAGAACAGTGAGGGCACGAGCAGGGCTGCGCCGACGAGCAGGCTGATCAGCATGGCGCGCAACGTGGTGTCGGGCGCGGCGGCGGCTTGCACGGTGAGGCCGGGTTGCAGCAAGTACGGGTACTGCGCCACGGCCCATCCCCAGATGACAGTGATGACCGCCAGAGCCGCCGCAACCCGGGCCAGGCCCGGTCGTCTGCGGACCAGCAACACAATGGAGCCGATCCCAGCCACCACGGAGGCCACGATGAGCACCAGTCCCCGAGAGGTGAGGCCGTTGACAAGGTGCGGTGCGTCCGCGCGGAGCACCGCGATACCGGCCAGGGCGATAGCGCCCAGGAGCACGGCGGTGGCGATGGCGCGGATGCGGAAGTACTCGACCAACGGCAGGTCATGGTGCTGCTGCGCATCGGCGCACAGGTACACGGCAGCGAGGTAAGCACACACCCCGACTGCGATGACCCCGCCGAGTATCGACGTGGGATTGAGCCAGCTGGTGATCACATCTCCGGTCGCGATACCCGGGGGAACCCGTCCCGAGGCGACGCCACCGGCAATAGCGCCGAGGAACAACGGCGTGGTCATCGACGAGAAAGCGAACGAGGCCCCGAAGAACCGCTGAAGTGCCAGTTGGTCGACCGAGTGGCGGAAGGCGAACGCCGCCCCGCGGGCGATCATGCCCAATGCGGCCAAGGTGAGGGGGATGTAGAGGGTTGAGGCGATCGCCGCAAACGCCGGAGGAAAACTGGTCCACAGCACGACGAGCACGAAGATGAGCCAGACGTGGTTTGCCTCCCATACCGGGCCGATGGAGTTCTCGATGAGCCGCCGCGGAAGCCGTCCACGTTCGGTACCCCCGGCCAGCAGATCCCAGAAACCGGCACCGAAGTCGGCGCCGCCGAACAGGGCGTAGGCCGTGAGGCCTACCCACATGATGGCCAGCACGGCCTCGGCGGCGGTCATAATGCCGCCTCCGCGGGACCAAGTACGTCGGCGGTCACCATCAGGTCACGCCTCCGACCCGTTGCCGAAGTTCGGACTCCTGGGGAGCGATCGACGTCTCGGGGGTTGCTCGGGCGAGGCGGCGTAGCACGTACACCGTCATGACGGTGAGCACCACGTACACCGCCAGCACGAGGTAGAAGCCGTAGCGCAGCCCAGGTGCGGTGCTGACCGCGTCGCGGGTCAACTGGATCCCATAGACGATCCAGGGCTGCCGGCCCACCTCGGTGGCCACCCAACCGGCCTCCAGCGCCACCACCGCTGCCAGTCCCGACAATGCGACAGCACGCAGGAACCAGGCAGTGCCCGGGATGTCACGACGTCGCCACCAGCTCCAGGCCAACCAGGCCGCCAGTCCCAATAACGCGAATCCGATGCCGACCATCACGTTGTAGGACAAGTGCACGACGTTCACCGGCGGGCGCAGCTCCGGCGGCACCCGATCCAGGCCGGCTACGAAGCCGTTGGGGTCATGGTGGACGAGCAGTGACAGCCCGTAGGGGATTTGTAACGCGCCGACGAGCCTATCGTCGAGGTAAATCCCACCCAGCGACAGCGGCTTTGCCGTACCTGACAGGTAGAGGCCCTCCAACGCCGCCAGCTTCGCCGGTTGGTGCTTGGCCACCATATTGGCGATCCAGTCACCCACCCCAATCTGGATCGGCGCGGCGACCGCGCCGACGGTCAACGGCACCAGCAGGCCGAGCCGGTGATAACGGTCGCGGCGGCCTCGCAGCATGCCGATCGCATACACCGACGCGATACTGAATCCGGTGACCATGACAGCTGCGATGATCATGTGTACCGACTGCGCGGCGGTGGAGGGGTTGAACATCGCCGCCCATGGGTCGCTGTTCACGATCTGGCCGTCACGGATCTCGAAACCGGTCGGGGTGTTCATCCAGCCGTTGGCCGCCACCACGAAAAACGCCCCGGCCACTCCGGACGCGATAACCGGCAGGCCGGTCAGCATATGAATCCGCGGCGGCAGCCGGTTCCACCCGTACAGGTATACACCGAGGAAGATCGCCTCGATGAAGAAAGCGAACGCCTCCAGGATGAAAGGAAACCCGTAAATCTGCCCGAACCGCTCCATCAGCCCCGGCCAGAGCATTCCCATCTCGAAGGACAGGATCGTGCCCGACACCGCACCCACCGCGAACAACACGCCCAGCGCCTTGGCCCAGGTGTGTGCCAGCGCGTTCATGTCCTGATCCGCCCTGCGACGCGACCGCCACTCGGCGAAGAGCACCATCGCGGGAAATCCGACCCCGAAGCACGCCACCACGATGTGCCAGCCCAACGACAACGCCATCTGCATCCGAGCATGAAACAGATCAGGCGGCACGGCCTGGGCGAGCAGACCAGTCATCCCGCTTGTCACCAGGGCTTCCATCGCGACCCCCATCGCGTTGCGCCGCGGTCATTTACTCCACACGCTGCTGGACGTAGCGCTGGCTACCGAGCATCTCATGGTGAGGAACACCGCGACGAGCAGTGACATGGACTTGAGCGGGAGTGTGGCCGTGGTGACCGGCGCTGGCGGTGGCCTCGGCGGCGGTGTCGCCCGGACGTTGGCGGCGGTCGGTGCGGCGGTCGTCGTGTACTACCGCAGCAGCGCCGAACCGGCCGCCAGAGTGGTTGACGACATCACCGCCGGGGGCGGGCGCGCTATCGCGGCCCAATGCAACGTCACTGAGCCCGACGGTTGCACGAGCTTGATTGCCGCGGCCGTCGAAGCGTTCGGGCGGTTGGACACCGTCGTGGCGAATGCCGGGGTGCAGCCGGTGGCTGAGCTCGCAACGATGTCGGTGCTGCGGTGGCGTGAGGTCGTGGACACCAACGTGACCGGCCGGGTCGGCATTCGGGTCAACAGCGTCTCACCCGGGTTGGTCTGGCGTGACGGCCTGGACCGTGACTGGCCGGACGGTGTCGCACGATTCCAGCGGGCAGCACCGCTGGGGTGCTCGGCCGGCTGGCTGACGTAGCCAACGCCTGTGTTTTCCTGGCCTCCTCGATGGCTGAGTGGATCACCGGACACGATCTCGTCGTGGACAGTGGAGTATCAGTGCACCCGACGTGGTAGCACCGTGGTCAGGCCCGGGTGAGGGCACGAATCCGGGCCGCCGCATCCGGCCAGCCTGAGACCAGCTCGGCGCGCCGGCCGAGGTGAAAGGCTGACCACTCGAACGCCGGGGCCATGGTGGTACCCGCCAGAGTCCACTCGCCCAGTGAGCTGGAGCCCTGCCACACCCCCGAGGGCACGACGACCTGCGGTCTTGCTCCTCTGGCGAGATTCGCGCCGAGGACTGGCTGAGCGACCTGCCCGCCAGGGTGCAGCAGCAGCAGTCGCAGCGGCGACCCGGCATACCAGTGGTAGGTCTCCACACCGTCGAGCGAGTGCAGCGCCGAGAAATCCGGGGCAATCAGCATGAAGTAGATCACTGAGAAGTATGCGTCGATGTAAGTCCGGCGGAACAGGCCGCCCTCCCCCGGGAGCCGCTGCAAACCGAGCATTCGGGCGATCCGCTCTCCCTCGACCCGGGTGCTCACCGCTGATGACCCGCTGGGAGCAGCACGGGTCGCCGCATACGGAGACCCTAGACCGCGACACCGCTCGCAACTGAGAGTTTTCTTGCTCTTCATTGGGTCATCACCGGCAGTAGCAAGAAGAGGACGAAAAGCTACCTACTGGCGTGCAAAGGCTGCTCCATATGGCTACACTTGTGTAGCCACTTGAACCTCTGTTGTCTCGATCTTTAACTTTCACCTCCTGGGTGCCACCGCACCCACCGGTCAGGTCCAAAGAGGGTGTTAAGTACAAGGAGTCACGGTTGAAGGAGGTCAGCATGCTCTATGCGAAGTGGTATGAAATCGTCATCGTGATCTTCGTGTTGCTGTGGCTCTTCGGGTCCCTAGGTCAAAGTCCCGGCTACTAGGCCGCTGACAACGTCGACTCCAACGATTTCCGCCCGCCGAAACACGACAACGGCGTTTGCTCGCGACGACCATGAAGGTAGCCCAGGGGTACGGCATGCCCGCTGAGGGTGCACGGTTGGATCCGTAGTGCAGCCCGGTGGGCAGACCGCTTGCCCTGGACGTCGGCGCACGGGCTTGATGGGGTGCTGCGGGTGCTGCGGGTGCTGCGGGTGCTGCGCGGCAACCCTAAGATCTCGCCGCGGACGCGTATGGGTGCCGGGTGGCTCCCCGCCGACTCCAACACCGGCGTGGTCGGGCACTCAACCAGTCGGGCCGGATTGCCGTCGCCTCCCCGACCATAGCAGTGGTCGGATTCGTGCTGAGCTTACTGGGACTGGAAAGGACTGCAAAATGCCCAGAACTTATATCAGTCTCATACAAGCCGACTTCGGACGCAGCGGTCACGGTAATTTTGAGGCGGTCCTCGTACAAGGCGAACAACTATGGCACTGGTTCCGCGACAGTTCTCACAACGACTTCGGGCCGTGGGTTCGTGGACCGCGCATCACCGGCGAACGCGACAACGTAACCGGGCCCGGCTGCCTCATCCAATCCGGCTACGGCACCGGACCACACGGCAACTTCGAAGTCATCGTACCCCTACGACAAACCAACGGCACCGTCGAACTCCGCCACTTCTTCCGCAACAACAGCGACCCCCGCCTACCCTGGATCCGCGGACCACGCATCACCGGCGAACGCGACAACGTAACCGGGCCCGGCTGCCTCATCCAATCCGACTACGGCACCGGACCACACGGCAACTTCGAAGTCGTGGTACCGCTTCACCTGGGCGATAATTCGATAGAGCTTCGCCATTTCTTCCGCGATACCGGTGGAGCCTGGACCAGGGCGCAATTTATCACCCAATCCTGCGCAGGACTCGGTGGCGTTATTCAGTCAAGTTTCAGCTCAACAACCCGCGGGAATTTCGAGGTTCTCGTGGATGAGTGCCGTGGTTCCGTCGTTCATTATTGGCATCCGAACGCCCACGTCGAGGAGTCCTGGATCAGGACGGACTGCTTCGACGTGCTCGAACCACATCCGCGACTTGCCGATCGCGCCCGGAAGATCGCTCAACTGACCGGGGAGTTCGACCGTGAAGGCTGGGACGGAACGGGAACGCCGAGATACGCCCTCAACCGGACCGAAAGCAGGTTTGACATTGTCGGCACTGATCTCGGTGTCTCCTTTTCCCATCAGGGTCACCTCTACTTCCTGTTCGGCGATACCTGGCGAGTGGGCCACAGCACTCCGAACGATGATCTTGATGCGATCGCATTTTGTACAGATTCGAATGCCGACGATGGCCTTGAATTGACGTTCCTTCCTCGCCCCCCGGCGGTCCCCGGCATTGCCCAGGACGCCTTCAATGTTCCGCTCGACGGGCTGAGCTGGAACGGCAACATGTACGTGTTCTTCAGCACAGATCGCCGGCAAGCGGGGATATACGCTTTGATGGGCCGGTCAATACTGGCCCGGTCGGACAACAACGGCCTCGACTTCAAGCTCCTTTACGAGATGTCACGCTTCAAATTCATCAACGTGTCGACAATGATTGTTGACGCGCACGAACATGGGCTCCCAGGTGACGGGCCACAGCTTGCCGTCTTTGGCAGCGGCCGCTACCGCTCCAGCGATGTCTACCTTGCCGTTAAGCCAGTCGCGAAACTCGAAGAACCGGGTGGCTTCATGTTCTACGCCGGCGGACTCGGCCAACCGCAGTGGAGCCGTAATGAGGACAGCGCTGTTCCACTATTCTGCGCAGGTTGTGTCGGCGAGCTGTCGGTTCGCTGGAACCCACTGCTGGGCGCCTGGATATGTCTTTACAACGCAGACTGGCCAGCAGATAGATCGTCAGCTGGTGGAATAGTCATGCACGGGGCGAAACGTCCTTACGGGCCCTGGTCCAAGGGTGACCTCGCTTTCTCAGTGAACGACGGGCTCGGGAAGTTCATGCATCTGCCGGGCGCTGACCACACACATGAAGGCTTCGGCGTCGATCGCAGCAACGACTTGGCAGGGATGTATGGTCCCTACCAGATTCCCCAATACAGCCGACGGTCTGACAAAGGAGTACAGACCTACTTCACAATGTCCACCTGGAACCCGTACCAGGTGATGTTGATGACTGTCGATATACTGACGCCACTCACGTAAAGCTGACGTCGCCCCACCCATTCTCGCGCACCAGCCAGCGCGGCAGTCCTGCCGCGGCGTAGCCGACAGTGCAGGCTGCTCGCGCGGCTGCCGTCTCGGAGATGGTCCGCGACCCGATGGACGTGCTACTCGGCGACCAGAACCACGGAATCGCAGGTGTAGTTGTCGGAGGCGTACCGCAGCCCATTTGCGCACGTGCGGACGGTTTCCGATGGCTCCACCAGTGCGTACCGGCTCATCGAGTCCGATACTGGTGCACTGCTCCCCGCCACAGGGCTGGCCGCGCCATTGCGTCCTACCAGGGCCGCGGCGCTGGAACCGGTCAGATTCAAGGTAAGGAACGTCGCCGCCAGTGCGATCGAGCCACGGCGAGCGGTCACCCAGATCGTGCTCATTGCAGTCTCCACCTCGTTGCGCGGATAGCCGTTGCGACGGCATCATCGATTTCAGCTTGTTCACACCATGGCCAAAAGACGATCTCCTGACAACATGCGTTCACCACAGAGAATTCTTTTAGCCACTACTTAGGTGTGATGCTGCTCTCCGCGTGGTCGATCAGCGGTGAGCAATGTCCGCAGTTCCATGATCGAGTGGCCGCCAGGGAGCTCCTTCTAGTGTCATGCGCAAGCATTGTCGCTGGTAAACACGCCTGCTGGGCATGTGCACAGGTAGTGAGATGCCGCCTGCGGCGCAGCGAGTCCTCAGCTGCGGTGAACCCATCGCCCAGATACATGCACTGCTCAATGGGCAGCCCGGGTCATTACTTAGCTCACTCGGTGGTGTCTACCTAGGTATAGCGCGTTCAC
The DNA here is from genome assembly GCA_036389855.1 of Pseudonocardiaceae bacterium. Taxonomy (GTDB): domain Bacteria; phylum Actinomycetota; class Actinomycetes; order Mycobacteriales; family Pseudonocardiaceae. Next base: position 12,777 of record DASVWA010000200.1, read on the forward strand.
GACACACCAGCCATGCGATCTCCTCGATCGCCAATGAAGCGGTGCGCGCGGATCGCCCAGTTCTCGTGCTGAGGTCGCTGTCACACGGTGGCTACATGGCAGGGTCGGGTGGCCGGAGGGAGTTTCACCCTCCGGCTCCCACAGATCCCGGCGTGACAGTCTCCTGTCACCGGGCTCTTGTCATCCTGGTCACCAGGCGGTCGTGACCCATTGCCAGTGCCGGAAGATCCGGGGATACCCGAGGGTGATCTCCGTGAGCTTGCGGCGGGCGGCGCGGGTCGCGTCGTAGCGTCGGTATTTGTTGCGGATCCAGCGCACCAGGTAGGCGTTGATGCGCGCCAGGAGGGGATACAGCGTCGAGGGATAGAACCGCCCGTAGTACTGCATCCAACCCGCGACGACCGGGTTGATCGTACGGGCCACCTCGCCGAAGGTGTGGTAGATCCAGCGGTGCAGCCGCCATCGACGGACCTGCGTGCTGATCTTCTTCAGGGCTTGGGTGCTGATCGCGGGCAGGAACGCCAAGAACGTTGCTCCGTGGCGGTCCCGCGCCGGGCGTGGCCGAAACGTGTAGCCGAGGAACGTGAACGCGGTCCGCTCATGGGTCTGCGGCCGGTTTGCGTCTTTGCAGTACACGATCTGGGTCTTGTCCGGGTGCAGACGAAGACCGACCTGTTCCATCCGCTGGGCGATCCCGGCCAGCACGTGGCGGGCCTGGTCCTCGCTGTCGCAGTGCACGACGGCATCGTCGGCGTAGCGTTCGAACACCACCGTGGGGTGGGTCCGGGTGAGCCACGTGTCGAACGCGTAGTGCATGAACAGGTTCACCAGCACCGGTGACACCGAGGATCCTTGCGGGGTCCCGCGGTGCCGCTGGGTCAGCGTCCCGTCGGGTTGTTGCAGCGGCGCGGCAAGCCACCGCTTCACATACAACAGCACCCACGGGGCGTCGGTGTGTGCCTCCACCGCCTTGACGACGAGATCCCATGGCACGGTGTCGAAGAACTTCTCGATGTCCAAGTCGATCACCCAGTTGTGTCTCCAGCACCGTTGCCGGCATGTCGCGACCGCATCCAGCGCCGAACGCTTGGGCCGGTATCCGTAGGAATCCGGGTGGAAGATCGGTTCGACCTTCTCCTCCAGATGCCGGGCAACGACTGTCTGCGCGACTCTGTCTGCGATCGTGGGCACGCCTAAAATTCGGGTCCCGCCGCCATGAGGCTTCGGTATCTCCACCGCCAGCACCGGAGGCGGGAAATAGCTGCCTGAGGACATCCGGTTCCAGATCTTGTAGAGATTCCCTGCAAGGTCTGTCTCGAAGTTGCTCAGGGTTTGCTGGTCCACTCCTGGTGCGCCCTGATTACCTTTGACCTTCTTGTAGGCCTCCCAGACGTCCCGCTTCGAAATGTCGAACGGTTTGCCTGCTGATTCCGGTTTCGTGATCACCAGCTCCTCCCCCACCCGAATTAAGGTGCGGTTGACCATTGATCAACGTCCACAGATGACCCGGCCCCTTCGCTCCACCCCCATTACAAGGGCTTCGTCGCTACTACGAGCCGGTCCGCCAGCGCACCCCACAACCAGGGCTGGACCCCGTCTACCAGCGAAACACGGCCGGTCGTGTCGGGGTGCGCCTTCTCACGTTCCGTCCGGGAGCAGCAGATCAGGCTCACGTCGCCTCCATGCCGGACACCACCTGGCCAATCAGCGGGCACTCGCCAGGCTCATCCCGGGATGCGAAACATCACCCCAGTTTCGATGTCAGCTGTCTTTGTTACGACACGTCCGCAGCGATTCGCTTGCACTCGTCTTCCTGATCCCTACCTGACACCTCGCGGGTGCCTTTTCCTCGATCGCTCACCACGACGGTCTTCAGCCAACGCAGCACGAGGCGGTTTGAAGCCTCCCCCCGCAGGGCGACTCCGAAGGGCCATACCTTCATCTCCCGAACAGCATCATCAACCACGAATCCCGCCTACCTCATAGGACTCCCTTCGATGTTCGTGACACACGCTCCGGCAAAGTCGTCCACTGTGGCGTGTCTCCGGCGTGACACGCCGGTGATGCGGTAAGAGCGGTGCGGACACGGCCCCGCTGGTGATCATGACGATCCCTGCGCCAACACGATCACCGGAGCAACTGCCGTGTCCGCCTGTCTACTTTGCCGATCTCCGTTGCTGCGAGTTGCTCCGGGCAGGCGTGGGCCGGTGCTGAGCCGGTGCCGGGTGATCTGCTTGCCGCGTTGGCCTCGGTCGAGGATCCCCGGTCTCGCCGCGGGGTGCGGCACGGGTTCGTCACG
>DASVWA010000201.1:0-1502 GCA_036389855.1 Pseudonocardiaceae bacterium
AGGTTGATCGCTTCGGTGGGTCCATTCGAGAGGCCGCCGGTGTCGAAGTAGGCCAGTAGTTCGGTGTGCCAGGAGTCGATGGTGGTCGCCAGGCGGGTGAGCTCGGGGATGTCGGCGTCGGCGCAGTAGGACAGCCACCGGTACAGCGCCTGCTCGGCGCGGGCGCGGTCGGGACTGTGGTAGATCAGTCGCAGGTCCTGAGCAGCGATCCAGGTACGGGCGAGCTGCTCATCTGGCGTGTCACCGGCGTCGAGCCCGGCTAGCAGCCGCGCCCAGGATCGCTGGGAGTGGTGGTCGGCAGCGCGGCGCAGCAATCGGCGGATGCCATAGAGCGGGTCGCCGGTGCGACCGCGGTGGCCGGTCTGCTCGCGCTGGATACGCTGGCGTACCTGGTCAACAACAGCGAACCCCAGCCGCACGACGTGGAACGCGTCGAGCACTCGGGTGGTGCTGGGCAGCGCAGTGCGCAGCGCGCTGGCGTAACCGCGGTAGGGGTCCAGCGCGGCCACCTCGATCCCGGCTCGCCAGCCAGGGTCGCGCTGGCTCACCCAGCTCACCAGCGCTGAGGCGCTGCGGTCTTCGATCACGTCGAGCAGCCGCGCCGAGCCACCCCGACGGCGGGTCAAATCGACGATCCCGGTCACGAAGCTGGTCGACCGGGTGGCCGAGGCGGCCAGAAACGCGGTCTCATCCACCCCGAACGCCTCGACATCGTCTAACCGGCTGAGGTCATCGACCCGCGGTGTGCCGTGTTCGACCACCGCCGCCATCGCAGTGCGCCACCTGATACCGAAGTCCCGGGCCACCGCCGCCACCGAGGCACCGTCTTGTCCGACGCGGCGGCAGATCTCAGCGCGGGCCCGTTCGGTCAGCGACGCCCGCGGCGCGATCACCGACGAGGTCTCAGTCCAGGTCCGCTTCGGGCATAACGCATGCGGGCAGCGCCAGACCCGCTTGACCCACACCAAAATGACCGGTCGACCCCCCGCAGGCAGGTCCCGCACCCAACACGGCCGCCGATCATGCAGCTGAGCCACCGCCCCGCACTCGGGGCAACCCACCAAATCGACGGTGGTCTCAATCGCCTGCTCCAGCTCACCGTCGACCTCCGACACGGCCAGCACGACAAACCCGGGCAAGCCCAACATCGCCGCCGCAGCACTACGCTCTCGTTCCACCTGGGGCCTCCATCTCCGTGTCCTGAACACCACGGATCATGAGGCCCCAGGCCCGTCTCCAGGCTCAGGCTAAAGATCGTGTCCTACAGCGGCACACCACGCTCAGAGACGAAGAGCCAATTAAGCCCGGCGTTGTCGGCGTCGTGAAATATGTTCATTCGACCTATGTAGGTGTCCGGAGACAATATCACGCACGCCCGCACAAATTCGTGAGTAACTGGTCGGCAATCAAACCCACGACTGGGCGGCGAATAAGTTGTCAGCGGCATTGAGGCTTATGCGAAACGCAGTTTGACAAAGTGGAGCGCTCGGACGGCGTTGAAC
>DASVWA010000202.1:0-1749 GCA_036389855.1 Pseudonocardiaceae bacterium
CCAGCATTCGCGAGCTGCGCAGTCGTGCAGCCCGGTGAACGGGGGCCCACCGGCTCGGCCACACTCTCGAATACCTCGGCCAACACCGTACGGCTCAACCGCGTTTACGGGCCTGGGCGACCGCACTGGCGGCCGGTACCGACCGGCTGAGCCTCGCTGCGAGTGAGTTGATACTGGATGTTCGTGTGGTGCCGCTTGCTAGCGAACGGCACCGGCGTGGCCGGCTGTGGCGCTGAGGGCGGTGCTGGGGCAGCCGACTGCAGGTGAGTCGTGCACCACCGCCGCGCGATCGGATCATCGGGCGCGGGATCGTCGGCAAGGATGGGTGGGCGTAACGCGGCCATCCCTCCTTTACATGTCCAGTGCATCCGGCTCCGCTTTGGCATTTCCGGGGACCCGACCCCACGCGGATACCAGAGCCGGTGACATGACGGCGAAACACGAGTCCGCACACAGAGCCAGCGCCGCGGCAACCTCATCGTCACTGATCAAACCGGTCGTCACCATCGCGGTCCGGATCCGCTCGATTGTCAGCGTGAAGAACTCCATCTCCGGTGTACCGCCCTTGAGCATCCGGCTGCGGGCCTCACATCCGACGTCAACGAGGCCCTGGTCTCGGAACAGCCCCGCGAGGCGGCGGCCGAACATCGGTGCGAAACCGGCCGACGCGAGGAACTCCTGCACGGCGACCAAGGTCGCCTCGAACACCGCAGACGACGTGATCTCATACCGCGTCGACCAGTCGCCCGCCTCCACCACCAACCAACCCCCTGGCCGGACCCAACCCATGAGCCGTGTCAATGCGCCTTCTGGGTCTGCCAGGTGCTCGATGACAAGGCGGGTGTGCACCAGGTCAAAGGGCTCAGCAGGTGGGTCTTCTGTGGTCAGATCGTGCTGAAGCACCTGCAGGTTGGGCGCTTCGAGGGCTATCAGGTGGCCCGGGTCCACGTCCGTAGCGACCACCTGCCCGGTGTCGCCGACCCGATCGGCGAGCCACAGCGCAAGCGACCCACCGCCGGCACCGACCTCCGCGCAACGCCAGCCTGTCCCCACTCCCAGCCGGGACAGCACATCGCTGCTGATAGGGTCAGCGGCGCTCTCGAGGCCGGCCAGTCGCTTCCCCTCGCGATGCCAGTCCTGCGCGAAGACGTAAGTCATGGCCCCTCTTCTCAAGCCGTCCGTGCTGCATCGGCCGCCGGGGGCCGGGCGAATCTGACCTCAGGCGCCGATCGTCGCACACCTGGTCCACGGTACGTTGCTGATCATTCGCGGCGAGCGCCTGCACAAACGAAAGAGGAGTGGGCGAGGGGGGAGTTGAACCCCCACGTCCTTACGGACACACGGACCTGAACCGTGCGCGTCTGCCATTCCGCCACTCGCCCGAGTGATCGCGGAAGCTTAGCATCTAGCTCCGAACGGCCGGACGCAGCAGACCCTGCTCGCTGGCCCTGCCGGATACGATCGGGGGAGACTGGCAGAAAACTGGCAGCGAACCCTGGCAGAGCCTGGAAAAGGAGGGCGTCGTGGGCAAGGCGCAGCGGTTCGAGCGCCGGCTGCAAGGTATGGTCGGCGACGCCTTTGCCCGGGTCTTCGGCGGTAGCGTGGTGCCGCAGGAGGTTGCTCAGGCGCTCCAGCGTGAAGCCGACGACAATGCGCGTCCGCTCGCGGGGGGGCGGGTGCTTGCGCCTAACCGTTATATCGTCACACTCGGGGCGACCGACCATGACCGGCTCGCAGGCGACGAACAGC
>DASVWA010000203.1:0-1690 GCA_036389855.1 Pseudonocardiaceae bacterium
ACTCCGCGCATCGCCCGCCGCGGCGTGGAAACCAGCACCCGGCTGGGCCGGCACCGCTGGGTCGTCGAGCGCTCCCTGGCCTGGCTGACCGGCTACCGCCGGCTGACCGCCCGCTACGAGCGCTGCGCCCGGCTGTTCACCGCATTCCTCACCCTGGCCGCCACCTTGACCTGCTACAAGAAGCTCGCCACGTGAGACAAGCTCTAATACTGCAGCGGCACTTGTGCGTGTCGGTGCCGGGATCGGCTGAGGGCTGGTAGCAGCGTGTGCAGATGCGCTGCGATGGCCTGGTGGCCGAGGTGCAGGACTGGGCGGTGGGCCTGGAGGAGGTGCACCGGCGGATCGCCGGCGCGTTTGCCCGGGCCGAGCCGCGGGTCCGGGTGCTGGCCTATCTGCGCGGGCTGCTCGGTCAGTTGGAGCGCAAGAACGGCTGGACGCTGGCCGAGGCGGCCGGCGAGGTGTCCCCGGATGGCATGCAGCGACTGCTGCGCACCGCGGACTGGAACGCCGACGCGGTCCGTGACGAGCTGCGCTCCTACGTGCTGGAGCGGCTCGGCCCGGGCGGGGTGCTGATCGTCGATGAGACCGGGTTCATCAAGAAGGGAACGCGGTCGGCCGGGGTGGGGCGGCAGTACACCGGCACCACCGGCAAGATCGACAACTGCCAGATCGGGGTCTTCCTGGGCTACGCCACGCCGGCCGGTCGGGCGCTGATCGACCGGGAGCTCTACCTGCCAAAGGCCTGGACCGACGACCGCGAGCGGGCCCGCACCGCCGGCATCGGCGATGACGTCGGGTTCGCCACCAAGCCCGAGCTGGCCCGAAGCATGCTCACCCGGGCGCTGGAGGCCGGGGTGCCGGCCGGCTGGCTGACCGCCGATGAGATCTACGGGCAGGACAAGCGGCTGCGGGTGTGGTGCGAGCAGCGCGGGTTGCCCTACGTGCTGGCCACCCGCAGCAACGACACCGTGGCCACCGTCGACTGGCGGCAGCGGCGGGTCCGCGCGCTGGTCGGCGAGCTGGACGAGTCGGCGTGGCAGCGGTGCTCGGCCGGCGCCGGCGCGCACGGCCTGCGCCTCTACGACTGGGCCCGCATCGAGCTGCTGACCGGCTTCGACCCGAGCTGGGCCCGGTGGGTGCTGGCCCGCCGCAGCATCCCCACCGATCCGGGCGAGGACCCGGAGTTGGCCTACTACGTCTGCGCCGGACCGACCCAGACCACCCTCGCCCAGCTGGTCACCGTGGCCGGTGGCCGCTGGCGCATCGAGGAGTGCTTTCAGGCGGCCAAGAACGAGGCCGGGCTGGCCTCCTACCAGGTCCGTGACTACACCGCCTGGTACCGGCACATCACCCTGGCGATGCTCGCCCACGCCTATCTGAGCGCTACCCGCGCCACCGCGGAAAAGGGGGCGCCGCGGCGGGAAACGAGCAGCTCATCGCGCTGACCGTGCCTGAACTGCGGCGCCTGCTCAACACCCTCATCCGTCCACCGTGGCCCGACCTCGACCACGCCGCGGACTGGTCGTGGTGGCGCCGACGACGCCAGGCGCAGGCCCGCGCCGCTCACTACCGCAGTCGAGGACAGGCACCGCCATAACTGCCGTTGCAGTACTAGGCTGCGGCCATGACCTCTGACTGCGGCCTGGTCCACCTGCACGAACTCTCGGCGGAGCTGATGCAGCAGGCGACG
>DASVWA010000204.1:0-7141 GCA_036389855.1 Pseudonocardiaceae bacterium
TGCGCGGGTCCCGGAGCAAGAACGGCCCCTCGTATGCGGAGCTGGTGGAGACCGAGGGGCGTCCCCGGCTGCGGTACTGGTTGGACCGGCTGACCACCGAGGGAGTGCTCGCGCATGCCGCGGTGGTCTACGGGTATTTCCCGGCGGTCGCGGAGGGGGACGCGCTGGTCGTGCTCGAGCGGCCGCGGCCCGACGCCCCCGAGCGGTTCCGCTTCGCCTTCCCGCGCCAGCGCCGCGACCGGCGGCTGTGCCTGGCGGACTTCTACCGGCCTCGGGAAGCGGCAATGCGCGCAGGTGAGGTCGACGTGCTGCCGGTGCACCTGGTGACGATGGGGCAGGCGATCGCCGACTACGCCGCCGAGCTGTTCGCCAAGGACGCCTACCGCGACTACCTGGAAGTGCACGGCCTCGGGGTGCAGCTGACCGAGGCGCTGGCCGAGTACTGGCACCGGCGGATCCGGGAGGAACTGCACTTCGCCTCCGGGGCCGCAGTCGCTGAGGAGGACCCGGCTGAGGTGGAGCAGTTCTTCAAGCTCGGGTACCGCGGTGCCCGATACTCGCTGGGCTACGGGGCGTGCCCGGAACTCGAGGACCGCGCGAAGATCGTCGCGCTGCTGCGACCGGAACGGATCGGAGTCACGCTGTCCGAGGAGTTCCAGCTGCATCCAGAGCAGTCCACCGACGCTATCGTCGCCCACCACCCCGAAGCCAAGTACTTCAATGCCTAAGGGGTCGTGAGTGCGTAACAGTGTTCTAGCACTCAATGCCACTCACGAGGATGGTGGCTTTGAAAACCTTTGATGAGCTGTTCGGGGAGCTGACTGAGCGGGCCCGCACCCGGCCGCCGGGCTCCAGTACCGTGTCGGCGCTGGACGACGGGGTGCACGCCCAGGGCAAGAAGGTGCTCGAAGAGGCCGGCGAGGTGTGGATCGCCGCCGAACACGAATCTGATGAGCGGCTGGCGCAGGAGATCTCCCAGCTGCTCTACCGCGTTCAGGTGCTCATGCTCGGCCGCGGGATCAGTACCAGCGACGTCTACCGCTACCTGTGAGGTGCCGATGAACGGGGACACCATCAACGGGGATGGCCAGATGCTGCGGGTCGCGGTGCCCAACAAGGGCACCCTGGCGGAGCCGGCCTCGGAGATGCTGGCCGAGGCGGGTTACCGGCAGCGCCACGACGCCAAGGACCTGACGGTCATCGACGCGGCCAACGAGGTGGAGTTCTTCTTCCTGCGCCCCAGGGACATCTCGGTCTACGTCGGCTCCGGCGAGCTGGACCTCGGGATCACCGGTCGGGACCTGGCGCTGGACTCCGCGGCGCCTGTCTGCGAGCTGCTCGCGCTGGGGTTCGGCGGATCCACCTTCCGCTACGCCGCCCCGCTGGGCCGGGACTGGAAGGTCGATGACCTCCACGGCCTGCGGGTCGCCACTGCCTACCCCCGGCTGGTCAAAGCAGACCTGGCCCGCCACGGCGTGCACGTTGACGTGATCCGGCTTGACGGCGCGGTGGAGATCTCGGTGCAGCTGGGGGTGGCCGACGCGATCGCTGACGTGGTCGGCTCCGGGCGAACCCTGCGCCAGCACGGCCTGGGCGCCTTCGGCGATGCGATCTGCTCCTCGGAAGCGGTGCTGGTGGAGCGAGCCAACGCCGCACCATCGGCGGAGAAGGCGCAGTTCGCGGCGCGCCTGCAGGGCGTGGTGTTCGCCCAGCAGTACGTGATTCTCGACTACGACTGCCCGCGCAGCCTGCTGGACGAGGCGGTCATCATCACGCCGGGGTTGGAGTCGCCGACGCTGGCGCCGCTGGCCGATCCTGACTGGGTCGCGGTACGCGCGATGGTGCCGCGCAAGGACGCCAACCGGGTCATGGACGAGCTCTCCGCCCGCGGCGCCAAGGCCATCTTGGCCAGCGACATCCGGTCCTGCCGGTTCTGAAAGCGCTACTCCGCCCGGTCGCGTGCGGTCTCGGTGCCCGCACCGGCCGGATCCGGCCAGCCCGGATAGGGCGGTGGGGTGCCGCCGAACGCTGGGCAGCGCGGCTTGTGATCGCACCAATCACACATCCGGCTGGGGTTGGGCCGGAAGTCACCGTTGTGCGCGGCCCGCAGGATCGCTGACCAGATCGCGCTGAGGGTGCGCTCGAACCGAACCAGCTCCTCCTCATCAGGGTGATAGCTCAACGACTGGCGATCAGCGAGGTACATCAGCCTCAGTTGGCGCGGCACCACACCACGGATACGCAGCAAAACCAGCGCGTAGAACTTCATCTGAAACAGCGCCTTGGCCTCGAAGACCTCCCGCGGGGCCGCGCCGGACTTGTAGTCCACCACTCGGATCTCGCCGGTGGGAGCGACGTCGAGCCGATCGATGTATCCCCGCAGCAGCAGCGCCTCGCCGCCGGGCGTCGGCAGCTCCGCCTCCACCAGCAGCTCGCAGGCCTCGGGCGCGATCAACCGGGGGTCTTCCAGCGCGAAGTAGGCCTCGACCAGCGCACGCGCCGAGTCGAGCCACTCGGCGAGCTCGGGATCGTCGGGCCCGGCGAACAGCTCGGCCAGCTCGGGACTGCCAGCCAGCACGTCGCGCCACACCGGATCGACCAGGCCGCGCCCGACCTCGGGGTCGCGCTGGTCCGCGGTCAGCGCGAACAGCTGCTCCAGCACGGCATGCACCACGGTGCCGCGTACCTGCACCCGGCTCGGTGTCTCGGGCAGCCGGTCGACGGCTCGGAACCGGTACAGCAGCGGGCACTGCTTGAAATCAGCTGCCCGCGACGGGGACAGTGCCGGGCGCCGGCGCGCCGGGGTACTGGCTGGGGCGCTGCTCGCCAGAATCTCCGTCATGGCTTGGCAGGGTAGGCCAGCACCCCGACAGCCCGGCATCCCGACAGCTTCCGGTCTGGCGATCTGCCACCATGAGCGCCTGTGACCAGATCCAGCGGACCGTTCCAACCCGGCGATCGGGTGCAGCTCACCGATCCCAAGGGACGCCGGCACACGGTGCTGCTGGAGCCCGGCGCGCAGTTCCACACCCATCGAGGTGCACTGGCCCACGACGATCTGATCGGGCTGCCCGAGGGCAGCGTCGTCGCGTCCGCCGCGGGGACGCAGTACCTCGCGCTGCGCCCGCTGCTGGCCGACTACGTGATGTCCATGCCACGCGGAGCGCAGGTTGTCTATCCCAAAGACGCCGCGCAGATCCTGATGTGGGGCGACATTTTCCCGGGTGCGCGGGTGCTGGAGGCTGGAGCCGGCTCCGGGGCGTTGACCTGCTCGCTGCTGCGGGCGGTGGGGGAGCGCGGCACTGTGACGTCGTACGAGGCACGCGCCGACCATGCCGAGCATGCCGAGCGCAACGTTGAACGGTTCTTCGGCGCAGCGCCGCCGAACTGGCAGCTGCGGGTGGCCGACCTGAGCACCCATCCCGCCGATCAGCCGATGGACCGAGCGGTGCTGGACATGGCCCGCCCGTGGGAGCTGCTGCCCACGGTCTCGGCCGCGCTGGTTGCCGGTGGGGTGCTCACCGTCTATGTGGCCGCCACCACGCAGCTGTCCCGAACCACCGAGGCGCTGCGCGAGGCGGGCTGTTACACCGAACCGCAGGCATGGGAGACCCTGCTGCGGCCCTGGCACGTGGTGGGACTGGCGGTGCGCCCTGAACACCGGATGGTCGGCCACACCGCGTTCCTGCTCACCGCCCGCCGGCTGGCCGAGGGCGTCGTGCCGCCAACCCCGCAGCGCAGGCCCAGCCGTTCGAACCGACGCCTGTGAACCAGAGGTAGACCGCAGCGCCGATGTACGCGACATTGTTAACGTCGTGATCTGACAGACCATGCAGCATCGTTTCCTCACGGTCTGGCGCGCAGTCCCGTACCGTTAACGGTCTGAGAACCTTGCGGGAGGAGGTGCCTCGTGGCACACGATCATCCCAGCGACCGGACCGCCGGGGGTCGAGACCGTATCGACCCCATTCTGGCCGCCCAGATCAGAGTCCTCGAGGACGAAGTGACGCTGCTGCGTCGCCGCCTTACCGAGTCCCCCCGGCACGTCCGGCTGCTCGAGGAGCGTCTCGCGGAGGCGTCGGCTTCGGTGGCACAGCTCACCGAGCGGAACACCAAGCTGGTCGACACGCTGCGAGACGCCCGCGGCCAGCTCCTCGCCCTGCGCGAGGAGGTCGACCGGTTGGCGCAGCCGCCCAGCGGCTACGGCGTGTTCCTCGGCGACTTCGACGACGGCACCGTGGACGTGTTCACCTCAGGTCGCCGGATGCGGGTGGCGGTATCGCCCTCCGTCGAGATCCCGGCGCTGCGCCGCGGGCAGAGCGTACGGCTCAACGAGGCGTTGACGGTCGTGGAGGCCGGCACGTTCGAATTGACCGGCGAGGTCTGCGCACTGCGCGAAGTGCTCGACGGCGACCAGCGGGCACTGGTCGTCGGGCACGCCGACGAAGAACGGGTGGTGTGGCTGGCCGAGCCGTTGATCCCTGGGCCGGCCAACCCCGACGCCGTACCACTCAAGCCGGGTGATTCCCTGCTGGTGGACACCAAAGCCGCCTACGCCTACGAACGGGTTCCCAAGGCCGAAGTCGAGGACCTCGTGCTGGAGGAGGTTCCAGACGTCGGGTACGAGGACATCGGCGGCCTGTCCAGCCAGATCGAACAGATCCGCGACGCTGTCGAGCTGCCGTTCCTGCACGCCGACCTGTTCCGCGAATACGAGCTGCGCCCGCCCAAGGGCGTGCTGCTCTACGGTCCTCCTGGCTGCGGCAAGACCCTGATCGCCAAGGCGGTGGCCAATTCGCTGGCCAAGAAGGTAGCCCAGGTCCGCGGAGACAGCGAGGCCAAGAGCTACTTCCTCAACATCAAAGGCCCTGAGCTGCTCAACAAGTTCGTCGGAGAGACCGAGCGGCACATCCGGCTGATCTTCCAGCGAGCCCGGGAGAAGGCCTCCGAGGGCACCCCCGTCATTGTGTTCTTCGACGAGATGGACTCTATCTTCCGCACCCGCGGCTCGGGGGTTTCCTCCGACGTCGAGACGACGATCGTGCCGCAGTTGCTCAGCGAGATCGATGGCGTGGAGGGATTGGAGAACGTCATCGTCATCGGCGCCTCCAACCGCGAGGACATGATCGATCCGGCGATCCTTCGCCCCGGACGCCTCGACGTGAAAATCAAGATCGAGCGTCCGGACGCCGAGGCAGCCAAGGACGTCTTCTCCAAGTACCTCAAGACGACGCTACCGCTGCACGCCGACGACCTTGCGGAATTCGGCCACGATTACCAGGCCTGCATCCAGGCGATGATCCAGGGCACCGTCGAACGGATGTACGCCGAAAGCGAGGACAACCGCTTCCTCGAGGTCACGTACGCAAACGGCGACAAGGAGATCCTCTACTTCCGGGACTTCAATTCGGGCGCGATGATCCAGAACATCGTGGACCGGGCCAAGAAGAAGGCGATCAAGTCGGTGCTGGAGACCGGCCAGCCGGGGTTGCGGATGACCCACCTGCTCGATTCGATCGTCGACGAGTTCGCTGAGAACGAGGACCTGCCCAATACCACCAACCCCGACGACTGGGCGCGGATCTCGGGCAAGAAGGGAGAGCGGATCGTCTACATTCGCACCCTGGTCACCGGCAAGAACGCCGACTCTGGTCGAGCGATCGACACCGCTACCAACACCGGCCAGTACCTGTAGCGACGTTACCGCGTTCTGGATGCAGAACGCGGTGCGTGGTTTAGGGCGTGTGACGTCCACGCCCGCCTGGCCGCTGCCGAGGTCCTACCACAGCACATGCGCTGCAAGCGCGACCATCGCAGCTCCCCAAGCGAGAGCAATCCCACGGAGAGCACCACCACTTGGGTCATGTTCGGTATCCAACTCCGGAAATTCGAAATCCACATACACGCTGTCATCGCTCATTTTCTTGCCACCCCCGTCCATGCTTGCCGCGTCGAACCGCGTCACTGGTAGCCAGGCCGGCTGGGTATAAAGGCCTAGGTCTGAGCGGGCCAAAGCCTAGCGAAGTCGATACCCTCTCCCCCGTCCCTCTCGCAACTGGCTACATCGGTTAAATCGATTTGCTGAGCGATTTGTTACCAAAGTATAGCGATCTCACGACCCGTGCCCGCATTGTCGCGCTATGCTACCGAGTAAGAAGCATATGCCCAGGACCATTCCATCCGAGGCAGTCCGATTAGCCGCAATGGCGTTGAAGGCCTTGGCTGACTTCAGGCTGTGGGTCGCCGCCCGCTGTGAAACGACCACCCACAAGGCCACCAGCACGGCCTGGATGTCCAATCTGGCCCGCGAGGTAGCTCGGTGGGTTCGGTGCGAGCGCCGGCAGCTGCGGGTCCACCATTCAGGCGCGTCGGTCCACCTGCCTCGCAGACACGTACCCTCGAAACTATGCGCCGGATCATGGGAACTGAGGTCGAGTACGGCATCTCGGTGCCCGGGGACTGCACCGCCAACCCCGTCCTGACCTCGACTCAGGTTGTGCTGGCCTACGCCGCGGCGGCTGAAGTGCCGCGAGCCAAGCGCGCCCGATGGGACTACGAGGTGGAGTCCCCGCTGCGGGACGCCCGCGGCTTCGACCTTGGCCTGCCCGGAATCGCCCAGCCCGATCCAGAGCTGGACGATCTCGGCGCGGCGAACGTCATCCTGACCAACGGAGCCCGGCTGTATGTCGACCACGCACATCCGGAGTTCTCCGCCCCTGAGGTCACCAACCCGCGCGACGCGGTGATCTGGGACAAAGCCGGCGAGCGGATCATGGAGGAAGCGGCGCTGCGCGCCCGCACGGTCCCTGACCAGCCGCCCTTCCAGCTCTACAAGAACAACGTCGATGGCAAAGGCGCCTCCTACGGCACCCATGAGAACTACCTGATGGCGCGCAGCACGCCATTTACACTGGTCATCGCCGGGTTGACCCCGTTTTTCGTCTCCCGCCAGGTGGTTTGCGGATCGGGTCGGGTGGGAATCGGGCCCGCGGGGGAGGAGCCGGGATTCCAGCTGTCCCAGCGGGCGGATTACATCGAGGTCGAGGTCGGGCTGGAGACCACACTCAAGCGGGGCATCATCAACACCCGCGACGAGCCGCACGCCGACGCCGACAAGTACCGGCGGCTGCACGTCATCATC
>DASVWA010000205.1:0-22399 GCA_036389855.1 Pseudonocardiaceae bacterium
CGACTCGGCAGGGATGACCCTGGAAGACGTTCTCGCGGTGTACGAGGCGCACCCGGATGCGGCGATCGTGCGGCTGCATTCCGGGGACGTCTCGCTGTACTCCGCGCTGAGCGAGCAGATCGCCTGGTGCGCCGAGCACGAGCGCACCTTCGAGATCGTGCCTGGAGTGGGTTCCCTCGCCGCCGCCGCGGCTAGTGCCGGGGTCGAGCTGACCGTCCCGGGGGTGGCACAGAGCGCCGTACTCACCCGGCTTGGCGGCGGCCGGACGGCCGGGTCGATGCCCGCTGGCCACAGCGTCGCCGACTTTGCCGTTCATGGCACCACGATGGCCATCTACCTGTCTGCGGCACGGCCCGCCATGCTGCGTGAGGAACTCCTGGCCGGCTACCCGCCGCAGACTCCCGCGATCATCGTTGCGAAAGCCAGCTGGCCGGACGAGACCGTGATCACCACCACGGTGGACGGCCTGGCCGACGCGCTGGCCGCGTCCGGAATCCGTACGGTAGCACTGGTACTAGTAGGGCCGGCACTGTCCGGCGCAGGAGGCCGCAGCCGCCTCTATGACCCCACCTACTCGCACGGCTGCCGTCGTCGATCGGTGCCTGGTAGCACGGCGGGGCGGGCGATCCCCGCTGACAAGAGAAGGCTGCCGTGACCGCCGACGCACTTGGTCCCGCGGAGGCGGCGTCATGACCGGCACGCTCACCGTCGTCGGGCTGGGACCGGGTGGGCCCACGCACCGTACCCACGCCGCTGAGGATGCCGTCCGGGATGCGCAAGTCGTCTTCGGGTACCACGCTTACCTGGCCGCGTGCGCTGACCTCGTGGGCCCACACCAGAGCCTGGTGCCAAGCGGGATCGGAGCCGAGTGGGCGCGCGCCGAGGATGCGGTGCGCGTGGCGGCCGGCGGTGCGCGGGTGGCGCTGGTGTCCTCCGGTGATGCCGGGATTTACGGCATGGCGTCGCCGGCGTTGACCACCGCTGCCGCGCTGCCCGCGCACCGTCGTCCCAGGGTGCGAGTGGTGCCCGGCATCACAGCAGCCGTCGCGGGGGCAGCGCAGCTAGGAGCTCCCCTGGCTCGCGACTTCGCCTGCCTGACCCTGTCCGATGTGCTCGCCCCTTGGGATGCGGTGGAGACGCGGCTGCGCGCGGTCGCCGCCGCCGACCTGGTGCTCGCGCTGTACAACCCGCGCTCGCGAGGGCGGTCCTGGCAGCTGCAGCGGGCTCGCGATGTCCTTGCCGAGTACCGTCCCGGTGATACTCCGGTCGGTCTGGTCACGGACGCGGGGCGAGACGGCGAGCGCGTGGAGGTCACCACGTTGGCCAGGATGGATCCTGAGACAGCCGGGATGCACACTGTGGTGATCGTCGGCGCGGCGGGCACCAGCCGGCTCGGTGATTGGCTGGTGACCGCCCGGTCGCTGCTGGTCACGTGACCGTGCATCTGGTGGGTGCCGGACCCGGTGACCCGCAACTGCTCACCCGGCGCGGTGCCGCGCTGCTGGCCCGTGCCGACCATGTGGTCTACGACCGCCCGTCGATGGCCGACATCCTGGCATTGGCCCCGACCGCCCTGAAGCACTGCGTCGGCAAGCAGGGCGCCATCCCCGCCATACCACAGCACAAGATCAACGAGCTCCTGGTGCAGCTGGGCCGGACTGGGGCGTGCGTGGTGCGGCTCAAGGCCGGGGACCCCTTCGTGGTATCCCGGGGTGGCGAGGAGGCAGTGGCTCTGGCCTGCGCCGGGGTGGACGTCGACGTGGTACCCGGGGTGTCCGCCGCAGTAGCCGCACCGGCGGCCGCCGGGATCCCGGTGATGGTTCGTGAGCTGTCCAGCACACTCACCGTGGTCGCCGGCAACGACGGCGTCGACGAGGTGGACTGGGCGGCCATCGCTCGCCTGGGCGGCACCGTCGTGCTACTTACCGGACGGGCGGCACTGCGGCAGGTCATCGTGGCGCTGCGCGCGGGCGGTATGCCCGGTGACACCCCGATCGCCGCGATCAGTGCCGCTACCCGGCCCGAGCAGCGCACGGTCCGCGGCACCCTGGATGCGCCGCCGGACCAGCGGCTTGCCCCCCCGCTGACGGTCGTGATCGGCGACGTCGCGGGGTTGGACGTCGCCCGGTTTGATGTCACGGCCAGTGTCACCGGGACGAGCCGTGCACATCCCTGACGGTTTCGTGTCCACTCCCGTCGCGGTCGCCGGTGCCGCAGTGGCTGTGGTCGGGCTGACGATCTGCGTGCGTCGCGCAGGACAAGACGGTACCGAGCGGCAGCTACCGCTGGCCGGGCTGGTCGCAGCATTCTTCCTGGTCGTGGGCGCGCCGATCATTCCGGTCGCGGTGGGCACCAGCGGGCATCTGCTCGGGGGCACCCTGGCCGTGGCACTGCTCGGACCGTGGCTGGGACCGGTAGTGATCACTGTGGTCACGGTGGCCCAGGCGCTGTTCCTGGGCGATGGCGGGGTGTCCGCACTCGGTGTCAACGTGGTGAATCTGGCCCTGATGCCGGCCGCGGTGGGTTACCCGCTGCTGCTTGGGCTGCGCCGGGTGCTGCCCCGGCGGCCCGCCGGAATCACCGTGGCCGCCGGCGTCGCCGCAGGGGTGTCGGTGCTCGCTGCAGCAATGCTGTTCACCGTGGAATACGCGCTAGGCGGTGCTGTGGGAGTGCCGCTGCACATCGTCGCCGGGTCGGTGATCGGGGTTTACGCGTTGGTGGCGGTGTTCGAGGGGTTGGTCACCGCCGTGGTGGTGCGATCCCTGCTGGCGCTGCGCGCTGACCTGGTACGGGTGGCTCCATGAGTGCGACGCATGAGCCCGGCACGCAACTGCTCATCCTCGCCGACACCCCAGTGCACCGGATGGCACCGCAATGCAAGGTCGCCGCCACCGCGCTGTTCGTGCTGGTGGTGGCGGCCACTCCCACTGGCACGTACTGGCCCTACCTGTGGTACCTGCTGCTGCTGTCCACGGTCGCCACAGTGGCTGCCCTGCCACCGCTGATCCTGCTGCGGCGGTTGCTGGTCGAGGTGCCGTTCCTGCTGTTCGTACTGGCCCTGCCGGTTCTGGGCACACCCCCACAGGTGGCACTGCTTGGGGTGGACCTGTCGGTGCCTGGGCTGCACGCCGCGGCGGCTATCGCGTTGAAGGCGACGTTCGGGCTGCTCACCACCGGGATCCTGGCTGCGACCACGCCGCTGCCGGAGATCATCACCGGGCTGGAGCGGTTACGGGTGCCTCGGGTGTTCACCGCGGTCGCGGCGTTCATGGTGCGCTACACCGACGTGCTGCTCGGTGAGCTGGCCAGGATGCGCACCGCTGCGGCCTGCCGGGGCGGCAACCCACGCTGGCTGTGGCAGATCCGCGATGTGGCGGCCGGGCTCGGCGCGCTGGTGGTCCGCAGCTTCGAGCGTGGCGAACGGGTATATCTGGCGATGGCTTCTCGCGGCTACACCGGGCCGCCGCCGCCCGCGCTGACCGGTGCTGCGGCGTCTCGCCTGGCATGGGCGGCAGCGCTTGCGCTGCCGCTGCTGGCTGGGACAGGGACGATCCTGGCGTGAGCGAGACCTGCTCGCAGGGTCGAGCCATCAGGTCAGCAATGCTGGTTGTGGGGCACGGCAGCCGCGACGCCGACGGGGTGGACGAGTTCTGGGCGCTGGCCGAGACCATCCGTGCCGTCAGTGGTGACCTGATGACCGGCTTCGGCTTCATTGAGCTGGCGTCGCCCACCGTCGACGAGGCCATTGACGAGCTGGTTGCCCGCGGCGCCACCGAGATCGTCAGCGTGCCGCTGGTACTGCTCTGCGCCGGGCACCTGAAAAACGATGGCCCCGCCGCACTGGCTCGGGCTCGGGGACGGCACCCGGGAGTGCACTTCGCCCTGGCCCGTGACCTGGGTATTGAGCCGAACGTCCTGGACGTTGCTGCGGATCGGATCCGGGAGGCGGCCGGCGACGCAGACCCGGAGAAGCTGGGCGTGGCGCTGATCGGGCGGGGATCCAGCGATCCGGACGCCTGTGCCGACCTGTGGAAGGTCAGCCGGTTGCTCGCCGACGGCCGCGGGTTGGGCACCATCGAGCCCGGGTTCGTCTCGGTCGCGATGCCATCGGTACCCGCGGCGCTGGAGCGGCTGCGGCTACTCGGAGCGGGAACCGCCGTGGTCGCCCCGTTCTTCCTATTCCCCGGGCTGCTGCGGGACCGGATCTACGCAGAGGCCGCCGAGTGGGCTCAGAACCATCCGGACGTCGAGGTCCGCGGCGCCGGTCACCTGGGACCCGACTCGCGGCTGGCTCGGCTGGTACTGCAGCGCTACCGGGAGGCTCGTGACGGCGATGTGCGGATGAACTGCGACCTGTGCGCTTACCGGGTCCAGCTGCCCGGATACGAGTCCAAAGTGGGTACGCCGGTCTCGCTGACCGCGCATGGCGACGGTCCGGCCGCCGGCCGGCGGCGGGCTCGCCGGGCCACCCGCGCGCCCGCTCCTGCACCGCAGATCCGTCGCGGACGTTTCGCCGGCTCGTCGCGGCCACATGGCGGTGTCCCCGCGATCGAGGTGCAAGATCTTGATTTCGTCTATCCGGACGGCCGGCAGGCGCTATCCGGGGTCTCGATGCGCGTCGAGGCGGGCGAACGAGTCGCCCTGCTCGGCCCCAACGGTGCAGGCAAGACGTCGCTGGTGCTGCAGCTCAATGGGGTGCTCACGCCGTCGGCGGGCGCGGTATCCATTGGCGGCCTGCAGGTGGGGCGGCGAACCCTGACCGAAGTCCGCAGGCGCGTCGGCGTGGTCTTCCAGGACCCGGATGACCAGCTGTTCAGCCCCACCGTCGGGCGTGATGTCGCCTTTGGGCCCGCGCATCTGGGATTATCCGGTGACGAGTTGGCGGTTCGGGTCGACGAGGCGCTGTCCTATGTCGATCTGGCAGATGCTGCCGATCGGCCACCGCACCGGCTGTCGCTGGGTGAGCGGCGGCGTGCCGCAGTAGCCACGGTGCTCGCCATGCATCCCGAGGTGCTGGTGCTCGACGAGCCCACCGCCAACCTCGATCCGGCGGCCCGGCGCGAGTTCGCTGATTTGATCAAGCGGCTCGGGATGACGACGCTGCTTGTCACCCACGACCTGCCCTATGCGCTGGAGCTGTGCCCGCGCGCGCTGGTGATCGACCACGGGCAGATCGTCGCCGACGGGCCCACCCGGGAGCTGCTCGCCGACACCGGATTCATGAGCGCCCACCGGCTGGAGCTTCCCGCTGGCTTCAACCCGCTGGGAGCCTGAAGCTGAGTTGAACAGCCAGCTGCCCTGCAGGTCGGGGCCTGGGCGCCATCCGCTTGTGAGCCAGCGAGCTATTCCCGCAGCATGATGGCGTCGGTCGGGCAGATTTCCACGCATTCTCCGCACGAGGTGCAGCGCGTTGCGATGACCACCGGGCGCTGCGGGGCGGGGCGCAGCGCACGTTCTGGGCAGGTGCGCAGGCACGCTCCACAGGCGGTGCAGGCCGAGCTGATCGAAAGCGGGTTCAGCGCCGCCACGGCGACGGTGACGTGCTCGCCACGCAGCTTGGGCACGATCAAGGATCCACCGCCCAGGCCTCGCGCCGCCAGCAGCGCGGCAGCCTCGGCGACGCTGCGGGTGCCGACATGGCCACGCACCGACTCACTGGGATGCGGCACGTCGACCGCGTCGAGCTCGGCCGCCGGGTAACAGTGCAGCGGCGCACCGTGCTCCTCGATCACGGCGAGCAGCCCAGGCTCGTCGCGGCGGCGGTCAACGGTGGCGAACGCGGTGATGTCCCTAAGGTTCGGTACGGCGTAGCGAAGCGCCGACCACACCGCTGTCGTGTGCACCCCGCGGGAGGACCCAAGGCCCACTACCAGGCTCCTCACCGCCGGCCCCACAGCAACAGCACTGGGTTGGTCGCGGACAGCCGCACCGACCCGCCGGGCAGTTCCACCAGCCGCGACGCCGCCAGCTGCACGCCGTCGACCTGGTGGCCCGCTTCCCGCAACGCCACCCGGCACGGCGCCACCCGGTCCAATGCGGCCAGCGCCACCACGACCCGGGCCGAGGCCTGCGCCGCGGCCCGCACCACCGTGGCGCCACCGCCACCGATGAACACCGCGTCGGGTTCGGGCAGCCCCGCCAGCACCGCGGGAGCCTCTCCCTCGATCACTCGAACGTTCACCTGGTGCGCGCTCGCGTTGGCGACAAGCCGGGCGCACTGCGCGGGATCCCGCTCGACGGCAACCACGGCGGCACCAAGCCGGGCGCATTCCACCCCGACCGAACCCGACCCAGCTCCCAGATCCCACACCAAACGGCCCGGCCCGGGAGCAAGCCGAGCCAAGGCCAGCGCCCGGATCTCCGACTTCGTGATCATCCCGTCGCGATGGGAGAACTCCGCCTCGTCCAACGCCCAGCCGGTCGCGGGGGGTACCGGTTCACCTCCGGCGATCCAGGCCCGAGCCGGCACCGCATGCTCGTCGGCCAGGCACAGCACCACATGCGGATCGCGCACTTGACCGCCGTCGAAGCGTCGCACCCGCTCGTCAGGACCGCCGAGGTCTTCGGCGACCAGGACACTGCGGTGCCAGCCGCCCAACCCGGCGACGATTTCGGTGGCCCCCGCCCTCGGTGCAGTGAGCACCGCGACCGCGGGGTGCGCCCGGCAGACGTTGAGCGCGCACCGCAGTGACCTGCCGTGCGCGCTGACCACGGCGACGTCGTCCCAGGAGCGGCCCAGCAGCGCGAACGCCCGCGCGACGCTGGACCGCGCCGGCAGCACCTCCGGTCGCAGCCCGCGCTTGCGCAACGACCGCACGATGCCGAAGAACCCGGGATCACCGCTGGCCAGCACCACCGTCGAGGAACCGGCCGGCAACTCGTCCAGCTCCGCGGGGCCGAACACGGCAGCACCTGCGGGCACCGGCACGGCGGCGAGCTGGTGCGGTGCGCCGACGACCACTTGCGCACCGGCCAGCGCTTGCGCCGCGCCGGGCGGCAGCGTGACGCCGTCCAGCCCGACCACAGTGAGACGCATCGCACCCACTGTCACACGACCCGCTGTCACAGGACCCACTGGGGCTCGGTCGCGGCGACTACCCGCTGCCCGGTGAAGTCGACCATCGCCGTCCGTGACGTCAGCGGCCGCCCGATTTCGGCGCTGAACCGACGCAGCGTGTCGGCCACTCGGGCGCAGACGTCATCCCCGCAGGCCCGCAAGAGGCCACCGGCCTCCCAGATCTCATAGGCCCGCCGGGCGGTCGGGGCGCTGCGGATCTCCGCGACGTCATCCGGGCTCCCGCCGTGCGCGGCGGTGATCTCCGCCAGCAGGCCGGTGTCCACCTTCGACTTCGTGTAGTGGGTCATCAGGACCCCGGAGGCCAGCTTGGTCAGCTTGCCGATCATACCGACGAACACCACCTCAGACAGGCCATGCTGCACTGCGCGGCGCAGCGCCGCCCCGGTGAAGTCGCCAACCTCGACGAACGCCACCGGCGGCAGGTGCGGCAGCAGGCGCATCGCCCCACGCTCGGTGCGCCCGCCGGTGGCCAGCACCAGCGTCGGCACGTTCTGAGCAGCCATCACCGCCACCGCCTGCTCGACTGAGGCGCGCCAGGAGGCGGTGGAGAAGGGGCGGACGATCCCGGTGGTGCCCAGGATGGAGATCCCGCCCTCGATGCCCAGCCGGCGGTTGGTGGTTTTGCGGGCCATCCGTTCGCCCTCAGGCACGCTGATCGTCACATCGACACCCCGCCCGCCAGACGCTTCCCATACGGCTTCGGTGATCATTTTCCGGGGTACCGGATTGATCGCGGGCTCCCCGACCGGCAACCCGAGCCCGGCCTGAGTGACCACTCCTACCCCCTCGCCACCGTGCAGCACGACCTCACCGTCGCTACGCCAAGCCACCGTCACCGTCAAGTGCGCGCCGTGCGTGACGTCCGGATCGTCACCGGCATCCTTGATCACCACCGCGGTGGCGGTGTTCTGTGTGCACCGCAGTGAGTGGACGGTGAAGGCGTGCCGGTCCCCTGACGGGAAGCCGATGGTCACCGTGGACAGCCGGGTGCCGCTCAACGCCGCCACCGCGGCCTTGGCCGCAGCCGCCGAGCAGGCACCGGTGCTGAAGCCGGTACGCAGCCCGTGCGGGCGCTGCTTCGCGGTGCGCGGAAGATCCGGCTCGCGCAGTGGTGGCCCCGTGCTCACGCCGCCTCCGCGCGGAGGAGTGCGTCGGCGGTGCTCACGCCGCCTCCGCGCGCAGGAGTGCGTAGTCACAGCTGCGCTCCCCGGTCGTTGCGAAACGGCAGGACTACCACCGTCGAGAGATAGGCCGCGGCGCTGGTCTCCCCTAACCGGGTGATCCGCTCGTCGGGAGTGCCGAGGTGCTCAGCGCACCAGGCTCGGTCCAGCGCACCGGCGGACTCGACCCGCTCGCGGACCTGCGCCAGCCGGCTACCGCCCTTGTACGCGACCACCGTGCAGTTGCGTCGCGATGCGGCGTCCAACGCATTGTCGAGCGTTCCGAGATCGCGGGACAGCGAGACCAGGGTGAGCGATTCAGTCCCTTCCACCAGTGTCACGCCCGCCGCGCTGGCGGCGGCCTGCATCGCGGTGATGCCCGGGATGGTGCGGATCCGGAGCGCAGGCAGCAATTCCCGCACGGTCTGCGCCAGGTACCCGAATGTGGAGTACACCGAAGGATCGCCGAGAGTGGCGAACGCCGCGGTGCCGCCGTGCTCGCGTAGGTAGTGCACGACCCGCGTAGCGGCGGCATCCCAGAGCTGGTGGCGTCGCGCTTGCGGCCCGGTGACGTCATCGTTGAGCGCGAACACCAGCCGCTCGAGGCGATCGTGGGTCAGATGCGCCCGCACGACGGCTTCGGCCCGCCCCGCCACGTCGGAGGCCATCACCGGAACGAACACCCGCCCGGCGGCCGCGAACTCGCGCACCGCGGCGACGGTCAGCAGGTCCGGATTTCCCGGCCCCACTCCGATCCCGACCAGCTCCGGCGTCACGGTCTCTCTTCCACGCAGCTCGCCACGAAGCGTGCCACCGCTGCTGGATGCGCTACCGGGTGGGTGTGCAAAAACGACGCGTGCACGCCGCCCTGCACGAAGCCTTCGGGTGGCGCGCCCGACCAAGCCCAGGCCGGCGCGACAGCGCGGGGTGTGACCGTGGTGCGGTGGAACTCATGGCCGCTGACCCTGGCGCCTACCGGGTGCAGCACCGATTCACGCAACGCCACCGCGTCGCGATAACCCAGCACCAGCCGGTCGGTCATGGCCGCCTCGGCATCGAGCACCCCGCACATCGGGATGCCGTCCACCGAGTGGCACAAGTACAGCAGCCCACCGCATTCGGCATGCACCGGTGCCCCGCAGCGGGCCAGCGTGGCGACCTCGGCACGCAGCGCCACATTGGCCGACAACGCCTCGGCGTGGCACTCCGGGAACCCGCCAGGTAACACCAGGCCGGCTGTACCCGGCGGCAGCGACTCGTGCAGCGGGTCGAAGGGCGCGACTACGGCTCCGGCTGCGGCGAGCAGTTCGGCATGCTCCGGATAGCCGAAGGTGAACGCCGGTCCAGCCGCCACCGCGACGACCGGCTCCCCGGCCGCCGCGACGAGCTCCGCAGCCGGATCCCACCGCAGTTGCGCCGGCAAGGTAGCCGCCAGCGACATCACTGCGTCCAGGTCGACCTGCGCGGCGACCGCGTCCGCCCAGCGCTGCACCACCCGCGCGGCGGCGGCGTGCTCCGCGGCGGTGACCAGACCCAGATGTCGCGACGGCACCGCCAGCGCATCATCCCGGCGCAACGCACCGAGCACCGGCAGGCCCACCTCGGCGCAAGCCTGCCTGCACACCTGCTCGTGACGAGCCGAACCGACCTGGTTGAGCACGACTCCGGCGATCCGCACCGCCGGGTCGAAGGACCGGAAACCGTGCAGGAGCGCGGCAAGGCTGCGGCCCTGACCACGCACGTCGACGACCATCAGCACCGGGGCCTGCAGTAGCGCAGCAACCTGGGCGGTAGATCCGTGGCCTGGTGTCCCGGTGCGGCCGTCGAACAGGCCCATCACGCCTTCCACGACCGTGAGCTGCGCCCCGGCGGCCCCGTACGCGGCCAGCGGCGCGATCCGCTGCTCGCCGACGAGTACCGGGTCGAGGTTGCGGCCGGGTCGCCCGGTGGCCAGCGCGTGGTACCCCGGATCGATGTAGTCCGGACCGACCTTGAACCCCGCCACCGTGGTGCCCCGCCGCCGCAGCGCGGCCATCAATCCGGTGGCCACGGTGGTCTTGCCGGCGCCCGAAGCGGGCGCCGCCAAGACCACGACCTCACCACTCAATCCCCCGCTGACCCTTCTGACCGACATCCATGGGGTGCTTGACCTTGGTCATCTCCACCACCAAGTCGGCTGCCTCGAGCAACGCGGGCGGGGCGCACCGGCCGGTGATCACGACGTGCTGCCTGCCAGGCCGGGCCGCCAGCGTGGCCAGCACCTCATCGGTGTTCACCCAACCCCAGTGCAGCGGGTAGCTGAACTCATCAAGCACGTACAGATCATGGACCTGCCCGGCCAACCGGTGGGAGATCTCCGCCCAGCCCTGCGCTGCGGCGGCGGCGTGGTCTTGCGGCGTGCCTTGCTTGCGTACCCAGGACCAGCCCTCACCCATCTTGTGCCACTCGACCGGTCCGCCCTGACCGGTCCGCCGGTGCACCTCATCGAGCGCCCGGAACGCGGCCTCCTCCCCCACCTTCCACTTCGCCGACTTGACGAACTGGAACACGCCGATCGACCAGCCTGCGTTCCAGCCCCGCAACGCCAGACCGAAGGCGGCCGTGGACTTACCCTTCATCTGTCCGGTATGGACGATCAGCAGCGGCCGGTGGCGGCGCTGCCGGGTGCTCAACCCGTCGTCGGGCACGTTGACCGGTACGCCCTGGGGCATGGTGCCCTCCTTACACCAGGGCCCTCCGGCTAGGCAACAGACCGGGCCGCCCGGACCAGGCCAGCGACCGCGTCGGCGGACAGCTCTTCCAAGCGCACGCACCCACCGCCCATCGCGATCGCGAGCTGGCCAGCCAACCCAAGCCGGACCATTCCGGATTCGCAGTCCACCACGATCGATGCCACGCCGTCACGGCGCAGCAGGCCCGCCGCGGCCAGCGCCGCATCCATCCCACCGTGGGTAGCCCGCCCGTCGGTGAGCACCACGAGCAGGGCCCGCCGGGTGGGATCGCGCAGCCGCTCCGCAGCGAGCACCCGTACTGAACGCAGTAACCCGTCCGCCAGCGGGGTTCGCCCGCCGGTGCGCAGTGCGCGCAACCGGGCGGCAGCGGCATCCACCGCCGACGTCGGTGGCAACACCACCTGCGCCCGGGTGCCCCGGAAGCTGATCAGGCCAACCTTGTCGCGGCGCTGGTAGGCGTCGCGCAGCAGGGACAGCACGGCGCCACTCACCGCGGACATCCGGGCCCGCGCCGCCATCGAGCCGGACGCATCGACGGCGAACAGCACGAGGTTGGATTCCCGCCCCTCACGCACCGCGCGGCGGATGTCTGCCGGGTGCACCACCAACCCCGGGCCGCAGCGGCCACGGGAGTGCTGGTGCGGGGCGGCGGCGGCCAGCGTGCCCAGCACGTGCAGCCCGCTGCCGTGGATGGTGGCTGCCCGCACGGTACGTCCGATGCTGGTCCTGGCCCGGGATCGCCGACCAGGGGCACCGGCGCCCACACCGGGCAACGCCAGCAGCCGGGCCCGAAAAGGCGCCGTGGGCGCCGGCATCGGCCGATCGACCGTCGCACCGCAGCCATCGGGCCGACATGGCGACATATCGGGGTTCTCCGCTGCCGAATCGCCCCGATATGTCTCCATGTCGGGACCGGCATTACCTCCGCCCGGGCCGTTAGGGGGGTCGTCTGGGGGTTGGTCCGCGTCCTGCAGGGCGTCTTCGAGTTGCTCGTTGTCCAAGCCGGGCTGGTCGAAGGGGTCGCGGCGGCAACGGTGCGGCAACGCCAACCGGGCGGCGATCCGGACGTCGTCCTCACTGACCACGTCGGCTCCCCGCCAGGCAGCGTTCGCCAGAGCGGTGCGCGCAAGGACCAGATCAGCGCGCATCCCGTCCACTTCGAACGCGGCACACACCGACGCGATCCGGTGTAGCTCGCCATCCGGCAGTGTCACCCCAGGCAAGACGGACCGGGCCACCGCGATCCGCTGCGCCAACGCGACGTCCTCGCCACGCCAACCAGCCGCGAAGCCGGTCGGATCCGCCTCGTAGCACAGCCGGCGGCGGATCACCTCGGCCCGCGTCCCGACATCCCGGGAAGCGGTTATCTCCACGGTCAGACCGAAGCGATCCAGCAGCTGCGGGCGCAGCTCGCCCTCCTCTGGGTTCATCGTGCCGACCAGCAGGAATGACGCGGCATGCGAGACCGACACGCCGTCGCGCTCCACGTGCGAGCGACCCATCGCGGCAGCGTCGAGCAGCACGTCGACGAGATGGTCAGGGAGCAAATTGACCTCATCGACGTAGAGCACGCCGCGGTGCGCTGCGGCGAGTAGCCCGGGCTGGTAAACCGAGACGCCCTCGGCCAGGGCACGCTGCAGGTCCAGCGAGCCCACCAGCCGGTCTTCGGTAGCGCCGAGGGGCAGCTCGACCAGCCGGGCGGGGCGGACGCTGTGCCCTGCTGAGGCAGCATGTGGCCCGTCCGGGCAGCCCAGGTCTGGGACCACCGGGTCACAACCGAAGCGGCATCCCGGTACCGCGGTCACCGGGGGCAGCAACGCGACCAGCGCTCGTACCGCCGTCGACTTCGCGGTGCCCTTCTCGCCGCGGACCAGTACACCGCCGATCCCTGGATGCACCGCAGTCAGCAGTAACGCCAGCCGGAGATCATCGTGCCCGACAATCGCGGAGAATGGGTACCGGGCAGCGCTCATTGTCAGCGGGCCCTCGCCGATCCCGTGCGGCGCATCGGCACCTGCGGCATACCCTCCTCAGTGAACTCTGCCCCGTCCACCACGAAGCCGAACTCGGTGTAGAGGTCGATCGAGTCGGTCTGCGCATCGAGTCGGCAGCAGGCGTCACCCACTTCAGCCAGCGCGGCCTCGAGCAGCCGCCGGACTCCGCCTTGGGCCCGAGCGGGCCGGGCGGCGCAGACTCGGCCGATCCTGAACTGGCCCTCGGTGGGCTCCAGCAGCCGCAGCGTGGCCTGGGCGTCCTTGATAGCGCCGTAGGGTGCGAGCCAGTAATGCCGCGTTGTCCGATCCAGGTC
The DNA here is from genome assembly GCA_036389855.1 of Pseudonocardiaceae bacterium. Lineage (GTDB taxonomy): Bacteria > Actinomycetota > Actinomycetes > Mycobacteriales > Pseudonocardiaceae. Next base: position 13,279 of record DASVWA010000205.1, read on the forward strand.
ATGGCCGTCTAGATCCTGATAGGGACAGCGTTGCTCAACGATGAACACCTCTACCCGCAGCCGCAGCAAAGCGTAGATCATGGCGGTCGACAGGTCGGCGGCTAGCCTGCGGTGCAGGATCATCTGGTCCACCAGTCCTGCCTACCAGAAGTGGCACAGCGAGGGGACCGATCAGATCTACAGCTGCGCGTTGATCTCTGCCGCGTAGGAGGCGACCCGGGTGTATACGCCGGGCCGGTCCGCGCGGCCGCAACCACTGCCCCACGAGGTGACGCCGATCAGCCGGTCGCCGACGACAAGTGGACCGCCAGAGTCGCCGTAACAGGCGTCCGCCCCACCTCGGGGCCGCCCAGCGCAGAGCATTTCGTTCGAGTCGAACTGGCGGTAGGTGGCGGCGCAGTCGGACTCGGCGATCAGGTCGACGTCGGCGCTGCGCAGCGTCGATGAGTTGGGCCCGCCTTCAGAGGTGTATCCCCACCCCAGCACAGTCGCGGCAGCACCGGGCCGGTAGGCACTCGGGTCGGTTTCCAACGGCAGAGTTCGGTAGGGCAGCGCCCGATCGAGGAACAGCACCGCCACGTCCGCACCCTGCACTGGAGAGCGGTAGCCCGGGTGCAGCCAGAAGCCCCGCACCCCGCGCTGTTCGCCGTCGTTGCCGCGGAGATCGGTTCGGCCTCCGATGACCCGGACGTTGCCGAGTCGGTAACCCCGGATGCAGTGCGCGGCGGTCATCACACGATCGGGGGCGATCAGCGCGCCACCGCAATAGGCCGAGTTGCTGGCCACCGTGGCCAGGGCGACCATCCAGGGGTGCTGGGCGGTGGCGGTCAGGGCACCCCCGACGATCTGCGGCCGCACCGGTGTGGTGGGCCCTGCCAGCGCGGTGCCTGTGCCCAACCCGAATGTGCCCAAACCCGGTGTGCCCAGACCCGGTATGCCCAGCGCAGCGAGCAGCGCCACGATCAGCACTCCCACCCGTCCGATCACCCGCATTCCGCCGACCTCCTGCCGCTTCCTTGCCTGCGCGCCGAGCCACTCCATCAGGTGACGCCGTGTGACTCACACCGGGGTGGCAAGGAGCCGCCGGAGCGGTCTGACATCGTGTCGGCGTGGCGCTGCGCTCACGACATCTGCTTCTGCTGATCACTGGCGTCCTGCTGCTGGTTTCCGTCACAGCCGCCGAGCAGATCCCCGGCCCCTCATCACGGGTGCCAACCAAGCAGGTCAGGCAGCCGGCGACCCCTACCGGCGAAGCTGGCCCGACCTGGGTGGTGGGTGCTCAGCCGCTGCCGCTGCGTCCGGACGGATACGGCGTGGTGCGATCTACTCCCGAGACGCTGGTGGACCGGCGGCTGCCCACCGTCGACCGCGGGGCGCCGCCTGTTTCGGACGCCTTCGAGTCGACGATCAATCCGGTACCACCCCCGGTGCTGGCCCGCAGCACGTGGAAGCCGATCTGCCCGGTGCAGGTTGACCAGCTGCGCTACCTCACGATGTCCTTCCACGGCTTCGACGGTCGGGTGCATACCGGCGAGATGCTGGTGAACGCAGAAGTCGCGCAGACCGTCGTGGATGTCTTCAAGCAGCTGTTCGCTGCGGGTTTCCCGATCGAGGAGATGCGGGTGACGGCCGCCCCTGAGCTGGACCTGCCCCCTACCGGAGACGGCAACAACACCTCGGCCTTCGTCTGCCGCCAGGTCGTGGGGCAAGTTCGCTGGTCAGCGCACTCCTATGGGCTGGCCATCGACCTCAACCCGTTCCACAACCCTTACGTCCTGGGTGACCTGGTGGTGCCTGAGCTGGCCTCGAGCTACCTCGACCGGGATTGGCCGCGCCCGGGCATGGTGCTACCCGGTAGCCCGGCGGTGACTGCGTTCGAGGCGGCGGGCTGGACCTGGGGCGGTCGGTCGTCTGCGCCGGTGGACTTCATGCATTTCAGCGCCACTGGGCACTGAAATGCTCACGAGCTAGCCCTCGAGGTCCCCCTCGAGGGCTAGGTAGATCGCCCGCAGGGCATCCAGGTCGGTCGCGTCGGGCTCTGCCCACAGGCCCCGGTCAGCAGCCTCGAGCAGCCGCTCGATCATCCCGCGCAGCGCCCATGGGTTGGACTGCCGGAGGAACTGCTGCACGCCGGGGTCGAAGATGTAGGACTCGGCGAGCTGGTGGTACATCCAGTCCTCCACCACGCCTGCGGTGGCGTCGAAGCCGAAGAGGTAGTCGACGGTGGCGGCCAGCTCGAAGGCGCCCTTGTAGCCGTGCCGTTGCATCGCGGTGATCCACCGTGGGTTGACCACCCGGGAGCGAAAGACGCGGCGGGTCTCCTCGGCCAGCGACCGGGTCTTCACAGCATGGGGTACCGCGGAGTCACCCACAAGGGCTGCCGGACTCCGCCCAGTTAACGAGCGCACCATGGCGACCATCCCGCCGTGGTACTGGAAGTAGTCGTCGGAATCGGCGATGTCATGCTCGCGGGTGTCGACGTTCTTGGCGGCCACCGTGATACGGCGGAAGGCGTGCTCCATGTCGCCACGCGCCGCCGCACCGTCCAGTCCGCGCCCGTAGGCGTAGCCGCCCCAGGTGGCGTAAACCTCGGCGAGGTCGGCGTCGGTGCGCCACTGCCGGCTGTCGATCAGCGGCAGCAGCCCAGCGCCATAGGCGCCTGGCTTGGAACCGAAGATCCGGATACGGGCCCGCCGGTCGTCACCGTGCGTAGCAAGATCGGCGCGGTAGTGCGCGGCGACGTAGTTGTCCTCAGCCCCCTCGTCCAGCCGCGCAACGATGTCAATCGCATCGTCGATCAAAGCGACCACGTGGGGAAAGGCATCCCGGAAGAAGCCGGAGATGCGCAGCACGACGTCGATGCGGGGCCTGCCGAGCTCGGCCAGGCCTACCACCTCCAGACCGGTGACCCGACGCGAAGCGTCGTCCCAGGTCGGGCGGACACCAAGCAGCGCCAGTACCTCCGCGACATCGTCACCCTGGGTGCGCATTGCAGACGTGCCCCATACGGTGAGACCCACCGAGGCGGGCCAGATACCGGTGTCCGCGCGGTGCCGCGCAAGCAGTGAATCGGCCAGCGCGGCGCCCACATCGAAAGCGTTACGCGACGGGATGGCCTTGGGGTCCACCGCGTAGAAGTTGCGCCCGGTGGGCAGCACGGAGATCAGCCCACGGGTGGGCGATCCGGACGGTCCGGGCTCGACGAACCGGCCCTCCAGAGCGCGCAACACGTTGGTGATCTCAGCGGGGGTACCGGCCAGCCGGGGAACCAGCTCGGTGCAGCCGAACCGCAGCACCGACACCACCCCGGCGTCCGGTTGCCCCGTTACCTCAGGCCCCAGCACCTCAGCGACCACGGCCGGCACCTTCGACACGTCCCAGTCCGCGGCGTGGGCGCCCTGCACCAGCGCACGCGCCAGCGCCTCCAAGCGGTCGACGTCGGCCAGCGGCCCCTGCTCCTCTAGGCCGATCGACGCGGCGATGACCGCCCGCAACCCGGGCAACGCCGCGCCAGAGCCGAACACCTGGCGAGCGCGCAGCACTGCGAGCACGTCGTTGACCAGCTCATCACCCTCAGGCACCCGCCCCAGCACGTGCAGGCCGTCGCGGATCTGCACGTCCTTGATCTCGCAGAGATACCCGTCGAGGTGCAGCACGAAGTCGTCGAAGTCCTCCTCTCCGGGCGCGGCCTCGGTACCCAGATCACGATGCAGCTGGGCGCTTTGGATCAGTGTCCAGATCTGCCCGCGCAGCGTGGGGAGCTTGTCCGGGTCCAGCGCCGCCACCGTGGTGTACTCGTCGAGCAGCTGCTCAAGGCGCGCGAGGTCGCCGTAGCTGTCGGCCCGGGCCATCGGCGGGATCAAGTGATCGACGATGGTGGCGTGCGCCCGGCGCTTGGCCTGGGTTCCCTCGCCCGGGTCGTTGACGATGAACGGGTACACCAGCGGCAGATTGCCGAGCACCGCGTCCGGAGCGTCCTGCGCGGCCAGCCCCAGCCCCTTGCCGGGCAGCCACTCCAGGTTGCCGTGCTTGCCCAGATGCACCACGGCGTGCGCACCGAACGAGTGCTCCATCCATCGGTAAGCGGCCAGGTACTGATGCGACGGGGGCAGCTCGGGGTCGTGATAGATCGCGACGGGGTTCTCACCGAATCCGCGCGGCGGCTGGATGAACAAGACCAGGTTGCCGAACCGCAGCGAGCCGACGTAGATGGCCCCGTCAGACACATACAGCTCGCCCGGAGGCGGGCCCCAGGCCGCCACGACGGACTCGCGTAGTGCCGCGGGCAGCTGCGCGAACCACTGGGCGTACTGCGCGACTGGCACCCGGATCGCCGCGCTTGCCATCTGCTCCTCGGTGAGCCACTCGACGTCGTGCCCGCCGGCGGCGATCAACCGATGGATAAGGGTGTCACCGTCGAGCTCGGCGACATCCAGGCCGCCGAGGTCGTAGCCGGCCTCGGCGAACGCACGCAACAGCACCACCGCCGACGCCGGAGTGTCCAGCCCGACAGCGTTGCCGATCCGGGAGTGCTTGGTCGGGTAGGCCGACAGCGCGATCGCGAGGCGCTTGCCGGGCGCGGGCACCTGCCGCAGCCGGGCCAGCGCTACGGCGGTACCAGCCACTCGGGCAGCCCGCTCCGGGTCGGCGACGTAGACCGGGATCCCTTCAGGCCCCGGCTCCTTGAAGGAGAACGGCACCGATACCAACCGGCCATCGAACTCCGGGATCGCGACCTGCATCGCAGCGTCCATCGGGGACAGCGCCGCGTCACTGGCCTGCCACGCCGCCCGGGATGTGGTCAGGCACAGGCCTTGGACCACCGGGACGTCCAACGCGGCCAGCGCCCCCGCATCCCAGGACTCCTGCTCGGCCCCGGCGCTACCGCCCGCCGCGAGCACCGTGGTCACCACCGCGTCACAGCGGTCCAGCAGCGCGCGCAACCCGTGCGCCTGCGTGTCACCCAGCCCGCGCAGCGAGCCGCAGAACACGGACAAGGCGTTTGCGCCGGCGACGCGGATGGCGTCGGCCAGCACGTCGACGAAACCGGTGTTGGCAGCCAGCGCGTGCGCCCGGTAGAACACGATGCCGACGGTCGGGCGCCCCGGACTCGGCTCGCGCGCGTCGTGCACGCCGTACTCCGGGGTGGGAGCCGGCGGCTGGAAACCCTCGCCGGTGAACAGCACCGTGTCGGACAAGAACCGGGCCAGCTCGGCCAGGTTCGCGGGCCCGCCGGCGACCAGGTAGCGCAGCGCCTCCGCCGCCACCCCCGCCGGGACCGTGGAGGCCGCCATGAGCTCCGCATCCGGCGTTGCCTCGCCGCCCACGCACACCATCGGCAGCCGAGCCCGCAGCAACGCCTCGAGCCCGGGCTCCCAGGCCCTTCGCCCGCCGAGCAACCGGAGCACGACGACGTCGATCCCATCGAGCAGGGCCGGTAGGTCGGTCGGCTCGGTGCGGGCCGGGTTGGCGACCCGGTAACCACATACCCTGGCGGCCAGCAGATCGGTGTCAGCGGTGGACAGCAGCAAGATCTGCACACCGGCGAGCTTACGAGCTAGCGGCCGACGTCGATCACCACCCGGGTCGGCGCGTCCAGTGCGAAGGCCTTGACCCAGGTTTGCTTGCGCATCCCGACTCCAACCGACAGGTACGACTCGTAGTCACCGGTGATCGCTATCGCCGTCACGTTGTTCAGGTTTGGGGTGCGGAACTTGCGCGGCCCGGGGTAGCTGGAGTTACCCGCGTCGTCGTGGGCCTGCGCCGGCGTCATCCGAGCTTCGGCGAATGCAGCACCGGGGAGCGTCTCGATCTCGCCGGAGCCGTCGTGGACCAGCTCGTCGACGAATTGTGAACTGACGTGCGGCCGTGGACCGGAGAAGTCCAGCACGATCCGGTCGAATGTCGGGTGCGTCGCGGTCCGGATACCGGTGAGCACCGGAATCTCCGGGGCCGGTGGCTGCGCCGATTGCGCTGGCACGGCGCCGGCAGTGAGCACCGCCGCGCTGAGGACGAAGGTGGCGAAGATCCGGCTGGTGATCATGGGCATTGATGATCTCCGACGGTCGGGAACCGGCTTAGGGTGATGAATGAGACGTCCACGCGGTTCACCAGGTTCCCCTGTCGGGCAATTGATCGGTTAGGGACCGCCGGTGCCAGGAGGGATGAAGGGCAGGCCGTTCGGCGCACCATGCTCGATCAGCTCGGCCATAGCGGCGGTATCCAGATGAGCCTCGACCAGATCCCCGAGCAGGTCCAGTTGGACGGCCCGTACAGCGGTGAAATTGGTGTCGGGCGCCGGCCGGAAACCAGGGCGGTCGGCGAGGTTGGCCACTCGGCGCAGCAGGGCGCGACGGAAGGCGTCATTCTCGAAGAGCCCGTGCCAGTGGCAACCCAACACGTGGCCGCCATCGGAACCATCCTCAATGCCAGTTACCAGCGGGACATCACCGCGGTGCACGACCCGGCCGTGATGGATCTCGTAACCGGTCACCGGCTCGCCCAGCGCCGTCCCACACGGGCGGTCCAGGTGTTTAGCGTGGTCGAAGACCACCTCAAGGTCGAGCAGTCCCAGCCCTGGCACCGCCCCGGCACCGGACTCGACGTCATCGACGATGACGCGCCCCAGCATCTGGTAGCCGCCGCAGATGCCGAACACCGGCCGCCCCGCGGCGGCGTGTGAAACCACCGCGTCGGCCAGCCCAGTCCGGCGCAGCCAAAAAAGGTCCGCAACGGTGGACTTCGAGCCAGGCAACACCACCAGGTCGGCATCGGCCAGCCGGGAAGGTTCGGTGACGTAGCGCACCGCCACCCCGGGTTCACAGGCCAACGCGTCGACGTCGGTGCCATTGGAGATCCGCGGCAGCCGCACTACGGCGACCCGCAGCCACTGCGAACCGTGCGGCGGTGCGCAACGCCCCACCGCCCCGTCGGGGGTGTGCGCCAGGGAATCCTCGGCGTCCAGCCACAGGGCATCGTGAAACGGCAGCACGCCGTAGCAGCAGCGGCCGGTCAGTACCCGTAACTGCTCCAGCCCTGGTGCGAGCAGGTCCCGATCACCGCGGAACTTGTTGATCAGGAATCCGGCGACCAGCGCCTGGTCCGCCGGAGCCAGCAGGGCGAGGGTGCCGAACAGATGCGCGAGCACGCCGCCGCGGTCGATGTCCCCGACGACCAACACCGGTAGCTCGGCGGCGCGAGCCAGGCCCATGTTGGCGATGTCGGTGTCTCGGAGATTGATCTCGGTAGGCGATCCGGCGCCCTCGCAGATCACCACATCGTGCTCGGCTCGCAACGCGGACAGCGCACCGACCACGACATCGAGAAGCTCCGCCTTGCGGTGCCGGTAGGACGCAGCAGATACGGTGCCGTTGGCCTGCCCGAGCACCACCACCTGGGCGCACCGGTCATTGCCCGGTTTGAGCAGCACGGGGTTCAGCCGCACGCCGGGCTGGATACCGCACGCCGCGGCCTGCACCGCCTGGGCCCGGCCGATCTCCCCACCATCGGGGGTCACCACCGAGTTGTTGGACATGTTCTGTGCCTTGAACGGCGCCACCGATACCCCGCGCCGGACCAGCCACCGGCAGATCCCGGCCACCAGCACGCTCTTTCCCGCATCCGAGGTTGTGCCAGCAATCAGCAGAGCGCCGCGCACCGTCAGCCCATGCCGGGCAAGCCGTCGAGGCTGACCGCGTTGCGCTCGGTCTGATAACGAGCCAGGCCGTCAGGTCCCCTGTTATCCGACCACGAGTCAAGCACATCGCGCTCGGCGCGCAGGTCCATCAGCGGAACGCCGTACCCACAGGAATCGCTGATCCGGTGCACGTCCACCCGCACCACTGCTCTGGTCGCAGGCTCTCGGGTACCGACGGCAACTGCAGCGGCGAAGGGCTCCAGCGCAGCGTCGAAACCTGGTTCACCGCGCAGCACTACGCTGCCGGTGCCGTGCAGCCGGAGAATCTTCGGGGGACCCTGGAAGGCACAGAACATCACGCAGATGCGACCGTTCTCCCGCAGGTGCGCCACTGTCTCGATGCCGCTGCCGGTGAGATCGGCGTAGCCGAATGTGTGCCCGTCAAGGACCCGGAATGTGCCACCTAGGCCCCTCGGTGACACGTTTACCAAGCCGTCGGCTGCCAGCGGCGCGGTGGCCACGAAGAATACTGGCTGGGCCTCGATCCACTGAGCGAGCCGCGAGTCGATGCGCGGGTAAACCTTGCCCATAGCCACCTCCTCGGCTGGTGGGCGGTCACGGCAGGGTCAGGATCTCCGAGCCGTCCGCGGTGACCACCAAGGTGTGCTCGAACTGTGCCGTGCGCTGCTTGTCTTTGGTGGTCACCGTCCACCCGTCGGGCCACAGGTCGTAGTCGATCACGCCCAAGGTGATCATCGGTTCGATGGTGAAGGTCATTCCGGGTTCCAAGACGGTGTCCACGGCAGGTTCGTCGTAATGCAGCACAACCAGACCGCCGTGGAAGGAGCGACCGATGCCGTGACCGGTGAAGTCGCGGACCACCCCATACCCGAAGCGATTGGCGTAGGCCTCGATCACCCGGCCGACCACGTTGAGCTGCCGGCCGGGCCGCACCGCACGGATCCCCCGCATCATCGCCTCGTGGGTGCGCTCGACGAGTAACCGATCCTCGTCGGAAGCATCACCGGCGAGGAAGGTCGCGTTGGTATCCCCGTGCACGCCGCCGATGAAGGCGGTGACGTCGATGTTCACGATATCGCCGTCCTCGATCACGGTTGAGTCCGGAATGCCGTGGCAGATCACCTCATTCAGCGACGTGCAGCAGGACTTGGGGAAGCCCTTGTATCCCAGCGTCGAGGGATAGGCGCCGTGGTCCAGCAGGAATTCGTGCACGACCCGGTCGACGTCGTCGGTGGTGACGCCCGGCGCGACGGCCCGGCCACCCTCGACGAGCGCCTGCGCGGCGATCTTGCCCGCCACCCGCATCGCCTCGATCACCTCAGCCGGCTGCGTCCACGGGTCGGTGCTGGGGGTGGGCGCGGCCTTGCCGACGTACTCCGGCCGCAGGATGTGCGCGGGGACGGAACGCATCGGTGTCTGCCGGCCGGGGCACAGCGGGGTTCTCACGGGCATACCCACACTCTA
>DASVWA010000206.1:0-5069 GCA_036389855.1 Pseudonocardiaceae bacterium
CCGTGTCCGCAGGTGGCTTGCACCAGCTGCTGGCACAGCGCCACCGATCCGCTGCCGGTGGCGAGGTGGGGCTGCGGCACGTCCAGCCGGGCGGCGAGGCATCGCAGCAGTGCGGTCACCCCGTTGTCCGGGTATCGGTTAACGCTTGCGGCGGCGTCGGCGATCGCTGCGGCGACACTGGGCAACGGGCCCTCGGACACCTCGTTACTGGCCAGCTTCACCGCGCCTGGGATGTTGCGACCGGGGACATAGAGCGGCAACGAGTCGAGGTCTGCCCTGGTGCGCGCGGTCATTCCAGCTCCTCTCCGTGGCCGCATGGCGGCAGCCGGGGCGGACCTTCACCCTAACCGCCACAAAGGTTCACCAGACAGGTGATCTTCTGGGGTGTCGCTCGGTGGGCCGGTACGCTGCCCGGTCACCTGGTGTTCACCGTCGAATAGTTGGGTGGGCCATGACGCAACGTAGCCTCGAAGAGATTGTGCTCTCCGACGGCGGTGAGCTGCGTCTGACCGTCGCTGCACCAGAATCCGCGATCCGTGGTGGCATCGTTGTCGTCCCTGATGCCCGCGGCGTCACCGACACCGTCTGGCAGCTCGCCGAGGGGCTGGCCGGTGAGGGCTGGCTGGCGGTGATCCCGCACCTCTACCACCGTTGCGGTGTCGATGAACTTCCCGAGGACGGTGATCCGGAACAGGTGCACCGCTACGTCGAGAGACTGTCCGCCGACGCCGTCGACACCGACATCGACGCCTCGCTGCGCTGGCTGGCGCAGCACGGTCTGGCTGCCGACCGGATCGGAGTGGTGGGCTTCGGGCTGGGCGGTGCGGTGGCACTCATCGTCGCCGCCCGGTGCAAGGTCGGTGCCGCGGTGACCGTCGACGGGATCGGTGTCGTGCAGCCGGCGGCACCCGGGTTGCCTGCGCTGGTTGAGGCGGCCCCGGAACTGCGCTGTCCCTGGCTTGGCCTCTACGGAGACGGCAACGGGGTTGCTGAGGAAGAGGTGCACAAGCTGCGGGACGCGGCGCATTCCGCCCGGGTGGCCACCGATCTGGTGCATTACTGCCTCGACACCGACCAGTCCACCGCCGACGAAACCTGGGCCCGCACGCTCAACTGGTTCGACTGCCACTTGCGCTGAGCCCCTGCTAGGAACGGGGTATGGGCAATCCCCGGCTCCTCTGGCAACCCGACCCTGCCACTGTCGCTCGCACGCGGATGGCGGCGTTCCGCGCATGGTTGGCGTCGGCCCGCGGAGTGGTAGTGGCTGACTATGACGAACTGTGGCGCTGGTCGGTGGCCGATCTAGAGGGCTTCTGGGGAGCCTTCGCCGAGTTTGCCGGCGTCCGGTTTCACACAGCGCCGCAGCGGGTGCTCGCCGACGCCTCGATGCCAGGCGCACGGTGGTTTCCCGGCGCCACCCTGAACTACGCTGAGCGCGCGCTGGCCTCCGGGCCCGGCAAGGGCGACAACGATCCGGCGGTGTTGTTCTGCCGCGAGGACGGTTTTCGGGCGCAGGTGAGCTTCGGGCAGCTGCGGCAGCGGGTGGCCGCAGCGCGCTCGGCGTTGACGTCGCTGGGTGTCTCGCGTGGGGACCGGGTGGTCGCGCTGGCGCCGAACTCGCCGGACACCCTGGTGGCCTTCCTCGCCACGGCCAGCCTGGGAGCGGTGTGGGCCTCGTGCTCGCCGGATTTCGGGACCCGAGCGATTGCTGATCGGTTCACCCAGCTGGGGCCCACCGTGCTGATCGCGGTGGACGGGTATGGCTACGGCGGCAAGTACTACGACATCCGATCCACTGTGGACGCCTTGGGCCAGCAGATACCGTCACTGCGCGCCACGATGACGCCTGCCCGATGGGGCGACCTGCTTGCCGAGCACTCCGGTGCCGGGCTGGCGTTCGAGGCGGTGAGCTTCGACCACCCGCTGTGGGTGCTGTACTCCTCGGGCACCACCGGGCTGCCCAAGGGCATCGTGCAGGGCCATGGCGGGATCATCGTGGAACACCTCAAAGTGTTGATGCTGCAGTCTGATCTGGGGCCGGGGGAGCGGTTCTTCTGGTTCACCACCACCGGCTGGATGATGTGGAATTTCCTGATCAGTGGGCTGCTGGTGGGCGCAACGATCGTGCTCTACGACGGCAGCCCGGTGCACCCCGATACCGGGGCGCTGTGGCGGATGGCCGAAGCCGAGGGCATCACCTACTTCGGTACCTCCGCGCCCTTCATCCAGGCCTGCCGCAAGGCCGGCCTGCGCCCAGGCGTCGAGCTGGGCCTCAGCGCGCTGCGGGCAATTGGTTCGACCGGAGCGCCGCTAGCTCCTGAGGGGTTTCGCTGGATCGCTGAGGAGGTTGGCTCGCACGTGCAGACCTGCTCGGTGTCCGGGGGAACCGACCTGTGCACCGCCTTCGTTGGATCCGCGCCCGACGTGTGCGTCTGGGAGGGCGAGATCTCCTGCCGCGCGCTCGGCGCCGCGGTCGTGGCGCTGGACGAGGCCGGCGCGGAAGTGCACGACGAGGTGGGCGAACTCGTGATCACCAAGCCGATGCCCTCGATGCCGATGTCCTTCTGGAACGATCCGGACGGCACGCGGCTGCACGAGGCATACTTCGACATGTACCCGGGCCGATGGCGGCACGGCGACTGGATCAAGATCACTTCCCGCGGTTCCTGCGTGATCTACGGCCGCTCGGATGCCACGCTCAACCGCGGGGGTGTGCGAATGGGCACCGCCGAGTTCTACGCGGTGGTTGAGGGTCTGGACGAGGTCCGCGATTCGTTGATCATCGACACCTCCGGCACCGGCCAGGAGGCCGAGTTGCTCTGTTTCCTGGTGCTGGCTGCCGAAGTGTCGCTGAATGACGTCGAGCCGCGGTTGCGCGCGGTGCTTCGGGATAGCTTGTCGCCGCGGCACGTGCCCGATCAGTTTATCGCGATCGACGAGGTGCCCCGGACTCTCAACGGCAAGAAGTGCGAAGTGCCGGTGAAGAAAATCCTCACCGGGGTCGATCCCGCGCGCGCGGTCAGCTTCGACGCATTGCGCAACCCGAATGCGCTCGCGCCCTTTGTAGCACTGAGGTCACCGGAGGGCGAGAACGGTACGTAGTGCGGCATCGAGTTCCGTCATTTCGAGCAGCGAGAGCCGGCCGACGCAGGGTTCCCATCCGTTGCGGATCGACGGCTGTGGTTTGCTCGGCCAGCACTAGCGTCGAGGTGCATTCAACCTCGATCTCCGGTCTGAAGGATCCAGGTCGTGCGGCGGTCGATGTCGACGCAACGAGCCAGGTGGACAGCGGAAGCAGGTCGGACTGCACGACGACTGCATAACGCGCCCCCCGCTGCTCATGGCCTGCAGCAAGAGCCACGGCTTCGGCCCTCAGCCGCTCGTTATCCTGCCGCTGTGCCTCGTAAATCAGGCATCCCTGATCGCCGCCGAGGCACTGCGGCCGTTGGCGCTGATGGTCGCCGCCCGTTCGCTCTCGTCGTCCGTCCGGAACGTTATCGTCGCCATGGCACACGGTGTACGACTTTTTGTACTGCGGAACGTGTGACGTAATGGAATCGCTCGTCAGGCCCCGCGGTAGGTGCCGAAGCTCCAGAGGTTGCCCTCCGGGTCGCGGACAGTGAAGCCGCGCGAGCCATAGTCCTCGTCCTTGAGCCCTCGGACGAGTTCAGCGCCGGCCGCCGTGGCACGCTCGAATAGGGCATCCGGCGCGTCGGTAACCACGTAAAGCGATGCGTTTCCCGGCTTCACGGCGAACTCGCCCTCGCCAGACCCGAACATGATGCCGCCGCCTTCAGGCCAGCGCAGCTCGACATGCACGATTTGGCCGTCCCTCTCACCGGGGACGACGAGCGTCTCATCGAAGCCGAAGGCTTCGATGAGGAAGCGGATCGCGGCACGCTGGTCGGAGTAGGACAGGCACGGCCAGATGGTGGGTGCAGGAGTGTTATCGGTCATGGCGTCCAGGATGGTCCTCGGTGTGCTCGTCGTCTTGAACGGATGGGAACTCTTCGGCCAGCCAGGTCGATGGAGTGCAGCCGGCTAGCTCTCGCCACTCCCGGGTCAGGTGGGCCTGGTCGGCGTAGCCACAGCGAGCCGCGATTTCGGCCAGACCTGGGCGTGCGGCGCTTCGAAGCATGCGGTGGGCGACGTCGAACCGCATCACCCGACTGGCCACCTTCGGACTCAGGCCGAATTCGCGCCGGAAGCGCTCACCCAGGTGCCGTCTGCTCCACCCGATGCTCTCGGCCAGAGTGCTGACCTTGACCCGGCCATGGCAGGTGGTCAGCCGCTGCCAGGCCCACCCGAGCTCCGGTGCCAATCCATCCCGTTCCCGTTGGCGGGCGATGCCGGCCAGGGCGCAGTCCAGTTCAAGGAACCGCTCGGTCCAGGTGCGCGCGGTTCGCAGCCGATCGACGAGTTCACCGGCGAGGGGCCCCAGCAGTGTGTCCAGATCGACGACGGCAGAGGCCAACTCGCCGGCGGGCAGCCCAAGCAGGACCCGGGTTCCCAGTGGGGTGAGGCTCAACTGGATGCCGTGCTGGTGGCCGTTGTGGGTGATCAGAGCTGGGGTGGCGTGCAGCCCGCCGGCCAGTGCGACGAACGAGGCCGGGGGCAGGGTGGGATCGGGCATTGCCGCAAGGTCCACGGTGCCGTCGAGGGTGACGATGAAGGTGAGGTGACGGGAAGGCAGACCGCGATGCACCCCGGGTTCGGCGCCCTCGATCCGGTAGCCGGTGTAGCCCGCGACCAGCGGACTGAGCCCTGGCCGTGGCCGACCCACAACCATCTCCACCAGCGGCTCGCTCATGGGTCCAACCGTACGGCGCGGGTCTGACAACCCGGCGCGCATGAGCCTGTGACCAGCAGCGTTGACGACGTCGAGCGGCCGGCTACCCGCTTTGCCCGGTCGAGGGCACGCTGTGTACGCTGATCGCCTGGCGGCCTCGAAAGGCCCCGGGAGGCTTCGCCTAGTCTGGTCTATGGCGCCGCACTGCTAATGCGGTTGGGGGTTACGCCCCCTCCCGGGTTCAAATCCCGGAGCCTCCGCAGGACGGCCAGGTCTCATG
>DASVWA010000207.1:0-3438 GCA_036389855.1 Pseudonocardiaceae bacterium
CGATCGAGGAGGCGTCGGTCACCCCACGACCCTAATCAGCCCGGAGCACACTTCGCCCGAAGAACCGGTCCTCCTCGGGAAACCGCGTGGCAGGGAACTGTCGGACCGCTCGCTTAGCATGGGCACCGCTGCCTGTTGCCCGGCTGCTGCAGCCAAGATCTGCCCCAAAGAGGCCGAACGACGCGTGAAAAGAGCACTGTGGACCGCCTGATCGTGCGCGGAGCGCGTGAGCACAACCTCAAGGATGTCTCGCTCGACCTGCCTCGAGACGCGTTGATCGTCTTCACCGGTCTCTCCGGCTCGGGGAAGTCGAGCCTGGCCTTCGACACGATCTTCGCGGAAGGTCAGCGCAGGTACGTCGAGTCGCTTTCGGCCTACGCGCGCCAGTTTCTCGGGCAGATGGACAAGCCCGACGTCGACTTCATCGAGGGTCTGTCGCCTGCAGTCTCAATCGACCAGAAGTCAACCAGCCGCAACCCCCGTTCCACCGTCGGCACCATCACCGAAGTGCACGACTACCTGCGCCTGCTGTACGCCCGGGCCGGAGAGCCACACTGCCCAATCTGCGGCGAGCTGATCTCCCGACAGGCCCCGCAGCAGATCGTCGACCAGGTACTGGCCCTGCAGGCGGGCACCCGGTTCCAGGTCCTGGCGCCGGTGGTGCGGACCCGCAAGGGCGAGTTCGTCGACCTCTTCGCCGAATTGCAGTCCCAGGGTTATGCCCGCGTGCTCGTCGACGGCACCGTGCACCCGCTGACTGACCCACCCAGGCTCAAGCGGCAGGACAAGCACGACATCTCCGTCGTGGTCGACCGGCTCTCGGTCAAGGACAGCGCCAAGCAGCGGCTCACCGACTCGGTCGAGACCGCACTGCGGCTGGCCGACGGCCTGGTCGTGCTCGATTTCGTGGACCGCGACGAGCACGACCCGCACCGGCAGCGCCGGTTCTCCGAGCGGATGGCCTGCCCGAACGGCCACCCCATCGGCGTCGACGATCTGGAACCGCGGTCGTTCTCGTTCAACTCGCCCTACGGCGCCTGCCCGGAGTGCACCGGGATCGGGGTGCGCAAGGAGGTCGATCCCGAGCTGGTAGTGCCCGACGAGGAGCTTTCGCTGGCCGAGGGCGCGATCGCGCCGTGGGCTACCGGGCAGACCTCGGACTACTTCCAGCGGCTGCTCGAGGCGCTGGCCGAGACTGTCGGGTTCCGGGCGGACATCCCGTGGCGACGGCTGCCGGCCAGCGCCCAGAAGGCGGTGCTGCACGGAACCGACGACCAGGTGCATGTCCGTTACCGCAACCGCTACGGCCGCGAGCGCGCCTACTACGCCGCCTTCGAAGGCGTCATCCCGTTCCTCGAACGCCGGATGAGCCAGACCGAGTCGGAGTACATGCGGGAGAAGTACGACGGCTACATGCGGGAGGTGCCCTGCCCCGGCTGCCGCGGCACCCGGCTTAAGCCCGAGATCCTGGCGGTCACCCTTACCCACACCACGGACGGCAAGAAATCCATCGCCGACGTCTCCGCGCTGTCCGTCCGCGACGCCGCGGCCTTCCTCGAGGGCCTGCTGCTGGACCACCGGCAGGCGATGATCGCCGGTGCAGTGCTCAAGGAGATCCAGGCTCGGCTGCGTTTCCTGCTCGATGTCGGGCTGGACTACCTATCCCTGGACCGCGCCTCGGCCACGCTGTCCGGTGGTGAGGCGCAGCGGATCCGGCTGGCCACCCAGATCGGCTCCGGGTTGGTCGGGGTCCTCTACGTGCTCGATGAGCCGTCGATCGGCCTGCACCAGCGGGACAACCACCGGCTGCTGGCCACCCTCACCAGACTGCGCGATCTGGGCAACACGCTGATCGTGGTCGAGCACGACGAGGAAACCATCCGCACCTCCGACTGGGTCGTGGACATCGGTCCGGGCGCGGGGGAGCACGGCGGTCAGGTGGTGCACAGCGGTCCGTTTCATGAGTTGGAGCGGCATGACACCTCGATCACCGGCGCCTACCTGTCGGGCCGGCGCAGCATCCCGATCCCGACCGTCCGGCGCCCGGTAGACCGGTCGCGACGGCTGACCGTGATCGGGGCGCGCGAGCACAACCTGCGCGGCATCGACGTGTCCTTCCCGCTCGGCTGCCTGATCTCGGTCACCGGTGTGTCTGGCTCGGGCAAGTCAACCCTGGTCAACGACATCCTCGCGACCGTGCTGGCGAATCGGCTCAACGGCGCCCGGCAGGTACCCGGGCGGCACACCCGGGTCACCGGCCTTGATGAGGTTGACAAGTTGGTCCGGGTCGACCAGTCACCGATCGGGCGTACCCCGCGGTCCAATCCCGCGACCTACACCGGCGTGTTCGATCGAATCCGCAAGCTCTTCGCCGCCACCACCGAGGCGAAGGTCCGCGGTTACCAGCCCGGGCGGTTCTCGTTCAACGTAAAAGGTGGTCGCTGCGAGGCCTGTGCCGGCGACGGCACCATCAAGATCGAGATGAACTTCCTTCCCGATGTCTACGTGCCGTGCGAGGTCTGCGGCGGTGCCCGCTACAACCGGGAAACGCTGGAGGTGCACTACAAGGGCAAGACCATCGCCGAGGTGCTCGACATGCCGATCGAGGAGGCGGCGACGTTCTTCGAGCCGATCTCGGCGATCCACCGCCACCTCAAGACATTGGTGGACGTCGGGCTGGGTTATGTCCGGCTCGGTCAGCCGGCACCGACGCTGTCCGGCGGGGAAGCCCAGCGCGTCAAACTCGCCAGCGAGCTGCAGAAGCGTTCCACCGGCCGCACCGTCTACGTGCTCGACGAGCCGACCACCGGCTTGCATTTCGAGGACATCCGTAAGCTGCTCGGCGTCATTAACGGGCTGGCCGACAAGGGCAACACCGTGATCGTCATCGAGCACAACATCGATGTGATCAAGTCGTCGGACTGGGTGATCGACATGGGCCCAGAGGGTGGGGCAGCCGGCGGCACCGTGATCGCTGAGGGTTCGCCCGAGCACGTCGCCGCGATCGCCACCAGCTATACCGGCCAGTTCTTGCGCGCCGTCGTCGACGCGCAGCACCCGGCGCCGCGGCGGCGTCGCCGAGCTACTGCGGCCGCAGGCGCATAGCACTAATTCTCACGCCGCGCACCGGTGTGATGCCGGAACTGCTAGTCTGTCGGCGCGACCAGCTTCCGCTCCGGCGGAAGCGGCAAGTGGAGCCTGCTCCCACCCGAACCGCTGTTAGGCGGCCGGGTCCGGTCCCGGAATCCCTAGGTGGATTTCGGCGTATGTCGTGTGTTGGTAAAACACATGCGGCGTCGATCGGTCGGATCTGCGGGTCCCGCACGCCAGTTGGGTGCGGGACCTTGTTGCGTCCGGGGGTGTCAGTAGGCACCGGGGCGTCAGTAGGCAGGGCCCCGCATGCTCGGTCGCGCCGTGGGTATGACGACTGAGGAGGCC